>JAPLOH010000041.1 GCA_026400845.1 Alphaproteobacteria bacterium
CACGGTGATCTTCCGCATCGCCGAGAAATACGCGCCGACCTTCGTGCTGTATTGCCTGACCGCCAATTGCGCGAGCATCGTGGACAAGGCGGTGGTGATGAAGAACGCTGCCAACGGCGATCTCGGTTATGCCTGGATGAACTGGCCGGAGGGATGCAGGTTGCGGTTGCCCTCCATCGGCTCCAGCAACCCGGCATTGGCGCCGGCGATATCCATCATCTCGTCGGTGATTTTCTGGAACAGCTCGGTCTGGATCACCTTCAGCATCGAGACATCCGGCCCCAGCGCATCGCCGCGCCGCACGATGTCGACGAAGGTGGCGTGCAGCGCCTTGAGGTCGTCCATTTCCATGCGCAGCCGGGTGAAGCGGTCCTGGAAGTTCGGCTCCTCCCAGGTGCCCATGCGCTCGGCCAGCATGCGCAGGCGGGACAGCGCGTAGCCGGAGAGCTTGGGCGAACCGAGATAGATGCGCTCGAACCCCAGCAGGTTCTTCGCCATCGTCCAGCCCTTGTTGACCTCGCCGACCGTCCAGCGCTTGGGCACGCGGACATTGTCGAAAAACACCTCGCAGAATTCGTCATGCAAATCGATGTTGATGATCGGCCGCACGGTGATGCCTGGGCTGTCCATCGGCACCAGCAGGAAGGTGATGCCCTCCTGCTTCTTGGCGCCAGGATCGGTGCGCACGAGCAGGAAGATCCAGTTGGCGTCATTGGCCAGCGTGGTCCAGATCTTCTGGCCGTTGACCACCCAATCGTCCCCGTCGGAGACGGCGGAGGTCCGCAGGCTCGCAAGGTCGGAGCCGGCATTGGGCTCGGAATAGCCCTGGCACCAGATATGCTCACCCGCGAGGATTTTCGGCAGGAACTCGGCGCGCTGCGCATCCGTGCCGTACTGGATCAGCAGCGGCCCGACCATGATGATCCCGTGGTCATTGGTGCGGGCCACGCCGTGGCGCTCGAATTCCCCGAGCAGGATGATCTGCTTGCCGGCATTGAGCCCCATACCGCCATGCTCGGCCGGCCAGCCCGGGCAGAGCCAGCCCTTCTCGGCCAGCTTGAAATACCACACCTTGTTGTCGCGCCAGTGCAGCCGCTTGGGCGGGTTGCGCAGTTCCTCCGGGTAATTGGTGACCACCCAGTCCCGCACGGTCGCGCGGAAGGTCTCGTCGTCGAGGGCGTTCAGATCAACGTTCATGCTCAGCGTCCAGTGAAAACCGGCTTGCGCCGGGCGAGGAAGGCATCGCGGCCCTCGGCATGGTCGGCGGTAAGGAACATCGCCGCCTGGGCGTTGCGCTCCCAGTCCAGCGCCTCGGCCAACCCGCGGCTCATGTAGTTCTTCACCATCGCCAGCGGAATGGGCGCAGTGTTGGCGAATTCATCGGCAATGGCCAGCGCACGGGAGAGCGCGGTGCTGTCCGGCACGATCTCGTCGACCATACCGATCTTGAAGGCATGCTCGGCATCGAACGGCGCGCCGCGCAGAAAAATCTGCCGTGCCGGACCTTCGCCGACACGCCTGGGCAGCGTGTGCAGCAGGCCGAAATCCGGCACCAGGCCGAGGCGGTTGAAGGGCGAGACGAATTGCGCGCCCTGTGCCGCCACCACCGTATCGCAGCAGGTCGCCACCCCCATCCCCGCGCCGGCGGCCCAGCCCTCGACGGCGGCGATGAACGGCTTGGCACTCTCGATCATCAGCCGCACCAGGCGGTGGGTGATCCGGAATCGCTCCCGCCCGCCGGCGAAATCGGCGGCGTTCATGCCGCTGATATCCCCGCCCGAGCAGAACGTGCCATCGGAGCCGGTGATCACCACGGCGCGCACGCTGGCATCCGCCTCGATGCGTTCGAGCGCCACGATCATCTCCTCGCGCATCGCCATCGCCAGCGCATTCTTGCGGGCGGGCTGGTGCATGGTGAGCACTACGGTGGCGCCGTGGCGTTCTTCGAGCAGCATTGTCACGGGTTTTGCCTTTCAGCGGGAAGAAAAACAGGTAGCGAATTCACGCCTGAGAGCAAATACGCGGCGGGTGGCGGTTTTCAAAAAAATTATTCCCATTTCTCCTACCCGAACCAACCGATCAATGCTTCATATCGCGACCCGCACCCCGAGTTCGACCACCCGGTCAGAGGGAATGCGGAAGAACTCAGTCGCCGAGACCGAGTTGCGCGACATGTAGAGGAACAGCCACATCCGCCATTTCGGCAGCTTCGATGCCTTGGCACCGACCAGGGTCTCGCGGCCGAGGAAATAGCTCGCCTGCATCGGGTCGATGGTGAGCCCCTGCGCCTGGAGGCTGGCGAGTTCGCGCGGGATGTTCGGGCTTTCCATGAATCCGTAGCGGATCAGCACCCGATGGATGCCCGGCGCCAGTTCGGACACCTCGGCCCGCTCCCCGGCGCGCACCTCCGGGACATCGATGTTCTGCACGGTGAGGAACAGCACCCGTTCGTGCAGCACCTTGTTGTGCTTGAGGTTGTGCAGCAGCGCGCTTGGCACCCGCTCGGAATCGCCGGTCATGAACACCGCGATCCCCGGCACCCGATGGGTGCGGGACTGCGGCAGCCGGGCGAGGAAGGAGGACAGCGGCATGCTGTCGGTTTGCCAGCGCTCGAACAGCAGGGTGCGGCCGCGCTTCCAGTTCAGCATCACCGTCAGCAGCGACAGGCCGAACGCCAGCGGCACCCAACCGCCCTCGGGGATTTTCAGCCCGTTGGACGTGAAATAGGTGAAGTCGACCGCGAAGAAGAAGCCGAACGCACCGAAGGCGGCGAACCGCGACCAATTGTATCGACGCCGGAACACCAGCATGCCGAGGATCGAGGTGCAGGTGAAGGTGCCGGTCACCGCGATGCCATAGGCCGAGGCCAGGCTATCGGACGTTCGGAAGGTGAAAACCAGGATCAGCACGCCGATCAGCAGCGCCGCGTTGACCTGTGGGAGGTAGATCTGGCCCTCCTCCGTAGCGCTGGTATGCAGCACGGTGAGGCGGGGCAGGAAGCCCATCTGGGTGCATTGCCGCGCCATCGAATAGGCGCCCGAGATCATCGCCTGGCTGGCGATCACGGTCGCGGCGGTGGCGAGCAGCACCATCGGCAGACGCAGCCACTCCGGGCCAAGCAGGAAGAACGGGTTGCTCAGCGTCGCCGGGTCCGACAACACCAACGCGCCCTGGCCGAAATAATTCAGCAGCAGGCTTGGCAGCACGAAAAACAGCCAGGCCAGCCTGATCGGCCGGCGGCCGAAATGCCCCATGTCGGCGTAGAGCGCCTCCGCGCCGGTAACGCACAGCACCACCGAGCCGAGCACCAGGAAGGCGAGGAAGCCGTGCTGGACCAGCACCTGGAAACCGTAGATCGGCAATATCGCCAGCAGCACCGAGGGATGGTTGATGATCTCGATCAGCCCGAGCGCGCCGATGACGGCGAACCACAGCGTCATCACCGGGCCGAACAACTTGCCGATGCTTGCCGTGCCGCGATACTGCACCAGGAACAGCGCCACGATCACCACCAGCGACAGCGGCAATACATAGTCCTTGAACTGCGGTGCCGCGATTTCCAGCCCCTCGATCGCCGACAGCACGGAAATCGCCGGGGTGATGGTGCCATCGCCGAAAAACAGGCAGGCCCCGCAAATACCCACGATCGACAGGAAGCCGCGCGCCCGCGGGCCTTTCGCCTCGCGCTGGGCCAGCGTCATCAGCGCGAGAATGCCACCCTCGCCGCGATTATCGGCCCGCATCACCAGCAGAATGTATTTGAGGGTGACAATCAGGATCAGCGACCAGAAAATCAGCGACAGCACGCCCAGCACGTCGCCGCGCGCGAGGCCGCCCGCCTTGAAACGCTCAAGGCTCGCCTTGATCGCATAAAGCGGGCTGGTGCCGATGTCGCCATAGACGATGCCGAGCACGCCGAGCAGTGCGGTCATGCTCACCCGTTCGGCGCGATGTTCGGTGGGGACGCTCACGCCGGCAGGTCCTTGAGGAAATCGAGCATCGCGGCGTTGACCTCGAGGGCACGCTCCTGCTGGGTCCAGTGGCTGCAGCCCGGCAGCATCACCGTGCCGCGCAACTGCGGCAGGAAGCGGCCGAGATTGGGGATCAGCTTGTCCATGCCGGGGAAGCGCACCACAAGATCGCGGTCACCGGCCATGAACAGCGCGGGCACCTGCACCAGCGCGCCGGCGAAGGGGGCGGACAGCTCCCAGTTGCGGTCGATGTTGCGGTACCAGTTGAGCCCGCCCCGGAATCCGGTGCGGGCGAATTCGGCGGCGAAATAGTCGAGATCGGCCTCGGTGAGCCAGGCCGGCAGATCGGCCGGCGGGTGCATCCGGGTCAGGATGCCGCCGTCGCGCGGCACCATGGCGATGGCGTCCGGCGCCGCATCATCGCCGAAGCCGGAGAGCAGGATGGTGCGCAGGCTGTGGCGCGGATCGGCTTCCAACTCCGCCTCGGCGATGCCGGGGGTCTGGAAATAGAGCTGATAGAAATGCTCGGTGGCGGTCTGCGGCATCGCCGTGCTTGGCCGAATTGGGCCGCGCGGGCGGAATGGCACGGAGAGGCCGACGATGCCGCGAATGCGGTCCGGCCGCAGCAGGGCGGTGTTCCAGGCCACCGGCGCGCCCCAGTCATGCCCGGCAATGGCGGCGCGCTTGGCGCCCAGTGCATCGAGCACCCCGATCATGTCGCCGACCAGGTGATTCATCGTGTACTGATCGATCGCGGCCGGCGCGTCGGTGCCGCCATAGCCTCGCATGTCCGGCGCCACGGCGTGGTAGCCGGCCTCGGCGAGGGCGCGGATCTGATGCCGCCAGGAATACCAGGATTCCGGGAACCCGTGGCACAGCAACACCACCGGCCCGCTGCCGGCCTCGGCGATGCGGACGCGGATGCCGTTGGCCTCGATGACGCGATGAGCAATCACTGCCGGTCTACCCCCAGATGGTGAGGCTACAGCATAGCCATCTGCCGGTCCTGCCGCCACGTCCCGTCGAGGAAGCGGGAATGGCGGTAAGGTGTGGGGTCCACCGCGGGGGTGTCGCCGGCCACGAGATCGGCCATCAGCTTGCCCGCACCCGGCCCGATGCCGAAGCCGTGGCCGGAGAAGCCGGTGGCGAGATGGAAGCCGGGCAGGGAGTCCACCGCGGAGATGATGGGGATCACATCCGGCGTCACGTCGATCAGCCCGCCCCAGGTCTCGGCAATGGTCATCGCGGCGATGGCGGGGAAGGTTTTGGCGAACAGATCGCGCGCCGCGCGCTGGGCGGCCACGTTGGGCTTGGGGTCGAGGATGCGGATGGTTTCGAACACCGTCTTCTGGTCGAGCGACCAACGGGTCGGGCGCATCAGCTCCTCGAAGAAGCGGGCGCCGATGCGGACGTTCATCTCCTTGCGGCTGGTCCAGAGATGCGGCGCGAATTGGAAGAACAGCTTGAAGCTGTCAGGCGTGATGTCGGCGATCGAGGAATTGCGCATCGAGACGTTGTAGCCGCCGTCCAGCCGCTTGCGGAACGCGAAGCCGGCGCCGCTGGCCGCCACCTCAGGGCCGCCATCGATCGGGTTGGTACGCATCACCGAGCCCAGCATGTTGAGCGTGGGGTTGTGGATGCCGAGGCTGCCGGCGAACAGGCGGGACCAGGCGCCGCCGGCCAGCACCACGCTGTCGCAGCCGATGGTGCCGCGCTCGGTCACCACCCCCGAGACGCGTCCGGCCTTGGTCTCGATCCCCCGCACGGCGCATTCGGTGAACACTTTGGCGCCCCGCTGCTGGGCCGCGGTGGCAATCGCGGGCGCCGCCATTTGCGGCTCGCCACGCCCGTCGGACGGGGTATGCAGCCCGCCGGCCCAGCGCCGCGAACTGCCGGGCAGCACCTCGTCGACCTGATCGGGCGTCAGCATCCGGCTTTCCACCTGGTAGGGCCGCGCCTTTTCGAGCCAGGCGAGATGGTGATCGACATCGGCCTGGGTCTGGCAGAGATAGACGATGCCGGTTTGGCGGAAGCCGGTTTCGGCGCCGACCAGGGTGTTCATCCGCCGCCACAGCTTGAGGCTTTCCATCCCCAGCGGTATTTCGCGCACGTCGCGCCCCATCACCCGCGTCCAGCCCCAGTTGCGGCCGGACTGCTCGGCGCCGATCTGGCCCTTTTCGCACAGCACGACGGGGATGCCCTTCTCGGCGAGGAACAGCGCGGTGGAGGCCCCGACGATGCCGCCACCGATCACCACCACCGAGGTGCGGTGCGGCAGCTCCTGGTCCGGCTTGATCCTCACCATCGGGGGGGCCATACGAGTCACTCCTTTGTCATCCCCGATAGCGGGACGCGAAGTGGCGGATTTGTCCAGTGCCATGATGGCTTGCCTGGAATGTTGACTGGTATATACCAATCGGGCGAACCCTCGGAGGACTCATGGCGGCGGCACTGGATCGGCAGGCGATGATCGACGGGCTGGCAACCGCGGTGTCGCTGCTGGACGGGGCGCATGCGCTGGGCCGCCGCCTCGCCCCGGAGATCGACCGCATCGTGATGGTGGCGGCGGGTTCCGCCAATCGCGCCATGCTCGGCATCCAGTACTGGGCCGAGCGGGAAAGCGGGAGCCTCGATGTGCGGCGCTGGTTCCCCGCCGAATTGATGACGCAGGACCCGGCGCGGCTCGATGCGCGCACCCTCGTGCTGATCGCCAGCAAATCCGGCACCACCAAGGAGACGGTGGCAGCCGGCGAATGGCTGCGCGGAAAGCCCTGCCGTACCGTCGCCTTCACCCAGCGCGCCGACAAACCGCTGGCTGGCCTCGCGCAGCACGTCTTCGCAGTCGGCGAGACCTCCGAGAGCTTCCCGGCACTGTTCATGGTGATGCAGGCGCTGGTGGCCGGCGTGATGGCGGCGAAGGACGGCTGGGCGCTGGCGGCACCGCTGATGGCGTCACTGAAGGCCCTACCGGTGGCGCTCGCCGATGCCGCCGCCGCCTCGGACGTTCGCGGCCAGGAAGACGCGGCGCGCATCGCGGCCGACAAGGTGATCTACCACATCGCCTCCGGCCCCGGATTCACCACCGCCTACGTGTTCGGCGTTTGCATCGTGATGGAGATGCTGCGGCTGCATTCCACCGCGCTGGAGGCCGCCGAGTTCTTCCACGGCCCGTTCGAGGCGGTGGACGAGACCACGCCGCTGATCCTCATCCTCGGCGAAGACCCCTCGCGCCCGCTGATGGAGCGCGTCGTGCGCTTCTGCGACCGCTATGCCCCGCGCGCCATGGTCTACGACTCGCGCGATTTCGCCATGCCCGGCATCGACACGGCGATCCGCCCCATCGTCGCGCCCTATGTGCTGCAGGCGGCGCTGAAGCGGATCAGCGCCAATCTATCGCTACTGCTCGGCAGGCCGCTCGGCGAGCGCCGCTATATGTGGAAAGTGGAGTACTGACATGGCGATGCGACCGGCCGGACCCCGCCTGCTCGGCCTCGGCGACAATACAGTCGACACCTATGTCGACGCCGGGCTGCAATTCCCCGGCGGCAACGCCGTCAACGTCGCCGTACTCGCCCATCGGCTCGGCCTGATCGCGTCTTATCTCGGCTGTCTCGGCACCGATGCCGGGGGGGACCTGATCGCCGCGGCATTGGACGACGAGGGGATCGAGACCAGCCGCATGCGCCGCGTGCCCGGGGCCAACGCCCGCGCCTTCATCCGCCATGATGGCGGCGACCGCCGCTTCCTGCGCGGCGAGCCCGGCGTGCGCGGCCGCTACGATTTCACCGACGACGATTTCGCCTATATCGCCGGGTTCGACGCTATCCACACCTCGATCTTCAGCGAACTCGACGCCGAACTGCCGCGACTCCGCAATGTTGCTGCCCAGCTCTCCTATGATTTTTCCGAGCGCTGGAGCGATGCCGTGTTCGCCCGCGTGCTGCCGCACATCGATATCGCCTTTGTCTCTGCGCCCAACCGTGCCGACACCGAAGTCGCCGCCCTGTTGCGTGCGTGCGTCGCCGCCGGGCCATGGCTTGCGGTCGCCACCCGCGGCGTGCAGGGGGCAATGGCGTTCGCGGAGGGTGAGATCCTCACCCAGGGCATCGTGCCGGCCGAATTCATCGACACGCTCGGCGCCGGCGACGGTTTCATCGCGGCCTGCCTCACTTCGCTGCTGCGCGGCGGCGAACTCGCCTCGGCCCTCGAACAAGGGGCGGGCTTTGCCGCCGATGTGGTGGGATGTCCGGGTGCCTTCGGGTACGGCGTGGCCTGGACGGGCACGTATTCCAGCTAACGAATAGAGGCGACACACATGGTCTGGCGTATCGGCGTGGATTCCGGCGGCACTTTCACCGATGTCTGCCTCTTCGAGGTGGAGACCGGGCGCGTCGAGGTGTGGAAAGTGCCCTCGACCCCCGATGATCCCTCGCGCGGCATCGCCCAGGGCATCGCCGAGGGCATCGCCCGCGTCGGCGCCGCGCCTGGGGATGTCGGCTATTTCGGCCACGGCACCACGGTCGCCACCAACGCGCTGATCCAGCACAAGGGCGTCAAGACCGGGCTCATCACCACCGACGGGTTCCGTGACCTGCTGGAGATCGGCCGCCAGAAGCGCCCCGATTTGTACGACCTGCAAACCGAGAAGCCGCCGACCCTGGTGAGCCGGGACCTGCGCCTCGAAGTGCCGGAGCGCGTGCACCATGACGGCACGGTGGAAACCCCGCTCGACGAGGCGGCGGTGCGCGAGGCCGTGCGAACACTGAAGGCGGCGGACGTGAAGGCGGTCGCCGTGTGCTTCCTCTACGGCTTCGTGCGGCCCGATCACGAGGCGGCGGCGATGCGCATCGTGGCCGAGGAATTCCCCGAGGTGTTCGCCTGCGCCTCCCACCAGGTGGCGCCCGAATTCCGCGAGTTCGAGCGGCTCTCGACCGCCGTGGTCAACGCCTATCTCGGCCCGGTGATGCAGGGCTACATCACCCGCCTCGCCGCCCGGGTGAAGGACCTCGGCGTCACCGCTACGCCGCATCTCACCCAGTCCAACGGGGGGGTGATCGGCTTCGATGCCGCGGCCCGGCTGCCGGTGCGCACGGTGCTCTCCGGCCCCTCCACCGGCGTGGTGGGCGCCCAGGCGATCGGCAAGCTCGCTGGCATCCCTGGCCTCATCACCTTCGACATGGGTGGCACCAGCACCGATGTCGCGCTGCTCGCCAATGGCGAATGCCGCCTGGCCTCCGAGGCCATGGTGCACGGCTACCCGATCAAGGCGCCGATGCTCGATATCCACACCGTCGGCGCCGGCGGCGGCTCGATCGCCTATGTCGATAGCGGCGGGCTGCTCAAGGTCGGCCCGCGCTCGGCCGGCGCGCATCCTGGCCCCGTCTGCTACGACCTCGGCGCCACCGAGCCCACCGTCACCGACGCCAATGTGGTGTTGCAGACGCTCAACCCGGAATACCTGCTGGGCGGGCGGATGAAGGTGAACCAGGGCCTCGCGCGCGCCGCCATCGGCCGGCTCGCCGAAAAACTCGGCATGGGCGTGATGGAAACCGCCCAGGGCATTCTCTCGGTGGTGACGGCGAATATGGCCAAGGCCATCCGCGTGATCTCCGTGCAGCGTGGGCATGATCCGCGCGACTACACGCTGGTGGCGTTCGGCGGCGCCGGGCCGGTGCACGCCGCCCGCCTCGCCCGCGAACTGGACATCACCCGCATCATGGTCCCGCGCAATCCCGGCATCCTCTGCGCCATGGGCCTGCTGCTGACCGATCTGCGCGCCGATTTCGCCTCCACCCGCCTCACGCTGCTGGAGCCGGCGGCGGGGGCGGCGACCGAGGCGGCCTTCGCCGATCTTGCGGCACAGGCCGACGCCTGGTTCGCCGAGGAGCACATCCCGGCCGCCGATCGCCGCATCACCCGCACGGTGGATATGCGCTATGCCGGGCAGAACTACGAACTCCCCATCGCGCTGCCGGAGGGGCCGGTGACCCAGGCCAGCCTCGACGCTCTGGCCGAGGGTTTCGCCGCCGCCCATCGTCGCATGTACGGCTTCGTCGCCGAGGAGGAGCCGGTGCAGCTCGTCACCTTCCGCATCGAGGCGGCGGGCAGCGTGGAGAAGGCCGAGTTCAAGCCACGCTCCGATGCCGGGCCGGATGCCTCCGCCGCCCTGATCGGCAGCCGCGAGGTTTGGCTGCCCGAGGCCGGCGGCTTCGTCGCCTGCCCTGTGTATGACCGCGAGAAGCTCGATGCCGGCAACGAGATCGCTGGCCCCGCCATCGTCGAGCAGATGGACGCGACGACGGTGATCCTTCCCAACCAGCGGGCAAAAGTGGAACCATACCTCAACCTGATCGTGGAGAGCGTTTGATGGACATCGCGGTCGATCCGATCACTGTCGAGGTCATCGGCAGTTCCTTCGCCTCCATCGCCGAGGAGATGGGCGAGGCGCTGGTGCGCGCCTCCTACTCCACCAACATCAAGGAGCGGCGGGACTGCTCGACGGCGCTGTTCGATACCGCGGGCAATACGCTGTGCCAGGCCGAGCACATCCCGATGCATCTCGGCAGCTTCATCGGCCTGCTGCCACATATCCTGAAGCGCCATCCCGTCGAGGAGATGCGGCCGGGCGACGTGTTTTGCGGCAATGACGCGTACGAGGGCGGCGGCACCCATCTGCCGGATATCGTGCTGGCCGAGCCGGTGTTCGTCGATGGCGCCATCGTCGCCTGGGCGGTGAACCTCGCCCACCACGCCGATTTCGCCGATCGCGGCCACGCACATATCTACCAGGAGGGGCTGCGTATCCCGCCAATCCGGCTCTATCGCGCCGGCGAATTGCAGAAGGATGTCCTCGAACTCATCCTGCTCAACTGCCAGGTTCCCCGCGAGCGCCTGTCGGACCTGCGGGCCCAAATGGCCGCCAACCGCCTCGGCGTCGAGCGGCTGCAATCGCTGTGCGCCAAATATGGCACCGCCACCGTGCTCGCCGCCGGGCGCGCGCTGCAAGACTACGCCGAGCGCAAGATGCGGGCCGGCATCGCCACCATCCCCGACGGCGTCTATCGCGCGGAGGATTGGTTCGACAGCCCGGAGATCACCGGGCAGATGCAGGTGAGCTGCGAAATCACCGTCGCCGGCGAGGAGATGAAGCTCCATTTCGAGGGGCCGCCGCAAGTGCGGGCCGGGCTGAACCTCGTCTACACCGCGCTGGTTTCTGCCGTTTACTACGCGGTGAAGACGGTGGTGGACCCGACAATCCTGCCCAATGCCGGCCTCGCCCGGCCGCTGACCGTCACCGCCCCAGAGGGCTCCATCCTCAACGCATCGCATCCGGCGGCGGTGAATGGTCGTTTGTCGATGTGCCAGCGCGTCGTCGATCTCGTGCACCGGGCGCTCGCCGAGGCCGTCCCCGACCGGGTGATCGCCGCCTGCAATGGCGCCTGCGCCAGCGCCACCTTCATCGGCACCCACCCGAAAACCGGCGATCTCTGGGTCTATCTCGAGACCATCGGCGGCGGATACGGGGCGCGGCACAACAAGGATGGGCTGGACGGCGTGCATGTCCATCTCACCAACACCTCCAACCTCCCCGCCGAGGCGCTGGAGCTGGAATATCCGCTGACCCTGCTGCGCTATGAGCTGGTCGACGGCTCCGGCGGCGCCGGCACCCATCGCGGCGGCATGGGGCTGCGCCGGGTCTATCGCGCCGAGGCGGATTGCCGGCTGCGCATCGACGGCTCCCGCCTGCGCTCCGCCCCCTGGGGCCTGCAAGGCGGGCTGCCCGGTGGCATGGGCGGCTTTACATTCTCCGACGGCGTCGAGCCCTTTTCGCTCGGCCAGGGCGCCCTGAAGAAGGGGCAGATCGTCGCCGTCATCACCCCGGGCTCCGGCGGCTTCGGCCTGCCATCCGGGCGTCCGAAGGACCAAGTTGCGCGCGATATCGCGGAAGGCAGCATCACCGCGACAGCGGCGGCGGAGGTCTATGGCGCCTAGGAACCCCTCTCCATGACCTGGCTGCTGCGGCGGCTCGGGATATCGCTGGTGCTGATCTGGGTGGTCGCCACCGTGGTGTTCCTCGCCATCCACATGGTGCCGGGCGACCCCGCCGAGCTGCTGCTCTCCCAGGGCGGCACCACGCCGGATGCCGGGGTGGTGGAGGAGTTGCGCGAGCAGCTCGGCCTCACCAAGCCGCTGCACGTGCAGTACGGCCTGCATATGTGGCGGCTGCTGCATTTCGATCTCGGCCAGTCCATGCAGGATGACAGCCCGGTGGTCGCCGAGATCGCCCGCCGCCTGCCCCGTACGCTGGAGCTGATCCTCGCCGCCGGCATCATGGCGGTGCTGATCGGCATCCCCACCGGCACCGCCGCCGCCATGCGCCGGGGGGGCGCGTTCGACCGCATCAGCAGTTCGATCGCGAGCCTCGCCTTGGCCGTGCCGGTCTTCGTGGTCGGCACGCTGATGGTGATGGTGTTCGCCCAGATGCTCCGCTGGGTGCCGGCCGGCGGCTTCACCCCCTTCTCGCGCGACCCCGCCCAGCATCTCGCCCTCCTCGCCATGCCCGCCGGCGCCATCGGCATCGGCCTCTCCGCGGTGGTCTTCCGCATGACCCGTGCGGCCGTGCTCGACGTGATGCTGCGCGACTACGTCCGCACCGCCCGCGCCAAGGGCGTCACCCCCAGCCGCATCCTCGTCCGCCACGTCGTTCGCACCGCGCTGATGCCGGTGGTCACCATCCTCGCTTTGCAACTCGGCACCCTGCTCGGCGGCACCGTGCTGGTGGAGTTCGTGTTCAACTGGCCCGGCCTCTCCGGCCTGCTGGTGAGCGCGGTGAATGCGCGCGACTATCCGCTGGTGGTCGGCATCATCACCGTGATCTCCGTGCTGTTCGTCGGCCTCAACCTCGCCGTCGACGTGCTCTACGGCCTGCTCGACCCGCGGGTGCGGCGATGAGGCGCCTCCCCTGGATACCCATCGCGGCCTTCGCCCTGATCGTGGTGATCGCACTCCTCGCACCCTGGCTCGGCCTCGCCAACCCCGTATCGATGGACGTCCCCCACCGCCTCGCCGGCCCCTCCGCCGACCATTGGCTCGGGCAGGATGAATTCGGCCGCGATGTCTTCGCCCGCCTGATCTGGGGCGCCCGCGTCTCCCTCTCCGTCGCCGTCGCCGCCGCCGCTTTGGCCTGCGTGGTCGGCACCACCCTCGGCGTGGTCGGTGGATTCCTCCGCGGCATCGCCGAAATCCTTGCGCTGCGCTCGATCGACGTCCTGCTCTGCTTCCCCCCTTTGCTGCTCGCCCTCCTGGTCGTCACCCTGCTCGGCCCCGGCGCCACGACGCTCATCCCCGTCCTCGCCCTCGTCTACCTCCCCGGCTTCACCCGCGTCGCCTATGCCGGGGTGCTGACCGCCCGCAGCCAGGACTATGTGGAGGCGATGCGCGTGCTCGGCGCCGGCAAATCCCGCATCATGCTCCGCACCATCCTGCCCAATATCGGCGGCCCCCTCCTCGTCCAGTTCTCGCTCGCCATGGCCGCCGCCGTGGTGCTGGAATCCGGCCTCTCCTTCCTCGGCCTCGGCGTCGTCCCCCCCGCCCCCTCCTGGGGCCTGATGATCGGCGCCGCCCGCGCCACCATGAACCAGGCCCCCCTCCTGCTCCTCTGGCCCTGCCTCGCCCTCACCGCCACCATCCTGGTGATGAACGCCCTCTGCGACGGCCTCCGCGACGCGGTTGACCCCCACCCCGCCTACCGCCCCACCGCAAGCCGCCTGCTCGACGCGCTCGCCCCCGGCCTGCCTCGACCTCCGCGGCCTCACCGTCGAGATCGACACCCCCCACGGCCCCATCCGCCCGGTGCGCGACGTCTCGCTGCAAGTCTTCCCCGGCGAAACACTGGCCATCGTCGGCGAATCCGGCTCCGGCAAATCCGTCACCTCGCTCGCCATCACCGGCCTCCTCCCCGGCGCCGCCCGCGTGATCTCCGGCACCGCCTTCCTCGACGGCACCGACCTCCTGCGCCTCTCCGAGGAACGCCTCCGCCAACTCCGCGGCGCCGCCATGGCGATGATCTTCCAGGACCCCGGCTCCTCCCTCAACCCCGTCCACCGCATCGGCGACCAGATCGCCGAAGCCATCCTCGCCCACCGCCCCATGCCCCGCGCCCAGGCGACCGCCGAAGCCCTCGCCCTCCTCCAGCGCGTCGGTATCCCCGACCCCGCAAGCCGCCTCCGCGCCTTCCCGCACGAACTCTCCGGCGGCATGCGCCAGCGCGTCATGATCGCCATCGCCATCGCCAACGCCCCCCGCCTCCTCATCGCCGACGAACCCACCACCGCGCTCGACGTCACCATCCAGGCCCAGGTGCTGGACCTCCTGGCCGACCTCAAGCGCGAACGCGGCCTGGCCCTCCTCTTCATCACCCACTCCCTCCCCGTCGTCGCCGAAATCGCCGACCGCGTGGCAGTCATGTATGCCGGCGAAATCGTCGAAACCGGCCCCACCGCCGAGGTCTTCCTCACCCCCCGCCACCCCTACACCGCCGCCCTCCTGCGCAGCGCTCCGGTCGAAGACGGCCCCGCCCCCGAAGGCATCGCCGGCGTCGTCCCGCCCCCCACCGCCCTCCCGCCCGGCTGTATCTTCGCCCCCCGCTGCGACCGCTTCACGCCCGCCTGCACCATCGCCCACCCCGCCCTCGAACCGGCCGGCGAAGGAAGGGCGGTCCGCTGTATCCGGTGGAACGTATGACCCCCCTCATCACCGCCACCGGCCTCACCAAACACTTCCCCGCCGGCGGCTTCTTCGGCCGCGGCCGCGCCGTCCAAGCCGTCACCGACGTCTCCCTCGCCGTCGCCCGCGGCGAAACCCTCGGCCTGGTCGGCGAATCCGGCTCCGGCAAATCCACCGTCGGCCGTCTCCTCCTCGGCCTCCTCCCCCCCACCGCCGGCCACGTCAGCTTCGACGGCGCCGACCTCGCCACCGCCCGCGCTGGCGACCTCCGAACGCTCCGCCGCCGCATGCAACTCGTCTTCCAGGACCCCTACGGCAGCCTCGACCCCCGCCGCAGCGTCGGCGCCCAGATCGGCGACGCGCTGACCATCCACGCCCTCCTCCCCCGCGCCGACCGCGCCCCCCGCGTCGCCGCCCTGCTGGAACAAGTCGGCCTCGCCCCCGACCACGCCGCCCGCTACCCCCACCAATTCTCCGGCGGCCAACGCCAGCGCATCGGCATCGCCCGCGCCCTCGCCTCCGGCCCCGACTTCCTGGTCGCCGACGAACCGGTCTCCGCACTCGACGTCTCGGTGCAGGCCCAAGTCCTCGCTCTGCTGGCCGATCTCCGCGCCCGCCTCGGCCTCGCCATGCTCTTCATCAGCCACGACCTCCCCGTCGTCCGCCACCTCGCGGACCGCGTGGCCGTGATGTATCTCGGCCGCATCATGGAAGAAGGCCCGGTCGCCGCCGTGTTCGCCCGCCCCCGCC
>JAPLOH010000027.1:0-2781 GCA_026400845.1 Alphaproteobacteria bacterium
GCATCTTGTTGGCCGCGGCGGAAAGCAGCAGCGGGAAGTCGCTGGTGGTCTGGAAGGCGCGCTCAGCCAGCTTGGCGGTATCGCGCGGGATGTTCCGCTCGCCGCGGGCCCGCATCAGTTCGGCGACCATCTCGGAGGGGCGCCATCCCAGGAACTCGGCGTGACGAGTGCTGCCCGCCGGCGCCTGGTAGCCCGGCATGGTCCGGACGGCGAGGGCCTCGGCCATTGCCTCGCGGATCACCGCCGGATCGTCGTTCGACGCGGCGGACGAGGCCGGCGCGGCCGGGATCGCTGGCGGCTTGGCGCCTTGGAGCATGGCGTCCCACAGGGCGCTGCGGAAGGCATCGGGGGTCCAGCCCTCGGTCAGTGCGCGCTGGTGCAGAGCATCACCGACCGGGGCGGAGATCAGGCCGCGGCTGGCGGTCAGCACGGTGTTGAGGGCGGCGTTGCGCTCGCGATCGGCGCGCAGGGCCTCGGCCACGGCGTCGGCGATCGACGGTGCGCCACGGTTGGCGTCGGTGGGCGCCGTAGGAGCGGCAGCAGGCGGAACCGCGGTGGTGGTCTTGGTGGCGGGATCAGGCATCAGGGTCTCCTGGGGTGCGGGGAAAGGCGTGGGGAAAGGGATGGCCGGCTCGATTGCCGCGGCCGCTGGCGGCTGGTCGCCGTCGCCGCGGACGGCTGCGGCGGGATCTACGGGGATGGGGACGACAGAGATTTCGTAGGGCTCCCAATCGACCGCGCGGTGGACGGTGCCGGCGACGGGATCCTGGATCGGCATGTAGCGATGCACCCGATAGCCGACGCTCACCGAGCGCAGGGTCCCGTCGGCAACGCGCTGCCACAGCGGCTCGACGTCGGTTGCCGAGGAGAATTGCAGCGTGGCGATGCCGCGGCCGGCCTCGATGCGGGCGTCGAGCACCCGGCCAACCACGTCCCTGGCATCGTTGCTCCGGTGGGTATTGAGCACCGGCGCGCCGCCACCCCGGAGCAAGCCCATGCGGACGGCGGCGGGCGACATGTCGAGTTCCTCGGTGATCAGGCCGAGCGGCGGGACAAAGTTGCGGGCGCGCGCGCCGGTCGACCACACCACCTCGACGGTGCGGGCGGCGCGATTGACCGTGGCGGGCGCCGCCAAAGCGCGGGCGGCGATGATCGGCTTCCCACCGGTGGGAAGTCCATCGGCGTGCGTTGTGGCCGGCTCGGGGATGTCCCCGCCCGGTTGGGCCGTCTCGGTCATGCTGGGTCTCCGATCGGTGGCGGCGCTACGGCGCCTGATAGCCCTGGGCGTTCACCACCACGGCGGAACTGGCGGTGACCGCCTGGACGTTGAGCGCAGTGTTGGTGGTCGCCCGCAGGGGCGTCGGGAAATCGAAGGTGACGGGTGTTGCCATGGTGGCCGGCAAGCTGACGCGCCAGATCACAGTGGCACCGTCCTTGATCTGCACCTCGGTGGCGGCGGTCCCGAGGTTCTGGAATTGCAGCGCGGTGAGGTATTGCCGGTTGCTTGCCACCGCCGCACGAATGGCCGTGTCGGCGCCGGTGCTGATGCCGGCGAGGGCGGAGGCGAACAGCCAGTCCGCCTCCGGGATGCTGTACGGCTTGGTAATCAGCGCGCCGATCAGGGTGGCCATCAGATCGACGTTGCGGGCGGTGGTGACAACGGCGGGATTGGCGCTGAGGCCAGTTGCGACGTAGAGCGGATTGCCATTGACCCCGGCACTGCGAGCGGCGGCGCCCTGCACGAAGATCGAACTGGAGCCGGCCAGCGACCCGGCCACCTGCACGGCGACACCTTGACCAGCGACCGACTGGCCGCGGCCGGCCGTGATCTCGGCGGTCAGTTCGGCGTAGTCCTGCACGGTGAGGAAGGCGAAGACGGCACTGGTGCTCGAGGCCGGGGCGGTGGCGCCGTTGAGCCAGCGCAGCCGCACCCGATACTGAACGTTGGGATCGGGGATCTGCTGGTGCCGGCGATAGGAATTGGCCCGCGCCGTGGTGGCGTCCATGGTCGCGCCGTGGAACCAGGCCTCATCGACGAAGGCTTCGAGCTCGTAGACCCCGCTTGCGGCTGTGGTCGGCACGGTCGAGGCGCCCGAGGTCAGCCTGACCATGCCGCCCGTTTGCACCTCATATTTCGCCTGGGTCGCGGTGACACCATCGAACAGCAGGCCAAGCATATGCAGCCCGTCCGGTTGGCCGCTGTCGCGATCGATGCTGACGGCCTCGATGTAGAAGCTCTGGTTGGCGATGCGCTGCGACAGGGTCAGCCCGACCGTGACACGGAACGGCACCGAGAAGCTCTCGGTCGACAGCATCCAGGTCTCGTCATTGGCGTTGGCGCCACTGGCCAGCGTGAGTGCACCGCTATTAACCGTGATGGCGCCGCCGGGGGCAACCTGGCTGGTCCATTTGCGGCTGTCGAGTGCCGCGGTGGCAAAGCCGTCACGCCACTTCTTCTGGATGCTGGTGACCTTGAGCAGGTCCTCGACAGGGTCGTAGCCGTAACTCATGGGGTCTGATCCTGGTTGGGGCGTTGGGGCATGGCGGCACCAGTGGCCGCCAGTTCAACGGCAGCGATCTGGGCCGCGTCCTGGGCGACACCGGATTTGGCGACGCGGCGGGGATCGGTATCGAGCGCGATGCCGGCGGCATCGATCTCCTCATTGGCCTTGCGGATGTCCTCCACCACCTGGCGGAAGTCATAGCCGAACGAGCCCACCGCCTCGGCTAGCGGCACGAAGCCGGCGCGAACCTGGGCGATGAGGGCGCTGGTGTCCTTCA
>JAPLOH010000027.1:2787-3980 GCA_026400845.1 Alphaproteobacteria bacterium
CGCTGGTGTCCTTCAACGGGTCGATCATCTCGTGTGCCGGGGGGACGTGGCTGACGTCAGCCGGCATGTCGGCACCCCACAGCCCGAGCAGGGCGCCATGGGCGTGAAAACGCTCGGCGATCGGCCGCACCAGCATCGGAATCAACATGCCGTACTGCACCTGCTCGCAGAGCCGGCGGAACTCGATCTTTCCAGCCCGCAGGCTGGAGTAGTTGGCCTGGGTCAGATCACCCGAAACCTGGTCGTAGGTCAGGCCAGCCCCGACGGCGGCGGCCTCAAGGGTGCGGCGGGCGAAGGCGGCGTGGCTGCCACCTCCGGAGGGATTCACCACCTCTACGCTGCCGGAACCGCGGCGATACAGGATCATCCCCGGCTCGAACGCCTCGATCGCCCGGCCCTGGGCATCGCGCAGTAGGTTGGCCGCGGTGCCGGTCAGCGCTTCGTCACCCTCTTCGGTGACGATGGCGGCCAGGCAGGCTTCGATCTTGGCCTTCATCAGCAGCGCCGCCTCGTAGTCGCCAAGATCGCGCAGCCGCGTCAGCACCGGGGCCAGCCAGGAGACATCGCGCAACTGGCCCGGCCGGCGCTTGCGGTAGAGATGCAGCACATCGCGCGCGGCGATCGGCTCGCTGGCGTAGGCCGCCGGCATGCCGGGCCACCAGTTGCCGGGGTGGCGCGGATACAGCCAGTAGATCGCGGGCGCCCCGGCATCATCGAGGCCAATGCCTTGCAGCGTGGCGAGCCCGTCGAGCAGACCGGTGCGTGTGGTGTCGAGATGGTCGCTCTCCAGCACCTGGAGCCGGAGCCCGATCGGGTTGGCGGGCGTGATCTCGGCCGGCAGCAGCCGGATGAAGCATTCGCCGCTTTCCACAACGGCCCGCATGGCCAGGGCCTGCAAGCCGTAGAGATCGAGCCGGCGCTCGGCATCGCACGCGGTGCTGTCGGACCAGCGGCGCCAGGCAGCGGCATGGGCGGCGTCGGGCCACCGGGTGGTGACGCCGGCGCCGACGGCGTTGCCAGTCCACAGATCGACGATGCGCGCGGCGTAGGGGTCGTTGCGCACGGCGTCGCGGGCGCGGCGGGACACTGTTGCCGCGGCCCCGGCCACTTCATTATTGGCACTGCCACCGGAGGGCGCCCACATCGAGGCGCGCAGATCGCCGGCGGCGGCATAACCGCGCAGCGCGTGCCAC
>JAPLOH010000203.1 GCA_026400845.1 Alphaproteobacteria bacterium
AGAAGTTTTTTGGTTCTTTTTTTTCAAAAAAGAACCGCTTCCTTGCTTTGCCCATCCTCCATCTGCCGGCACAACAGCAGCATCGCCTCCAACATCATATGCCCGCACAGATGCGCCGCCATATCCTGCACGTCCTGCGGTGGGCTCACGGTGTTGAAGTCCATCGCGACGATGTCGAGCCCGGTGAGGCTGCGCATCAGATCGATGCCCTCGCGCGCGGTGAGCCCGCCCCAAGCCGGGGTGCAGACGCCGGGGGCGACCGAGGGATCGAAAATATCCATGTCCCAGCAGAGATACACCGGCCGCCCTGCAGCCCCGTCGCGAAACTCGCTCATCGTCTGGGCGAAGCCGCGACGGATCAGGTCCTCCGTCGTCACCACCCGGAAACCCATCCGCTCCGCGCGCGCCTTGACGCCGCCGACATAGGTGAAGCCGCGGACGCCGACGTGCCAGGATCGCGAAACGTCGACCAACCCTTCCGTCGCGGCATGGGTGAACTGGGTCGCCGGATTCCACGGCACGTCGCCCTCGTCCTCCGCATAGGCGTCGGTATGGGCATCGATATGCAGGGCGATGAGGCCGGGATGGCGCGCAGCCGCGGCGCGCATGAGCGGCAACGACACCGAGCCGTCACCACCAATGGCAATCGGCACCGCACCGGCATCGAGGATCAATCCGGCCGCCGCTTCGATGGCGGGAAATGAGGCATCCGGCCGGCCCGGAACCAGCAAAACGTCACCGCAATCGACGGCGCCGAGCCGCAGCAGCGGGTCGAAAGCGGCCTCGCTGACGTGGAATCGCCGCAGCAGGCGGGCGGATTGGCGCCGCACCGCGGCCGGCCCGTCCCGCGAACCGACCCGCGTCGGATGAATGCCGCAATCATACGGCACCCCGAGCACCGCCGCACGGCAGCCTGGTCCGGGCAACCCATGGGGAATGCCGACAAAAGTCTCAAGCGGGCGGAACAACGAGCTCATTCTGACCTCCTCATCGCGCGAAGTCCTCCCGCCCGACGGCTGGATTTCCCGGCAGCCCACTGGAGCCGTCTAGTTCCCCCGGCAAACCAAGAGGAGCGTCGCGCACTCCCTCCGTCACGATTTGGCGAGCACCGCAAGGCGAAAGGGGAGCACCTCGATCCGCTGCCACACACCCCCTGTCACATAAGGGTCGTTCGCCAGCCAGGTGTCGAACGCGGCGCGAACGGGCAGGTCGGCGATGATCACCGAGCCGATCATCGCCCCGGCGTCATCCAGGATCGCGCCCCCCGCCTTCAGGGCGCCGGCCGCGACCATTGGTTCTATGCTGGCCAGATGCGCCGGGCGAACCGACTGGCGCCGGGACGCGGCGTCGGCATCGGTTCCATCATAGGCAACCACCACCCATTGCGGCATGTCCTACCCCCCCTTGACGCCCTGCGTATTCATATAAACCGAATAGAGCCCGTGGCTTGCAGCCATGAACAGCCGGTTGCGGTAGTGCCCGCCGAAGCACACATTGGCGCAGCGCTCGGGCAGTCGGATATGGCCGATCGGGGCGCCGGCGGGGTTGAAGATGCGCACGCCGTCGAGTTCGGGATCGCCCATGCCCCAACCACACCACAAATTGCCGTCGACATCGACGCGAAACCCGTCTGGCGTGCCGCCGGCAGCGTCGATGAATACCCGTCCGTTGGCGAGCCGGCGCCCATCGAGCACGTCATACGCCCAGAGCTGCCGATGCGGCTCGGCGCGCGACGCGACGACGTAGAGCAGGCTCTCATCCGGCGAGAACGCCAGCCCATTCGGCCCCGGGACATCGTCGGCGACCATGGCAATCGAACCATCGGGGTCAATACGGTAAACCGCAGGCGCCAGTTCCTGCGCCGCCTTGTGGCCCTCGTAGAAACCGAGAATGCCGAATGGCGGATCGGTGAACCACACCGAGCCGTCGGATTTCACCACGACGTCATTGGGCGAATTCAACCGACGCCCCTGGTAGCTGTCCGCCAGCACAGTGATGCTGCCGTCATACTCGGTGCGCGTCACCCGGCGACTGTCATGCTCGCAGGTGATCAGGCGGCCCTGGCGATCGCGCGTGTTGCCGTTAGAGTTGTTGCCGCGGCGGAAAACCGACACCGCGCCGGTTTCCTCCTCCCACTTCATCATCCGGTTGTTTGGAATATCACTCCACAGCACGTAGCGGCCATCACCGAACCACACCGGCCCCTCCGACCAGCGGCAGCCGGTCGCGAGACGCTCCACCGAGGATTGTGCGATGCGGTATTTGGCGAACGACGGATCGAGGGTGACGATATTCGGGTCCGGATAGCGCGTGCTCGGTTCCCACATTCTGGCTACTCCCTGGTTTCGTGCCACGATGCTGCCCGATCCGCCGGCCCGCGCAAAGGCCGTGGGACGGCGATCGACCAATACGTGATGCGGTTCGTCAGGCAACCCAGTAGCGGCGCGCCCAGGAGTCGGGTAGTTGAAACGGGCGTCCGGAGTCGGAACCGGTTGGCGTGCGCGGCGAAACCATGCTAATCGCCGCCCCTCGATTGGTTCCTGGCGACGGATTCGTGTACGGCGGCTACCGATATCGAGTTTCGACCGTCCCTCGGGGCGGAATTTGGCAACCAATGAACCGGTATTTGAACCGGCAGGCGGAAAAGGAAGACTTATGAGCGATATCGCCGAACGGGTGAAGCAGATCGTCGTCGAGCATCTCGGCGTTGAGGAAAGCAAGGTGACCGTCGAAGCGTCGTTCATCGACGATCTTGGCGCCGACAGCCTCGACACCGTGGAACTCGTGATGGCCTTCGAGGAGGCTTTCGGGATCGAGATTCCCGAGGATGCCGCCGAGAAGATCCAGACTGTGAAGGACGCGGTCGAATATATCGAGAAGCAGAAGGCGGCCTGAGGCCGCCCTCGCTTTCCGTTCGATCGTGTTGAGGCCAAGCGGCCAGGTTAGTTGGGGATGGAAGTGATGCGGCGCGTCGTGGTTACCGGCATGGGAATTGCCAGTCCGCTCGGGATCGGGGTCGAGCATGTGTGGAAACGCCTGCTCAACGGCGATTCGGGCATCACCGCGATCCAGCGCTTCGATGTCAGTGAACTGGCGGCTAAAATTGCCGGCACGATCCCTGCGGGCACCAAAGCCGAGGGCAAGCTCGACATGGCCGAGTGGATCCCGCCCAAGGATCAGCGGAAAATGGACCGCTTCATCCAATACGCCATGGTCGCCGCCACCGAGGCGGTCGAGGACAGCGGATGGATGCCGACCGACGAGGAAGAGCGCTGCAATACCGGCGTGATGATCGGCAGCGGCATCGGCGGTCTCGAGACGATTTACGAGACCACGCTGCAGATCCATGAAGGCAAGACCCGGCGCATTTCGCCGTTCTTTATCCCGGCAGCGCTGGTCAACCTCGCCTCTGGCCATGTCTCTATCAAATATGGCTTCAAGGGACCCAACCACGCGGTCGTAACCGCTTGCGCCACCGGCGTGCACGCGATCGGCGATGCTGCACGGCTCGTGGGCTTCGGGGATGCCGACGTGATGGTGGCCGGCGGCGCCGAAGCGGCGGTCAATGTCATCGGCATGGCCGGCTTCGCCGCCGCCCGCGCCCTTTCCACCGGGTTCAACGACACGCCGGCAACCGGTTCACGGCCCTGGGACAAGGATCGTGACGGCTTCGTGATGGGCGAAGGCGCCGGGATTGTCGTGGTCGAGGAATACGAGCACGCCAAGAAGCGCGGCGCCAAGATCTACGCTGAGGTGATCGGCTACGGCATGTCGGGCGACGCCCACCACATCACCGCCCCGGCGGAAGGCCATGAAGGCGCCTTCCGGGCCATGAAGGCGGCGCTGCGCAATGGCAAGGTCACGCCGGACCAGATCCAGTATGTCAACGCCCACGGCACCTCGACACCCCTGGGCGATGATCTCGAACTGGAAGCCGTCGAGCGGTTCTTCGGCGAGAATGCCAAGGGACTCGCGATGTCTTCCACCAAATCCGCGACCGGGCATCTGCTCGGCGCCGCCGGGGCGATCGAAGCGATCTTCTCCATCCTGGCAATCCGGGACAACGTCGCGCCGCCGACGCTCAACCTGGAAAACCCGAGCCGCGAAAGCGTGATCGATCGCGTCGCCAAAACGGCGCAGCAACGGCCCATCAACATGGTACTCTCCAACAGCTTCGGCTTCGGCGGCACCAACGCGAGCGTCGTGTTCGGCCGCACCGCCTGATACCGCTCTACTGATGCGCCTGCGTCCGCTCGTTTTGACGCTGACTGTCCTGGGCGGCATCGGCGTGGGTGGCGCGGCGCTCCTGCGCGAAGCACGTGATCGCTACGTCGCCCCCGGCCCGTTGCAACAGGCCAAGACCATCATCGTTCCTCACGGGACCCATACCGAGGTGGGCGAGGCTCTGCTCAAGGCGGGGCTTATTTTTGACCCACGAAGTTTCGGGCTGGCCGCGATGTTGACCGCCGCCGGCGGGCCGCTGCGTGCGTCGGAATTCGTCTTCCCGGCCAACGCCAGCCTGCGCGACGTCCTTGTCATCCTCAGAACCGCCAAACCGGTGCAGCACCGGATTACCATCCCCGAAGGCCTCACGGCCGCGCAGATCGCTACGCTGCTGGACCACGCATCGGCGCTATCCGGCGATGTGCTGGTGCCGGCGGAAGGCGCACTGCTGCCGGAGTCCTATGCGTATGAGCATGGCATGAGCCGTGCCCAGATGGTCGAGCGGGCGGCGGTCGCCATGCAGCGCACCCTCGCCCGGCTCTGGGGCGAGCGCGATCAATCGATCCCCTTCCAGCTACCACAGCAACTCGTGACCCTCGCGTCGATCATCGAGCGCGAGACGGCGCGGCCCGAGGAGCGCGCCCGGATCGCCGGTGTGTTCATCAACCGGCTCAAGCGCAACATGCCGCTGCAATCCGATCCGACCGTGATCTACGCGGTCTCGGGCGGTGCGATGTGCGGCGGGCGCACGTTGACGCGAGCGGATCTCGATAGCGACAACCCCTACAACACCTATCGCAACCCCGGACTGCCGCCTGGCCCGATCGGCAGCCCCGGGCTCGCCGCCATGCAGGCGGCCGCACGGCCGCTGGCCACCGACGAACTTTTTTTCGTCGCGGATGGGACCGGCGGCCATGTGTTTGCCCGCACGCTGGACGAACACAACCGCAACGTCACCCGCTGGCGTGCCATGCAGCCGCGCTGAACCGGCGCGCATCGATTGTCCCGCGCCGCGAGGAGTGGCAGGGTCCAGAACACACACAGGAGTTCGACTGATGGCGCGAATGACAGGCGGCGAGGCGATCGTGGACGGGCTGCTGCGGCATGGGATCGATACCATGTTCGGGCTGCCCGGCGTGCAGGTCTACGGGTTGTTCGACGCCTTTGCCCGCAACGCCAACCGCATGCGGCTGATCAACGCCCGCCATGAACAAACCACGGCCTACATGGCGCTCGGCTATGCCTGCTCCACCGGCCGGCCATCGGCCTATTCGGTGGTTCCCGGCCCCGGCGTGATGAACACCACCGCGGCCCTGGTCACCGGCTGGGGGCTCAATGCGCCGGTGCTGTGCCTGACCGGCCAGGTGCCGAGCGCCCAGATCGGCGGGCTGCGCGGCAGCCTCCACGAAATGCCGGACCAGTTGGCGACCCTGCGCACCATGCTGAAATGGGCTGACCGCATCGAGCATCCGACCGATGCGCCCTACAAGGTGGCGCAGGCGTTCCAGGCCATGATGTCCGGCCGCCCCAGCCCGGTCGCGCTCGAAATGCCGTGGGACCAGTTCCCCGCGGTCGCCGACGTAACGCCGATGGCCCCCCTGCCGCTGGCCCCAAATCCGCAGCCGGATGTCGAGAAGATTGCCGCCCTGGCCAAGCTGCTCGACGGCGCCAAGGCCCCGATGATCTGGGTCGGCTCCGGCGCCCTGCATGCCGCCGCCGAGATCCAGGCGCTAGCCGAGAAGATCGGCGCCCCGGTGGTCGCCTTCCGCACCGGCAAGGGCATCGTCGATGCCCGCCATCCCCTCGGGCTGACCATAGCGGAGGCTATCGAACTCTGGCCGGCGACCGACGTGGTGGTTGGCATCGGCACCAGGCTTGACGTGCCGACGCGTTGGCCGGGCGCGCCGAAACTCGCCCGGATCGACATCGACCCCGCCGAGATGCGTCGCCTCAAGGTCGATATCGGCATCGTCGCCGACAGCGCCGACGCCGCCCGCGCGCTCACCGCGATGCTCACCGCCCGGCAGGACCCGGCCCGCGCCGCCACCATCGCCGCGGCGAAAGCCAAGACCACCAGCGATATGCAGCGCGTGCAGCCGCAGATGACTTGGCTCAACGCCATCCGCGACGTGCTGCCGGAAAACGGCATCCTGTGCGACGAGATGACGCAGACCGGATATGCGTCCTGGTTCGGCTTCCCGATCTACAGCCCCCGCTCCCTCATCACCTCCGGCTTCTCCGGCACCCTCGGCGCCGGCGTGCCGATGGCCCTCGGCGTCAAGGTCGCGCATCCCGATCGCCCCGTGGTCGCCCTCACCGGCGACGGAGGCTTCCTGTTCGGCGGCGCGGAACTGGCCACCGCCATGCAGTTCGGCATCAATCTGGTGACGGTGCTGTTCAACAACTCCGCCTACGGCAACGTCATGCGCGACCAGAAGCGCCTGTTCGACGGCCGCGACTCTGGGTCGGCGCTGAAGAACCCGGATTTTCAGACCTACGCGAACAGCTTCGGGGTGCCGTCCTGGCGGGTGACCGACGGCGACGGGCTGCGCAAGGCCCTGCGCGAGGCCCTGGCGGCCAACTCTCCGGCGCTGATCGAGGTAATCACCGATATCGGCCAGGAATACGCCCCCTGGGAGTTCTTCGCGCCGACCCCACCGGCGCGGGGATAGGCGCAC
>JAPLOH010000104.1 GCA_026400845.1 Alphaproteobacteria bacterium
AACGCGGCTGGCTGCTGGCCGATGGCGCCACCGGCACCAACTTGTTCGACCGTGGCCTCACCTCGGGCGAGGCGCCGGAGTTGTGGAACGCCGACCGCCCCGACGAAATCTCCCGCCTCTACCGCAATTTCACCGATGCCGGCGCCGACATCATCCTCACCAACTCCTTCGGCGGCACCTCGCGGCGCCTGATGCTGCACAACGCGCAAAACCGCGTGCATGACCTCAACCTGCGTGCCGCCGCTTTGGCCCGCGAGGTCGCCGACACCTCCGGCCGCAAAATCCTGGTCGGCGGCTCGGTCGGCCCGACCGGCGATCTTTTCGCACCGCTCGGCGAGCTTACCGAGGCCGCGGCGGTTGCGGTGTTCGTCGAACAGATCGAGGGCCTCAAGGCCGGCGGCGCCGACGTCATCTGGATCGAAACCATGTCGGCGCTGGAGGAAATGCGCGCCGCCGCCGATGCCGCCACGCTGTGCGGCATGGAATACGTCATCACCGCCAGCTTCGACACCGCGGGGATGACCATGATGGGCCTCTCGCCCGCCAACATGGCGACCGCGACCCTCGGCTTCGCCCCTGCCCCGCACGGCGTCGGCTGCAATTGCGGCGTCGGCGCGTCGGACCTCGTGTGCTCCGTGCTGGGGATCACCGAGGTGGTGCCGGATGCGGTGGTCATCGCAAAGGCCAATTGCGGCGTGCCGCGCGTGAAGGGCGACAGCGTGGTCTATACCGGGACGCCCGAGCTGATGGCCGAATATGCCCGCCTGGCGCGCGATGCCGGGGCCAGCATCATCGGCGGCTGCTGCGGCACCTCGCCCGAACACCTCGCCGCCATGCGCGACGCGCTCGACCGCCACACCAGGCGCGCCCGCCCTGACGTTGACGCCGTGATCGCCGCCCTCGGCCCGCTCGCCTCGCCGCCCAGCACCGCAACCTCCTCGCGCCGCCCCAGCCGCCGCCGCTCCTGACGGGAACCCCCATGTCCGACGCCGAAATCAACCTTGCCGAACTCTCCGACGAAGACCTCGTCGCGCAAATGCATGACGACCTCTATGACGGCCTCAAGGAGGAGGTCACCGAAGGCGTCAACATCCTGCTCGGCCGCGGCTGGACGCCTTACAACGTGCTGACCATCGCCCTCGTGGAGGGCATGCGCATCGTCGGCGTCGATTTCCGCGACGGCATCCTGTTCGTCCCCGAAGTGCTGCTCTCGGCCAATGCGATGAAGGCGGGGATGTTCATCCTGCGCCCCCTGCTGGCCGAAACCGGCGCCCCGAAAATCGGCAAAATGGTGGTCGGCACCGTCAAGGGCGACATCCACGACATCGGCAAGAACCTGGTCGGCATGATGCTGGAAGGCGCGGGCTTCGAGGTGATCGACCTTGGGGTGAACACCTCCGTCGAGCGCTTCCTCGCCGCCATCGACGAACACAAGCCGGAAATCCTCGGCATGTCCGCCCTGCTGACCACGACCATGCCCTACATGAAGGTCGTCATCCAGGCGCTGAAGGACAAGGGCATCCGCGACGAATTGGTCGTCCTGGTCGGCGGTGCCCCGCTGAACGAGGAATTCGCCATGTCGGTCGGCGCCGACGCCTATTGCCGCGACGCCGCGGTGGCCGTGGAAACCGCGCAGATCTTCATGAAGCGCCGCTCCAACCAGGCCGGGCTTGCGGCGCCCAAGCCGGCGTGAGGCAAGACCAAAGAAGTCAAAGTTTTTGGCTCCCTTTTTTCAAAAAGGGAGAACTGTTCTTTTTTGAAAAAAAGAACCAAAAAACTTTTACCCGTTTTGCTTTGTGCCAGTGAATACCCTGATTCTCGCCTGCGGCGCCCTTGCCCGTGAAATCGGCGCGGTGATCGCGGCCAACCGGCTCGATCATCTCACGCTGCACTGCCTCCCCGCGTCGCTGCACAACCGGCCGGAACGTATTCCCGCCGCCGTACGCGAGGCGCTGGCGAAATTCCGCCCCAGCCATGACCGTATCTTCCTCGCCTACGCCGATTGCGGCACCGGCGGCGCGCTCGATCGGCTGCTAGAGGAGGAGGCCATCGAACGCCTGCCCGGCGCCCATTGCTACGCCTTCTTCACCGGCGTCGAGGAATTCGAGGCCCACGGCGACGCTGACATGCGCAGCTTCTTCCTCACCGATTTCCTTGCCCGGCAGTTCGACACGCTGGTGATCGAGGGGCTCGGGATCGATCGCCATCCCGAGCTGCGCGACATGTATTTCGGCAATTATGAGCGCGTGGTGTATCTCGCCCAGACCCAGGACCCCAACCTCGATGCCGCTGCCGAGGCCGCGGCCGCCCGCCTTGGTCTCGCCTATGCAAGGCGCCAGACCGGCTATGGCGATCTTGCGACCCACATCGCCGCCCTCTGACCTTTCCTCGCCGGGCCGAACGTGGGACTAAGCGGGAGGAACTTCCACGGAGTATCTCCCATGACCGTCGGGCCCTTCCCCACCACCCGCATGCGCCGCAACCGCCGCGATGCCTGGACCCGCCGGCTGGTCGCCGAGAACCGCCTCTCCGTCGATGACCTGATCTGGCCGGTGTTCGTCATCGAGGGCACCGCCACCACCACCGATGTCGGCTCCATGCCCGACGTGCAGCGCGTCACCATTGACCGTCTCGCCGCCCATTGCGAAGCCGCGGTGAAGCTCGGCATCCCCGCCATCGCGCTGTTTCCGATGACGCCGCCCGAGTTCAAGGACGCGGAGGGCACCGAATCCACCAACCCCGACAACCTCATCTGCCGCGCTGCCCGCCTGCTGAAGCGCGAATTCCCCCAGGTCGGCCTGGTGGGTGACGTCGCGCTCGACCCTTATACCGATCACGGGCATGACGGAGTGATCCGCAACGGCTACGTGCACAACGACGACACGCTGGCGATCCTGCGCACCCAGGCGGTCAACCAGGCCGCCGCCGGCATCGATGTGATCGCGCCGTCCGACATGATGGATGGCCGCATCGGCGTCATCCGCACGGCGCTCGACGCGCAGGGGCTGATCGATACCCGCATCATGTCCTACGCCGCCAAATACGCCTCCGCCTTCTACGGCCCGTTCCGCGAGGCGGTCGGCTCCAGCCTCTCCGTCGTCGGCGACAAAAAGACCTATCAGATGGACCCCGCCAATTCCGACGAGGCGCTGCGCGAGGTCGAGATCGACCTGATGGAGGGCGCCGACATGGTGATGGTGAAGCCCGGCATGCCCTATCTCGACATCGTTCGCCGCGTGCATGACCGCTTCGGCGTGCCCACCGTCGCCTACCAGGTGTCCGGTGAATACGCGATGATCATGGCCGCGGTGCGCAACGGCTGGCTCGACCATCGCCGCGCCATGATGGAGAGCCTGATGGGCTTCAAGCGCGCCGGTGCGGCGGGCGTGCTGACCTATTTCGCTCCCGCGGCGGCGGCGGTGCTGGCCGAGGAGTGAGGGGCGCCCTGCTCAACGTCGAAGGGCTCCGCGTCGCCTATGGCGCGGTGACGGCGCTGGACGGCGTGTCGCTCGCGCTCGGCAGCGGCGAGTTTGTCGCCTTGCTCGGCCCCTCCGGTTGCGGCAAGACCTCCCTGCTGCGCGCCGTAGCCGGCTTCGTCCACCCCGCCGCCGGACGCATCCTCCTGAACGGCGCCGACATCGCCGCCGTGCCGCCGCGGGGCCGCAATATCGGCATCGTCTATCAGTCCTATGCGCTGTTCCCCCATATGAGTGCAGCCGAGAACGTGCGCTTCGGGCTCGACAGCCGGGGCGTACCCCGCGCCGCGGCGCACGCCCGTGTGGCCGAGGCGCTCGCCATGGTCGGACTCGAAACCCTTGCCGCCCGCCGGCCGCATCAGCTTTCCGGCGGGCAGCAGCAGCGCGTGGCGCTGGCTCGCGCCTTGGTGATCGCGCCCGACCTGCTGCTGCTCGATGAACCTTTGGCCGCGCTCGACAAGCAATTGCGCGTGCAGATGCAAACCGAGTTGCGCGCGCTGCAGCGTCGCCTCGGCATCACCACGGTCTTCGTCACCCATGACCGTGAGGAGGCCTTTTCCATGGCCGATCGCGTCGCCGTGCTGCGCGACGGACGCATCTGCCAGATCGACACTCCCGAACGCCTGTTCGCTGGCCCCGTCGACGCCTGGGTTGCCGAGTTCATCGGCGCCGGCAATGTGCTGGCGATCCCTGCCGAACCCGAACCCGGCGTCGCGATCGCCTGGCCCGCCGGCCGAGGCCTCGCCTTCATCCCGCATGACCGCATCGCCCTCGCGCCCGCCGAGACCGGGCCAAGGATTACGGCACGCCGCTTCCTCGGCCTTGGCGTCGAACTGCACGTGCAGACCCGCACCGGCATCCTGCGCGCCGTGCTGTCGGCCGCCGCCCCCTTCGCCATCGGCGATGCCGTGCGCGTCACCGTCGCGACGGCGGATTGCCGCATCCTGCCGCCGGGCTGAGCGCGATGCGCCATTTGCCGCTCGCCCCGCTCCTCGTGTTCTACGGCTGCTTCCTGCTCGCCCCCGGGCTGGCGCTGGCCGTGCTGAGCCTGCGGCCGTTCAGCCCGACGCTGGTCGTCGGCGAGGGTTGGACCGGCGCCAACTACCTCACCGCGCTCGCCGATCCGTTCTATCTCGGTCTGCTCGCCGGCACGATTTTCCTCGGCGTCGCGGTGACGTTGGTGACCTTGCTGCTCGGCTACCCCCTCGCACTGGCCACCGTGCGGGCGGGGCCGCGGCTCAAATCCTTTCTGCTGGTGGTGGCGCTGTCACCGCTGCTGATCAACCTGGTGGTGCGCAGCTACGCCTGGATAGTGTTGCTCGGCGACCATGGGCTGATCAACGCATGGCTGCGCGCGATGAGCCTGCCGGCCGTGCCGCTCGATGCCAACATGGCCGCCGTCGGCATCGGCCTCGCCCATGTCACCTTGCCGCTGATGGTGCTGAGCCTGGTCGCGGTGATGGAGCGGATCGACCCGCGTCTGCTCGAAGCCGCCGCCAGCCTCGGCGCCGGGGAGTGGCGCATCCTCGCCCGCGTTCACGTCCATCTCGCCATGCCCGGCATCGCTACCGGCAGCCTGCTGGTGTTCTGCACCGCGATCAGCGCCTTCATCACGCCGCGCCTGCTCGGCGGCAACCGAATTTCCACCATCAGCACGGTGATCTACGAGAAGTTCACCTTCTCGCTGAACTGGCCGCTTGGCGCGGCGCTCGCCATGGTCCTGCTCGGCCTCACCCTCGTGGTGACTGCGCTGCATGACCGGTTGTTCCGGGCCCGCTGATGTTCGCCCGGCTTCTCGCCCTGGCCGCCTCGGGGGTGGTGATATTCCTGCTGCTGCCGCTGGTGGTGATCACCGGCGCCTCTTTCACCACCACGGAATACGTCACCTTCCCGCCCCAGGGGTTCACCTTGCGCTGGTATGAGGCACTGCTGGCGCGCGCCGATTTCCTCGCGGCATTGCGCACCAGCGTGATCCTCGGCGTGCTGGCTGCGGCATCGGCGGCGGCCATCGGCATTCCCGCCGCCATCGGCCTGCGCCATGCCGGTCTGCCCGGGCGCGCCTTGCTGCGCGGCATCGCCATGGCGCCGCTGACCCTGCCCACCATCGTCACCGCCGTCGCCCTCCTGCAATTCTACTACGCGATCGACCTCGACGCCCCGCTCGGCGGCCTGCTGATCGGCCATACCCTCATCGTCGTGCCCTATTGCATCCGCACGGTCGGCGCGGCATTCGAACGGCTCGACCCGGCGCTGAGCGAAGCCGCGGAAAGCCTCGGCGCCGGCCCCTGGCGCATCCATCTGCGTGTCACCCTCCCCGCCGTGCTCCCCTCCATCCTCGCCGCACTCGCCTTCATGTTCGTCACCTCGTTCGACCAGGTGACGCTCTCGGTGTTTCTCGCCGGGCCCGACGTGGTGCCACTGCCGGTGCGGCTTTACACCTATATCGAGTTCGCCATCGACCCCATGCTCGCCGCCGCCTCGGCCTCCCTCGTGGTGCTGGCGATGCTGGTGGTTGTCCTATGTCAACGCCTGCTCCGGCTGGACCGTGGTCTCTTCGCCGGCGCAGAATGAACCAACCCGATCCGGAGCCCCCCGATGACGTTGCGCCGCCGTTCCCTGCTTGCCGCGCCGATCCTCGCAATGCCGGCCATTGTATCCGCACAAGAGCGCCCACGCATCACCATCCAGTGCTACGGCGGCCTGTTCGAGAAAACCATGCGCGAGGCGGTGATCCCCGATTTCTCGGCCGCCCACGGCATCGACGTCACGCTCGCGGTGGAGGATGACGTCACCATCCTGCCCAAGCTGCGTGCCGCGCGCGGGCGGGCGCCGTGGGATGTCTGCTACTGCGACAACGACATCGCCGTGCTCGGCCAGCAAATGGGGGTCTGGGCCGAGGACCAGTCGGCGCAGATGCCCAACGCGGCGCGCATCTACCCCAACTGCATGCCGCCGGCCACCGCCAACTACGGCAATGTGGTGTTCGAATACGCCCTCGTGCACAACACCAGGAAACTGCCGGTGGCAGCCTCCTGGCTCGACCTCTGGCGTGACGACATCGTGCCCGGCATCCCCCACATCACGCAGTCCTACGGGCTGACCTTCCTCTACCTCGCCGCCCTGCTGCACGGCGGCAATGGCCGCAACCTCGACCCCGGATTCGCCGCCATCAAGCGGCTGAAGAAATTCCGTGTCTACAAGAACGTGAGCGAGGGCCTGGCTTTGTTCCAGCAGGGCGAGATCGACGCCGCCCTGTTCTACAACCACCGCGCCCAGCAAATGCTCGACATGGGCCTGCCGATCGCGAAAACCCGCCCGAAGGAAGGCACCTGGGGCCAGCACACCGGCGCCCAGATCCCCAAAGCCGCCGCCAACCTCGCCGCCGCGCGCACCTGGGTGAACCACTCCCTCGGCACCGCCTATCAGGGCGCTTTCGCCAAGAACCTCTACGGCCCCACCAACCGCGACGTCACCGTGCCGCCCGAACTCGCCGCCCGCCTGGTCTACGGCGCCGAGCGCGTGGAGGGCATTCGCGAGGCGCCGTGGGATGAACTGTTGCCCCAGCGCGATGCGCTGCTGGAGCGCTGGACGCGGGAGATCGGGTAGGCGGCCTAGAAAACGTTCGCTGCGGGTGCCGCCCAAGACCGATGGAGGTGTCAAAGACCAACGGGCACGCCAAATCCCCCGCGCACAGCCCTCAGGCCATGCCGGTTCGCAACTCGCCAGACGTTAAATCGCCCAAAGGCGGCCCCCGCCCGAGCACAAAGGGCCGCGCGAAGTGAAAGGGCAAGGCCACACCGCACGCCCGCGCATGCGCCGACGGCAGCAACCGCCCCGCCCGCCACGGCGCCGGCACCCATTCCCACTCGACAATCGGTTCCAACTCCAGCCGCACGGAAGCCTGCGCCACCAACACCGGCGCCATCGTGCCCTCCAGACCATCCACCCGCCGCGCCCCACACACGCGCAGCCAGCCCAACAGGGCGTACAGCAGCGCGCCCAGCATTCCGCCAAAATTGGCGGCGATGCCGTGGGCAGGCGCAAAAGCGGGGGCGGTCGGTCGGCGCATCGGCTCTGGGAAACTCCATTCATCTGAATGGAACATATAATGAACAAACGCTCTATGTCAAGCGAAACATCCCATTCAGGGGGAAATTATCTTATACTGTCCGGCCTCGATGGCGTCCCGTGAATGGTTCGCCACAACCCGGCACCAGGTACTCGCCAGCGCGCGCCGTCCCGGTCGTCATTGCGGAGGCGAAGCCGAAGCAGTCCACAACAACCGTACGACACGTCCCGTGGATTGCTTCGGCTTCATCGCGCGATGACGGCGGCGAAGGGGCAGGACCGTCCGGTTCTTGAAGAATACGCCGTTGAAGCGGCGCACCTGGGTCTCGATCGCGTGGGCGAAGTCGCCGATACCCAGGGCGTCCCAGAGCAGGCTGACGAGGGGGGTGCGCCCGCCGCGAGGCGCGGAGAGAACGTTTTTTTGGTTCTTTTTGTTCACAAAAAGAACTGCTTCCTTCTCTCTTCCCCTAAGCCGCCGCTCGGCAATGCGACAGGGGCGGACCACCGCCGCTTTCCTTCCGCCGCCATCGCGGGCAGACTGCCGGGGCATCCAGGGTGGGGCGGACATGGCATCGGTGCGGGCGACGATCGGGTTCATCAATGCGGCGCATAGCCTGACGCATTACAGCCTGTTGATACTGCCAACGGCCGTCTTGGCGATGGCACGGCCCGACGGCGGATTTGGCGCCGAATATGGCCCGATCCTGGCGCTCGCGACGGGCGGATTCGTGCTCTACGGCTTGTTCGCCCTGCCGCAGGGCTGGCTGGCGCAGCGGGTCGGACGGCGCAATTTGATGACGGCGTTTTTCTTCGGCGCCGGGCTGTCGATGGTGGCGACCGGGTTTGCCGCGACGCCCATGATGCTGGCGTTGGCGTTGGCGGCGACCGGGCTGTTCGTGGCGATCTACCATCCGGTCGGCACGGCGTTGCTGGTGGAGGTTTCGGGCGACCAGCCGGGCAAGGCGATCGGGCTGAACGGGGTGTTCGGCAATGTCGGCGTGGCTTTGGCGCCGATGATGACGGCGTTTTTCGCCGTCCAGGCGGGCTGGCAATGGGCGTTCATCATCCCTGGCATCGCCTGCGCGCTGCTGGGCGTGTGGTGGGTGCGCCTGCCGGTGGGCGACGGCAAGGCGACCAAGACGGCGCGGCCGTTCCCCAATATCCCGCCGGCGGTGGTGCGCCGGGTGGTGATCGTGCTGCTGGTGATCGCCGCGGTGTCGGGCCTGGTGTTCAATGCCTTCACGCTGCTGCTGCCCAAGCTGATGCAGGAGCGCCTCGCGGGCGACCCTTCGCTGCTGCCCCTGGCCGGCGTGGCGGCGACGGTGGCGACGTTGTGCGGGGCGGTGACGCAGTTGACGGTGGGGCGGATGATCGACCGGATGACGCTGAAGCGCCTGTTCATGCCTTTCGCGATCGTGCTGATCCCGGCGCTGGTGGGGCTGGCCCTGGCGCCGGGCTGGCTGGTGCTGCCGTTCGCCGGCGCGGTGGCGGCGGTGGTGTTCGGGCAGGTGACTGTGAACGAGACGATGACCGCGCGCTACATTTCGCCCGCGCTGCGCACGAAGATGTATTCGGTGCGGTTTTTCGTCGGCTTTCTTGGCAGCGCGGCGGCGCCCGGCATCATCGGCTACCTGCACGAGCGCACCGGCGATTTGGCGGCCTCGGTGCTGGTGCTCGCGGGCTTTGCGCTGGTGACTTTGTGCTGCGCGCTGGCATTCCCCAACCGGCGCGAGGAGCTCGACCCCAGCCTGTGGGAGCAGGCCGCGCCGCGCGGCGTGCCGGTGGCGGCGGAATAGCCCGGGTGGTTTGACTTCGGGGCATCGGCCACCCACATCCCGGCCATGAACCGTCGTGCTGTCCTCGGCCTTGCCGGCCTGCTGCCTTTCGCCCTTCCCGTCGCTGCGCGCGCCGCCCCGCTCAGCGCGCAGGACCGCGCCGATATCGCGCGGGTGGAGCGCTATCTCGACACGCTGAAAACCCTGAAATCGCGCTTCCTGCAAATCGCTCCGGACGGCAACACCTCCGAGGGCAATGCCTGGCTGGCGCGGCCGGGGCGGCTGCGCTTCGAGTATGATCCGCCGGCGCCCTTCCTGCTGGTCGCCGGGTATGGCGTGGTGATGTTCCATGACCGCAAGCTGCAGCAAACCAGCAGTTTCCCGATTTCGCAGACGCCGCTTGGCATTCTGCTCTCCGAGAAGGCGAAACTGTCGGGGGAGGTGACGGTGGGTGCGGTTTTCCGCGAGCCTGGCCTGTTGCAGGTGAGCGTTTTCCGCACCGCGAGCCCGGGCGAGGGTGGCCTCACCCTCGGTTTCGCCGACAACCCGCTGCAACTGCGGCAATGGTCGGTGGTGGATGCGCAGCGGATGGAGACGCGGGTGACGCTGTTCAACATCCAGCTCGGCGAGCGCTTCGACGAGAAGCTGTTCGACGTGACGGACCCGCGCACCGGGACAAATCTCGCGCCGAACCGCTAGTTCGCGATCGACGCCCGGTAGAGGGCCGTGAGCCGCACGGTCATTGGCCCGCCCGGCGGCAAGGGGCGGCCGTCGATCGCGCGAACCGGCACCAGGCCGGCGAAGGTGCCGGTGACGAAGGCCTCGTCGGCGTTGTAGACGTCGAGCAAGGTGTGATCGCCATGGTGCAGACGGACGTCGTGGGTGCGGCAGAGGTCGATCACCTTGCCCCGCGTGATGCCGTTGAAGCAGGAGGTGCCGGAAGAGGTGTAGACCTCGCCGTCCCGCACGAAAAAGAAGTTGGTGGCGTTGCAACTCGCCACGAAGCCGCGGTCATCCAGCATCAGCGCCTCGTCGGCGCCGGATTTATAGGCCTGGATCAGCGCCATGATGAGGTTGAGGCGGGAATGCGAGTTCAGCCGCATGTCGAACTGGTCCGCCCGCGTGCAGCGGAAGGTCGAGGTCAGCAGCGCGAGGCCGTTCTCATAGAGCGATGCCGGTGGAACCTTGTGCTCCGCCACCACCACCACGGTGGCCGGGCCGATCGCCTGCCGCGGGTCCTGGCTCGGGGTGGATTTCAGGCCGCGAGTGACCATGAGGCGGATGTGCACGCCGTCGCGCATCCGATTGGCCCGGCACGTCGCCTCGATCGCCGCCAGCACTTCGGCCGGCGTCATCCCGATATCGAGGTCGATCGCCCGCGCCCCCTGGAACAGCCGCGCGATATGCGCATCCGCGAACAGCAGCCGCCCGCCGACCAGGCGGAACCCCTCCCACACCCCGTCGCCGGCGATGAAGCCGCCATCGAACACCGAGACCATCGCCTTCGCGCGCGGCACCAGCGCCCCGTTGATCCACACCTTCACCCGCGCATTGCGCGCATCCGCCGCGATGTCCTGACTGCCGGCCATGTCCTGCTCTCCACTTTCGCCGCACCGTCGCAGGCACACCGCATACATGACAAGCCGAGGCGCGGCGGCTAGCCTCCCGCTCCCACACAGGAGCCCGCCATGACCGACCTGCCAAACCCCCGCCGCGCCGCGCTCGGCCTCGGCCTCGCCGGCATCGCCGCCGTGGCCGCCAACTCCGCCATGGCCCAGGCCCCCGCCTCCACCTGGGAGCGCATCAAATCCTCTGGCGAGCTGCGCATCGGCGTCACCCAAGGCGAGCCCTGGTTCTTCAAGGACCTCACGACCGGCGAATGGGGCGGCATCGGCCACGCCGCCGGCAAGCAGATCGCCGCCGATCTCGGCGCCAAACTCGTCACCGTCGAAACCACCTGGGGCAACGCGGTGGCCGCCCTCCAGGCCGGACAGTTCGACGTGATGTTCGTGCTCGACGCCACCCCCCAGCGCGCACTGGCCGTCGACTTCCCCGCCCAGGCCTTCTTCTACTATGCCCAGGGCGTGCTGGTGCGCGACGGAATCGCCGTGCGCCGCTGGTCCGATCTCGATAAGCCCGATATCACCATCGGCGTCACCCTCGGCACCGCGCCCGATCGCGACCTCACCGGCCGCATGAAACAGGCGAAAATCGAGCGCTTCACCAGTAATGACCTCTCGGTGCTCGCCTTCCAGTCCGGCAAGGTGCACGCCATCAGCCTCTACCACCCCGCCCTCGTCATGCAGCGCAAACGCGTGAACCAAGGCAAAGTCATCATCCCCGAACCCGCCCGCGCCGCCTCCACCTCCGCCGGCGTGCGCCGCGAAACCGATAAAACCTTCCGCGACTGGCTCGGCCTCGCGCTGGATTTCTACTACGTCACCGGCGCCACCCAAACCTGGTACGAAACCTTCCTGACCAGCCGTGGCATCGACCCCTCCGAAGCACCGGCCGTCATGAAGGAGCTGTGGGGGCGGAGCTGAGGAAGGCGAGGGGCGTTGCCCCTCGACCCCACCAGGGAGCGCTGCTCCCTGGACCCTCGCCAAGGGCCGAGCCCTTGGAACCCTGCCATTAAAGGAATGGTTTTGAATGAAGAGAGGGGCCTACTCAGTGGTTGCAACCGCTGAGTAGGCCCCTCTCTTCATTCAAAACCCTCTTAACGGATGGGGGTCCAGGGGCCCCTCGGCTCCTGGCAGGGGTGCAGGGGACAGCGTCCCCTGCCGGGTCCAGGGCAGCGCCCTGGCCTTCCTCTCCCCGCGAAGACCCCCTCAGCGCAGGCGGTTGACGGTGTAGTCGGCGACGGCGGCGAGGGTTTGGCGGAGGTCGCTATCGGGGAACATCGCGAGGTCGGCTTTTGCGTGGCCAGCGAAGTCGGCGGCGCGGGCGAGGGTGATGGCGATGGCGTTGTGGTGGGCGATCAGTTCCATGGCGTGATCGAGGTCGGCGTCGGTCTGGTCGAGCGCTTCGATGGTGCGGCGCCAGAATGTGCGCTCGGTCTCGTCGCCGGCTTCGTAGGCGGCGAGGATGGGGAGGGTGATTTTGCCCTCGCGGAAATCGTCGCCGATGGTTTTGCCCAGCGTGGCCTGATCGGCCGCGTAGTCGAGCGCGTCATCGACGAGTTGGAAGGCGATGCCGAGGTTCATGCCGTAGCTCGCCAGCGCCTGTTCCTCGGCCGCCGGGCGGGCGGCGACGACGGCGCCGACCTGGCAGGCCGCCGCGAACAAGGCGGCGGTTTTGCCTTTGACGACTTCGAGATAGCGCGCCTCGTCGGTCGCGAGGTCGTTCTGGGTGACGAGTTGCAGCACCTCGCCTTCGCTGATGGTGGCCGAGGCGCGCGAGAGGATTTCGAGCACGCGCAGCGAGCCGTCCTCGACCATGAGCTGGAAGCTGCGGGCGAACAGGAAATCGCCGACCAGCACGCTGGCCTTGTTGCCGAAAATCGCGTTGGCGCTGGCGAGCCCGCGGCGGAGCAGGCTTTCGTCCACGACATCGTCGTGCAGCAGGGTCGCGGTGTGGATGAATTCGACGCAGGCGGCGAGCTGGATATGGCGATCGCCGGCGTAGCCGCACATGCGCGCGGCGGCGAGGGTGAGCAGCGGGCGGATCCGCTTGCCGCCGGCGGCGACGATATGGGCGGCGAGCTGCGGGATCAGCGCGACGGGGCTGTGCATGCGCGCGACGATGGCGTGGTTGCAGGCCTGGAGATCGTCCTCCACGAGGGCGACCAAGCGGGTCAGCGCGTCCTCGGGCGCGGCGGTCACGGGTGGTTCAAGGCTGGCGACGACGCCCAAGTGGCTCTCCTGGCTCATCGGCCCCGCGCACGGGCCGAGAGCGGCCACCATATCGGCGGGGGGTCCGGGGGGTCAAGGCGGGGGGTCAAGGCGGGGGGTCAAGGCGGGCAGCGGGCGATTGCACTGGCGGCAAAATCGGCGTTGACTCACCTCCCCCGCCATTGTGGAGAAAACCGAGATGAGCACCGCCGATCCGAACCGCGTCGTCCTGACCGGTGAAAACCCCTTCATCCGCCTCAGCAAGAACGATGGCGATCCCGCCACCACCAGCGCGAGTTTCTGGCGCATCCTGTTCTCGCCCGCCGGCCCCGGCCATGTCCTCTATTTGAAGAGCGAACTGACGGACAATTCCTGGCGGATCTATTCCGACAACATCGCCATGACGCGCTGGCTGCAATCCACCGTGCAGGGCATGCTGAACCCGGAACTGCTCGACCTCTCGATCCCCGTCACCGACGCCGAGTTCAGCAAGTCGGGCGATTTCCGCGATTTCTGGACCGAGCGGCTCGACACCTCGGATGAGGAAATTTCCCTCACCTGGTTCCAGCCCGGCGATCCGCTGCTGATCCACACCCAGCCCGAGCCGGCGCGCCCCTATGGCGTGTGCACGGTGCTAATCCCGATGGCCGGCACGCGCCTGGTGCGCAACGGCGTGGAGGCGGCCGGAAAATCCTGGCCGCGCGAACGCGAAGGCCGGCCGTTCAGCACCAGCGCGCTCGCCTTCTCCGAGAGCTGGACGGAGAAGCGCTAGCCGCCCTCAAGCGGCGATGCGCATCATCGAGACCACCAACGACCCCGTTCGCCTCTCCTTCATCGCCTCGCTGCTGCGCGATGCGGGCATCGACAGCCTGGTGCTGGATGGCCACACCAGCGCCGTCGAGGGCAGCATCGGCGCCATTCCGCGCCGGTTGGCGGTGGCGATCAGCGACGAGGTGCAGGCCAGGCGGGTGATGCAGGAGGCCGGACTCACGTGAGACGGACTCGCCTGAGACGGGGGGGGTGAGCCATCTGCTCGGCGGGCGGGTGGTGCACAGCCAGCCCGAGCTTGGGCATCGCACCGGCGTGGAGCCGGTGCTGCTGGCGGCGTTCGTGCCCGCGCGGCCCGGCGAGCGCGTGCTGGAGGGCGGCTCGGGCGCCGGCGCCGGGCTGTTGTGCCTCGCTGCCCGCGTGGCGGTGAGCGGCCTCGGCGTCGAGATCGACGCCGAGGTCAC
>JAPLOH010000166.1 GCA_026400845.1 Alphaproteobacteria bacterium
CCGTGTTCGTCCATCGGTTCGGGCGCTATGCCGCGCACGAAGGGCCAGGGGTGCAGCATGAGGTTGCGGCCGACCAGCCCCGAGGAGTTGGAGAGCCCGTCGGGGTGTCGAGGGGAGGCGGAGTTCAGCAGCAGGCGGGGGGTGCCGATGCCGTTGCAGGCGAGGATGACCATCTCGGCGGGCTGGAAATGCTCGACACCGTCCGCGTCGTAGTAGATCGCGCCAGTCGCCATCCCCTGCGCGTCGGTCGTGATTTCGCGCACCCGGCAGCGCGGCTTGAGCTTCACGCCGGCGCGAATGGCTTCGGGCCAATAGGTGATGTCGGTGCTGGCCTTGGCGCCTTGGGCACAGCCGGGGGTGCAGTTGCCGAGATGTATGCAGGGCGCGCGGCCGCCATAGGCCTCGCTCGACACCGCGGCGAAGGAGGGCCACCAGTGCCAGCCCAGCTTGTTCATGGCGCGGGCGTAGTAGCCGCCGGTGCGCCCGAGTGGCAGCGGCGGCATGGGCGCGGTTTGCGCGGGGAAGGAGGGGTCACCGGCGAGGCCCGAGACGCCCATCATGCGGTCGTTCTCGGCGAAGAAGGGCTCGAGATCCGCGTAGGTGAGCGGCCAGTCATCGGCCACCCCATCCAGAGATTTCACCCGGAAGTCCGACGGGTGCATGCGCGGGAAATGCGCGGTGTACATAATCGTGCCGCCCCCGACGCCATTGAAATTGGCGACTTTCATCACCGAGTTGTCGTCGTTGATCGGGTAGTCGGTCGGCCGGGCGCGGCGGTTGGGGGAGATCGCGAAATCGTCGAAGCGGCGCGCCTCCCAGTTGCGGCCGTTGGTGGGGAAGTCGGTGGGCTTGGTCCAGTCGCCCTGCTCCAGGCAGAGGATATGCATCTTTGTCTCGGCAAGGCTCCACGCCACCGCCGCTCCCGAGGCACCGGCCCCGATGATCAGAACATCGACCTTTTCCGCCACGCGATCTCTCCCCGGTTCGTCGCTATCGCCCCGAGGGGATGGAGTTTCGCGGGGCCGCTGTCAATCGACACGAGGAAGTCTCCACCGGTCTGGGAGCCGGGGACGGCGCCTATGGCCGATTCCCGGCAGTTTCTCAATTGCGGTTCGGTGGCTGACTGGATCCCAACACAGGGAGTCAACCGCAGTGTCCCGCCACCCCGATATCAAGCCGTTTGGGGCCGGCTTCACACGGGTCATGCGAGCATGCTCGACGTTTGCAGTGCCTCATCGCGAACTATTGCAAGACCCTGAGAGGTTCGTCCGATCTAATTGCTATATCGGCGCAAATACTGCCCGAATAAGCAACGGCTGATCTCCGGGGACGCATCAGACGAAGCTGTTCAGGGTCAGCCCGGTCACGTTGTGGAACGTCAGCCTGGTGCCGTCCGAGAGGCTGACGATCTCGTCGCTCCCGGAGATTGCCGCGGCGGCCAGCGCGTTGCTGGCCTCGAAGGCGCCATAGCCGAACAGGTGAACGGTGTCGAAGGCGACCTCGAAGTTGACGAAATCCGTCGTGCCGCCGGTGCCGGCACGAAAATTGAACTGCTGGGTTGTATTGCCGCCGTAATACTGAAGGGAGCCGCCGGCGATAATGGTGGTTGCGCCGCTGCCGACCGCGACAGTGGTGTTGCCCGTGCCGGTCATGATGAGATCGGTCCCGCTGCCGCCGGTGATGCTCATGTCGCCGCTGTTGCCGACCGCCGAGACGGTTTCGGCGCCTCCTGCCATGATTACATTGGTTGGGGCCGGCGCGACATAGGGGTAGTAGTAATAGGGGTAGGAGTAGATGGGATAGTAGTACTGCATGGCCCCGGCGCCGGTGTGCGTGATCACGTCACCATCGCCGCCCGCAACCGCGGTGGTGCCGCCGCCGATGGCGAGCACGTTGTGGCCATCGGGGCTGCCGCTGATGAACGCCCCCGCCGCTCCATTAACGGTCAGTGCGCCGGACTGGCCGATGATGGTGTCACGTACCGTCGGCAGGTAGTAGGACACATATGTAGCGAAGGCGTTCGGGTCGCTGTAGAGCGTATTGCCGTTGGCGTAGAGCAGCAAGTAGTTCCCGCCGGTATAGTAGTTGCCCAACCCGCTGTTGACGGTAGCACTGCCGAGCGGGTTGGTGACCAGCGTTTCGTAGCCGCCGGTGGCGCTGAACAGCAGCGAGCCCGTGCCGGCCAGCATCAACCCGACTCCCGAGACCGTCGCCGCTCCGCTGCCGCCGAGGATGGTATCGGTGCCGGCAACGTAGCTGCCGTTCGACCTCACGTACCCGGAGGCGACCAGGCTGCCGCTGCCACCGAAAATCATCGCCGTGCCGTTCACGGTCACCGCGCCCGCGCCGCCGATCACGGTCCCGACCGAGGCACTGTAGTTGGACGAGAAGTTGACATGGAGCGACCCGCTGCCGCCGAACGCCATCACGCCCGCCATTGCCGCAACGGTGGCCGACCCGGAGCCGCCGATCACGGAGTCAGCGCCGTTGGCGTAGACGGTGTCGGTGCCGCTGCCCAGCCAAATCTGCGCCGCGCCGCCGGTGGTCGAAATGAAATCATTGCCGCTGCCGCTGACCACGGTGCTGCGCCCGGCGCCGCCGTAGAAGGAGGAGCCGCCGCTGCCGAGCCACACCATGTCATTGGCCGGCACCACACCCTTGGTGGCATCGATGATTGCGTTGCCGGCGCCGCCGATGATGGTGTCGTTGCCCGCGGACTTGATTTGCGCCGCCCCTGGGCCGAGCCAGACCGTGTTGTGCCCACGCCCGGGCGAAATCAGGTTGGTGCCGCCGGAGGCGACGATGAGGTCATCGCCCGCGCCGAGATCGACGTACTGGCCGGTATTTCCCGGCTGGATATAGACCGTATTATTGCCGCCACCGGACACCACCGAGCCTTGCCCCTTGCCGGAGACGAAGAACACGCCGCCGGTGCCGGCCAGCACCAACTGGTTGTCGGCCGCCCCCCCGATCACGCTCACCACCCCTGCCGCGTCGCTCACCAGGATCGACGTGGTATCGGGCAACGCCACCGCAGCGGCGCTGTGGATGAAGGCCTCGATGGTGCCCGCGGCAAAGGCCGGCACGATCGGCCCGTTCACCGCGAAGGGCACCACGATGCCTGCGATGACGCCGATATTCGCGGGGTCGGCGATGGCGGATTGCACGGTGGCGTTGCGCAAACCGTCGTCGAAGTGAATGGTCTCGATGCCGCCGCCGACGCCGATCACCGTCACCGCCTCGGCGAGGGGGAGAAACGCCGTGGTTATCATGGTGCCGCCATGGCCATCCGCGATGAGCTGCATGCTCGCCAGCCCGCGCGGCATGGAATACCCACCGGCATAGCGCAGCCGGATCGTGCCGGTGGTGGTGGGGATGGACAGCACGCCGAACTGGTCAATGACGCCATAGTCGGACGTCGCGGTGATGTCGGGAAGGTCGGCCAGATTATAGGCGTCGCTCACCTCGTTGTTGTAGCCGCCAAAGCCGAGAGCGATCGGGGTGATCGGCATCGCGGTGCCGTCGATCACCAGCAGCGTCTCGGCCCGGCTGGCGCTCTGCACGGAGGTGGTGCCCCCGCCGGCGGCGCCCTGGGTGGCGAGTTCGAGCGTGCCGCCCTCGAGCACCACGCCGCCTGCGAAGGTGTTGTTCCCGGCAAGGATCACCCGCCCCTGGCCGGTAATGTCGAGCCCTCCGCTGCCGGTCATCACATGGGTGCCGTTGGCGATGGTCAGCGTCGAACCGTACGTGCCAAGGACGATCGCCACCGTGCCGGTAATGGCGAAATTCGCCGTCAGCGTGATGGTGTAGGTCGCGAGCGGTGCGCCGAGCGGTTTCTGCGCGGCGGAGATGGCGGCGAGGGCCGCGAGCAGGTCGGTCTGGTTCGCCGCGGCGAACGAGAAGCTCACCGCCTAGTGCCCGGCGTCGTTGATCTCGGCCATGTCGCCGAAGCGCAGGGAGGTGCCGTCGCCGAGGTCGATTGCCGTGCTGGTGGCAGGCGTGTCGAGGATCGTCGCGGTGTGGGTGCCGCCAAAGGTGGTGTTCAGCCCGCCGCCGAGTGAGTCCGGCAGCAGCATCGGGAAATCCAGCGGCATCATCGCGGGAACCGTGTCGAACAGCAGGCCCACGGCACCCTTCAGCGTCGCGCCGGGGGGAGGAACAATGAGGGGGCCGATCGGGTCGATCAGCATCTCCCCGGCCGCCTTCACCGTGTCGGGGCTCCCCGCGGCGGCGCCCTGGGCGGTGGCGAAACTCGCCATGTAGGCCGCCATCTGCGCCTGGCCCTGGGCGAGCGCGGCATTGAGGGCGGCCTGCATCGCCGCGTCCATCATCAGCACTGGCGGTGCCGGCATTGGTTCGGGCAGCGGGGCCGGCGAGGCAGTGACGGTGTCCGATGGCATGGCACACTCCTTGGAGCGCGAGGATACCTTAGAGGCCGGTTAAAGGAAATGATTGCTGGTGAGCGCGGTGAAGCCGGAGAAGGTGATGTGCGTGCCGTCGGACAGCGCGAGTGTTTCGCTGCCGCCAGAAAAACTTGCCCCGGCGAGTGCCGCGGCGGCCTCGCCGGCGGGGAAAGCCTGGAGCGAGAGGTAGTCGAGGGTCGGGTTGAAGCCGCTGATTGTCACCTGGGCGGCACGGCCGGCGAGGAAGGCAAATAGGCCGAGCCCGGTCTGGCTGCCGACAATGGTGGCGGTACCGCTGCCGAGCTGGATCGCGGTAGTGGCCGCGCCGCAGAGGAACAGGTTCGCCCCTGTTCCGCCATAGAAATGGTCGGCACTGCCCGGGCCGCGCGGCTGGGGAGTTATCCCGCTGATGGTTTCCGCGCCGGCACCGGCCAGGATATAGTCGCCGAGCGTGCTGCCCGCGGTCAGTACGTCGCCATCACCGCCGCCGAAAATCGTGGCCTGGCCCGGCACCATCGCACCGGTCGAACCGGCGGATATCACGTTGTGGCCGGCCGGGCCGCCGAGGAACAGCCCGGCGGCGCCGGAGCCGATGATGGTCACGCTGCCGGCAAAGGCGGCAACGGTATCGGCTCCGGCGCCGGACCGGGCGAGCATCTGGCCGTACGACAAGGCGAGCATGCCACCGCCGCCGCCGGTCAGCGTCTGGCTGCCGGCGGCGCTGCCGAGGATGGTCGCCGCGCCCGCACCTCCAGTGAAATCGAGCGCGCCGGGGCCGGCGAAAATCAGCGGCGATCCGGCGATGGCACTCACCGTCGCGCTGCCGAGGCCGCCGACGATGGTATCGGCGGAGCCGGCGGAGTTCACCACATCGGTGTTGGCTCCGAGCCACACCATCGAGCGGCCCTGGGTTGCGATGGTATCCGCCCCGGTCGTGCCGACGATGGTGGGGAAGCCAGGACCGCCCTGGACGAGCGAGGTACCGCTGCCGAGGAAGATGGTGGGGAGGTTGGTCCCCGTCGCGATGGTGGCGCTGCCGCTGCCGCCGGCGATGAGGTCCCACCCGGCGGAAACCACGCTGACCGATCCGGCGCCGAGCAGGATCTGGTTGTTGCCGGTGCCGGCCCTGATGGTGTCGTTGCCGCCGAGGGCGATCACGATGTCATCGCCGCCGCCGAGGTCGACATATTGGTTGCCGGCACCTGGATAGGTGCTGACCAGGCTCGGAAATGTCCCCGCGAACACGCTGCCGGCCCCGGCCCCGGCGTTGAAGGCGATGCCGTAGTTGCTGGCGATTACCAACTGCCCATCCGCCGCCCCGCCGCTGACTGTCGCGCGGGGGAAGGCGTCGACCACCGCTGTGGTGTAGCCGGGGCCCATGACGTAGCCGCCGCTCGTGGTCACCAGGAGTTCGCCCGCCGCGCCCTGGGAGAGCGGCGCGGTGCCCACGGCGATGCTGCGGCCGATTACACCGGCGTTCACCGGATCAAGCAGCGCCTGCATGGCGGAAATGCGGGCGGGGCCGTCGGTGAGAGCGATGGTGATGCCGCGCACCCCGCCCTCGCCATCGGCGGCCATGACGGAATAGGCCGGATCGGCGCCGCTCTGCATCACCCGCGTGCCGCCACCACCGTCGGGCATGGCGACGAAGCTGTAGCCGGCATAGGAGAACACGGGGTTCAGATGCAGGGCAACGCTGCCCAAAGCGGTCGGCACCGCGAGCACATTGCCGGGCGAGAGCGGCAGCACCGTGGTGCCGGTGCGCCCGGTGGCCGCGACGTTGATGCCCTTGGCATCCGGACGCAGAATGGTGTCGGTGAACTGCACTGCTGCGAGGTTGCCGAGCACATCCGGGTCAACCCCGCCATTGGCGAGCACGGTTGCGCTGGCGTCGGCGAGGGTGACGCCGATGGTATAGTCGGTCGCCACGCCGGGATAGTGCACCGCCGCCCCGCCGCTCCCGCCGATCAACGTGCTGCCGGTACCATAGAAATAGGCGTCGGCCGCCGGCCCCTCGATGGCCGCGGCGAGGCCGATGCCGTCATTGGCGATCAGGTATGTTGCGAAATCCGCGCCAGCCAAGGTGAAGTCCGAGATATCGTAGACCTCGCCGGATTCCCAAAAACCGAGGGCGAAGCCGGTGATCTCGGAAGTGGCGAAATCGGGCACCCCATCCGGCAGATAGGTGAAGCTGCCGGAGAGTTGCCACCAGAGGGTCAGGCTCGGGCTGCCGAAGAAACTATCGCCGGGCTGGGCCGGGTCGTAGGACGGGTTCGGCACCGTCGGCAGCACCGCGACGAAGGCCATGGGGTCCGAAAAATATGGCGTGGAGGCGAAGACCAGCGTCTGCAGGTCTATCGGATCGCTGAAATCGACCGGAGCGCGGGGATCGCGGATGATGATGACCGACATGATACCCCCCCACCCGGCGGCCCACCATGTTCTGGGTCATGGCGGGCCGGTGGTTTCGCTACAGGAACTGCCCCACCGTCGGCCCGGGCGAGCCGACGAAGGTGATGTGGGTGCCGTCGGACAGCGTCATCACCGTCGATGCCGCCCCGCCGCCGGCGCCGGGGATGGTCGTCTCGCCCGCCAGTGCTGCGGCCGCCTCGCCGGCGGGGAAGCCGAGCAGCGAGAGGTAGCCGAAGGAGGGCGAATAGCCGCCGATCTCGACGTTGTTGCCGCTGCCGTTCAAGAACGCATAGAGGTCGATGCCATGGCCGGCGATGACGGTGGTCGCCCCGGTGCCGATCTGCACGTTGGTGCTGAAGTCCCCGGTCTGGATGAGGTTCGGCCCGCTTCCGCCGAACAACTGCAGGTTCCCGGTGCTGCCGGCCGCCGAAATCGTCACGCTGCCCGCCTTGGCCTGGATGGCCGCGGTGCCGGGGCCGGGCGCGGCGCTCAGCACGTCGCCATCGCCACCGCCGATGATGGTGGTGGTGCCGGAGCCGGCGGTGAGGTGGTTGTGGCCGGCCGGGCCGCCCTGGAACAGATCCGTCCCGCTGCCGCCGGTCGCCGTCACCGAGCCGGCGAAGCCCCAGACGGTGTCGGCGCCGCTGCCGCCGGTGAAGATCGCCGGGCCATAGGACCACAGGAACACCGAACCTGAGCCACCGCGCATGGTCTCCGATCCGCCGGCGTTGCCGAGCACCGTCGATGAGCCGGACCCGGCGTTGAAGGTGAGTTTCTCGGCCAAGGCGAAGACGAACATGTTGCCCGCCGTCGCGTTCACGGTCGCCGAACCGGTGCCGCCGATCACGGTATCCGCCCCGGTGGAGTTCACCACATCCTTGTTCGACCCGAGCCAGATCTGGGTGCCGCCGGCCGAATTGACGGTAGCGAACCCGAAGCCGGGGGCGCCGGCGTTGTTGAAGCTCACCACGGTCGCCTTGCCGGTTCCGGCGTTGAATACCGTGTTGCCGGCGCCGAAGAAGGCGGTTGGGTTGTTGTCGAACGCGTTGATGGTGGCGTTGCAGTTGTCGCCGGCGGCGATCAGGTCGGTGCCGCGGGTGTGGATGGTGTCGCTGCCCGCGCCGGTGAGGATCTGGTTGTGGCCGCCGCCGCCGTCGACGAAGTCATTGGCGCCGAGCATCACCACCGTATCGTCGCCGCTGCCGCCGTAGATCGTGTGGTCACCGGCGCCGGGATAGACCGAGATCAGGTTGTTGCCGCCGGCGGCGAACACCGTGCCGGTGCCGGCGCCGGCGTTGTAGAGCAGGCCGCCGCTGCCGGCCACGATCAGCTCGCCATTCGCCCCGCCGCCGAGGATGGTCGCGGTGTCCGGCGCGGTGTCGTAGACCGTCGTGTAGCCGGGGTTGACGAAGATGAAGCTGCCTTCCTGCATGTACAGCTCGCCCGCCTTGCCGGCCGGCACCGTCGGCACCGTGCCGCCGCCGCCCTTGGGCACCAGATAGGCGAAGGTGGTGCCCGCTTTCACCCCGGCGTTCACCGGGTTGGCGGCGTTCTGCACCGCCGTGATGACGGAGGCGTCGGCGAATGGCAGCGCCTCGACCAGGCCGCCGGCGCCACGCAGGGTTACCGCTCCGGCCACCGAACTGGCGCCGGTGATCCAGGTATTTCCGTTGTCGTCGGGGGTAACGAAGTAGCTTGCCTGGTTCGCCCCGGCGGTGGTGTCCACGTTGAGACTCGCGGTGCCGCCGTTTTTCAATGCGAAGCTGATGGCGCCGCCCGAGATGCTGGGGGCGCCGGCGGCAGCGGCGGTAATCCCGGTGAGCTCGATGGTCTGGCCGCGGGCCAGGATGCCAACCCGCCCGGTCGGCGCCAGCGTTCCGCCGGACAGCAGCATGCCGTTGCCGTTGAAACTGATCGCCCCGCTCAGGAAGCTGCTGCTCCCGGCATTGAGCGTCGAACCGCCGCCGATGGTGACGGCGCCGCCGACCGAAATCGTGCCGGCGCTGCCGGTGAGGGCGAGCAACGATCCGCCCTGAAGGTTGAGCGAGCCGGTATTGCCGAAACTGCCCGCGGCACTCAGCGTCGAGCCGTCGGTAACCGAGAGGTTGGTGAAGCTGAGCGCGGTTCCGCTGCCTGCAGTGAAGGAGGATGCGCCAGCGATCGTCGCCGCGCCGTTCACCGCGGCATTGCCACTGAGCGAGAGTTTCGAACCCGCCAGCAGGTCGATCGGCCCCGTCGAAGCGAAGGACCCCGCCGCACTGACCGAGGAGGCGCCGTCGAGATGCAGCGTGCCGGTGTTGGTGAAATTGCCACCACCGCTCACCGTCGAGCCGCCGGTGACCGAGAGGCTGGTGAAGGTCAGCGTGCTCGCGCCGCCGGCGGTAAAGCTCGACCCGCCAGAGACCGCAACTGCGCCGTTCACGGTGGCGCTGCCTGAGAGGTCGACACGGCCGAGGCTCTGGATGTTGATGGCGCTGCTGACGTTCGAGCCGCCGGAAATCGACGCGGTGCCGCCATTGGTCAGCGTCAGGCTGCCGCCGGTCAGCGTGTCGCTGTTCAGCACGATGCGGCTGTTGCCGTCGGCGCTGAGGGCGAGGTTGCTGGCGGTGATCCCGGCCGGCACCGACAATGTCGAGGCGCCAGTCAGGCTGATCGGCTTGGTGCCGAGCGACGCATTGGGATCGATCAGCAACGTGCCGCCCGAATTGGCGCTGAGGCCGCCAACGCCAGGCGCGGTGCCGCTTTGCAGCTCGATCGTGCCGCCGGATGCGATCAGCGTTCCGCTGCCGGCGGTGCCGCCGGTCGCCACCTGCACCAGCGTGCCGCTGCTGGCGGTGGTGGTGCCGGTGTAGGTGTTGACCGCCTTGAGGATGACGGTGCCGCCGCCGGTGGCCAGCACCGAGGCCACGCCGCCGCTGCCGCCCTGGTCCCCCAGCGGGTCGAACAAGGTGAACGACTTGCCGGCGCCGGGCGAGAAGGTGACGGTCTGGGTGCCGGCGGCGAAAATGCCGCGGCCCAGGGCCAGCCCGTTGCCGCCACCGCCGGTGCCGTTGCCGCCGAGCACGTTGCCGAAGCCAACCGTGCCGTCGTTGATGATGAGGCTGCCGCCTTCCTGGACGAAAATCGAGCCGCCCGCGCCGAGACCGCCGCCACCGCCCGCC
>JAPLOH010000195.1 GCA_026400845.1 Alphaproteobacteria bacterium
GCCCTGTCGGCGGCCAATTTCCTCTGAACAGGGCAGCCCGTCGCCTGCGTGGTTTGCATTCCGTCCGCGTGGTTGTAGAAGGCGCACGCGCGTTCCCCCGGGGAGACCAATGACCACCGTCCTGCTGATCATCCATTTGTTCGTGACCATCGCCCTGATCGGGATTGTGCTGATCCAGCGCAGCGAGGGCGGCGGTCTCGGCATCGGGACATCGCAGGGCATGGGCTCGTTCATGGGCGGGCGCGGTACGGCGAACCTGCTGACGCGCACCACCGCGATTCTGGCGACGCTTTTCTTCGCCCTGTCGCTCGCTTTGGCGCTGCTGAACCGCGGCACGGCGGGCTCCGGCCGGTCGCTGCTCGATTCGCCATCCAATTCGGCGCCAGGCAGTTCTGCGCCAGCCATTCCCGCGACGCCAACCGGCCCCACCGTTCCGACCCGCTGAACCGCGCCGCCGGGCGCCCGGCGCATGCCTCCCATCAGGAGACGCAGAATGGCAGACGGGTTTCCCGCGACTCGGGTACGGCCGTATACGGAGCGTCCATGACGCGGTTCGTATTCATCACCGGCGGCGTGGTCTCCTCCCTCGGCAAAGGCATCGCCTCGGCGGCGCTCGGCGCGCTGTTGCAGACGCGCGGCTATACCGTGCGGCTGCGCAAGCTCGACCCCTATCTCAACGTGGACCCCGGCACGATGTCGCCGTTGCAGCACGGCGAGGTGTACGTCACCGATGACGGGGCGGAGACCGACCTCGATCTCGGCCACTACGAGCGCTTCACCGGCGTGCATGCCACCAAGGCCGACAACGCGACCACCGGGCGGATCTATTCCGAGGTGATCGCGCGGGAGCGCCGGGGTGACTATCTCGGCGCCACCGTGCAAGTGATCCCGCACATCACGGACGCCATCAAGGAAGCCATCACCGCCTCGCTCGAAGGGCCGGACGGCAAGCCGGCCGATTTCGCGATGATCGAGATCGGCGGCACGGTCGGCGATATCGAGAGCCTGCCGTTCCTGGAGGCGATCCGCCAGCTCAGCAATGAGCTGGGGCCGGAGCAGGTGATGTTCGCCCACCTCACCTTGCTGCCGTGGATCCCCTCCGCCGGCGAGCTGAAAACCAAGCCGACCCAGCATTCCGTGAAGGAACTGCTCAGCGTTGGCATCCAGCCGCATATGCTGCTCTGCCGCTCCGATCGGCCGATCCCGCCCAATGAACGGCGCAAGATCGCGCTGTTCTGCAATGTGCGGCCCGAGGCGGTGATCGCGGCGCTCGACGTCGATACCATCTACGCCGTGCCGATCAGCTACCACGCCGAGGGGATGGACCGCGAAGTGCTTCGCCACTTCCGCCTGCCTTTCGACAGCGAGCCCGACCTCAGCCGCTGGCAGCGCATCGTCGATACCGTGCGTGGACCGGAGGGCGAGGTGCGCATCGCCGTGGTGGGCAAATACACCAACCTGCTCGACAGCTATAAAAGCCTCGCCGAGGCGCTCGCCCATGGCGGCATCGCCAACCGGGTGAAAGTGCGGCTGGATTGGGTGGACAGCGAGATTTTCGAGGAGCCCCATGCCGTCGAGCGGCTGGAGGGGGTGCACGGCATCCTTGTCCCCGGCGGCTTCGGCGAGCGCGGCACCGAGGGCAAGATCGAGGCGGTGCGCTTCGCCCGTGAGCGCGGCGTGCCGTTCTTCGGCATCTGTTTCGGCATGCAGATGGCGGTGATCGAGGCGGCGCGGCATCTCGCCGGCATGCCTGACGCCTCCTCCTCCGAATTCGGCCCCTGTGCCATCCCCATTGTCGGCCTGCTGACCGAGTGGACCCAGGGCAACCAGGTGGAACAGCGCCGCGAGGGCGGCGATCTCGGCGGCACCATGCGGCTCGGCGCCTATCGTGCCGATCTCGCCGAGGGTTCGCTGGTGCGCCAGGTCTACGGCGGCGCGGCGCAGATCCAGGAGCGCCACCGCCATCGCTACGAGGTCAATGTCGGCTTTCGCGACACGCTGGAGGCGGTCGGGCTGCGGTTCTCCGGCATGTCGCCGGATGGCAAGCTGCCGGAGATCGTCGAGCGGCCGGATCATCCCTGGTTCGTCGGCGTGCAGTATCATCCCGAGCTGAAATCCAAGACCTTCGCGACGCATCCGCTGTTCGAGGGTTTCATCGCTGCGGCCGTGAAGCAGGCCAGGCTTGTCTGAGAATCGCGTCGTTCGGGTCGGTTCTGTTGCCATCGGCAATCACCTGCCCTTCGTTTTGATTTCCGGCCCCTGCCAAATCGAGAGCCGGGCGCATGCGATGGAGACCGCTGGGGCTTTAGTGGAGATGTGCGGCACGGCCGGTATCCCTTTGATCTACAAGTCGAGCTACGACAAGGCCAACCGCACCAGCGCCACCGCGGCGCGCGGCATCGGCATGGCGGAAGGGCTCGACATCCTCGCTGACGTCCGCGCCCGCTTCGGCTGCCCGGTGCTGACCGACGTGCACGCCCCCGAGCAATGCGCACCCGCCGCGGAAGCGGTGGATGTGTTGCAAATACCCGCCTTCCTCTCCCGCCAGACCGACCTGCTGATCGCCGCCGGCGAAACCGGCAGGGCGATCAACGTGAAGAAGGGCCAGTTCCTCGCGCCGTGGGACATGGTGAACGTCGCCGCCAAGATCGCCGGCACCGGCAACCACAACATCCTGCTCTGCGAGCGCGGCACCAGCTTCGGCTACAACACTTTGGTCTCCGACCTGCGCTGCCCGCACGCGCGCAGTTGTCCGGCACAGGTGCGCGGGCGCGTGGAGCACATCGGCAGCCGTGGTGGTCTCGACATTGAGGGTCTGGGTGAGGTTGCTGCCGCAGCCCTCACGAATCACCTCGACGGTGCCACACCGCCCCTCGAGACAGAGGCCAAGCTTTTTGCACTCACCCTCGACGACCTCA
>JAPLOH010000285.1 GCA_026400845.1 Alphaproteobacteria bacterium
AAATGCGGGCTCGAAGGGCAGCAGGCAGAGCAGCCGGTCCCACAGCCCCGGAAAATGCTTCACCCGCCCTTCCCGCCAGGCCCAGACCTGCGGTGCCACATAGTGCACCCGCCGCAGCCCGGCGCCCTTAATGAGCTTCAGCAGGCGGAGTGTGAAGCCGGGGCTGTCGATCGTCACCACCACATCCGGCCGGCGGGCGATGATGGTATCGGCGGTCTCGCGCAGGCGGCGGCGTAGCTGGAAGACCTTTGGCAGCACTTCCAGCAGCCCCATCACGGCGAGTTCGCGCATGGGGAAAAGACTTTGAAAACCAAGCGCCTGCATACGAACGCCACCAACGCCGATGAACTCCGCGTCCGGCCGCACGCGGCGCAGCGCCAGCATCAGCCGCGCCCCCAGCGCGTCACCGCTCTCCTCCCCCGCGACGATGCAGATCACCGTCACGCCGGCACCACCACCGCGCTGGGCGGCGGATCGGCCGGCCAACTCAAATGATTGCGCACCGCACCGTCGCGCCGCACCACCTCCAGCGCGACGGAGTCGAGATCGGCGAACACCCACTCCCCCGCATCGAGTCGCCCTTGGGCGATCACCCCGTCCTCGGGAAAGCCGCGGTCGATCGGGCCATACACGGCGGCGTACCCATGATTGGAGTCGAGCGTGCCGCACCATGGCGCGTCACCGACGGTGGGGGCCATGGCGACGAAGCACTGGTTCTCCATCGCCCGCGCGGCGGCGGCCACGCGCACCCGGTTGAAGCCGCGCAGCGTGTCGGTACAGGTGGGCACCAGCACCAGCCAGGCCCCGGCGGCGACCTGAGCGCGCACGAGGGCGGGAAACTCGGCGTCGAAGCAAATGGCGATGCCGATCAGCCCGAAATCGGTCTCGAACACCGCAGGCGGTGCGCCGGGCGAGACGCCCCATTCCTCGGTCTCGAATCGCGTCATCACGTGCTTGTCCTGGAAGGCGACCCGCCCGTCCGGCGCGATCAGTGGCGCGCGGTTGACCACCCGCCCATCCAGCCGCGTCGCCAATGTGCCGGGGACCAGCCAGACCCGATGCCGCATCGCCACCGCGCGGGCCGCCGCCAGCATCGCCGCTGCGCCATCGAGTGCCGCGGCAAGTTCACCCGCGAGGTCGGCCACCTCACCGGCGGCGGCCTCCAGCGCGGCGTATTCCGGCATCACCAGCAACCGCGCCCCCTGCCCGACGGCATAGGCGACCTCGCGCTCCAGCCGCGCTGCCCAGCCCGCGATGCCCGTGGCGGCGCCGATTTTCCACTGGCACAGGCCGATACGTATTGACGTCACGGTAGAGGTTTCCCGTGCAATGATTTGATCCAAAAAGATAATGTGTGGTCGATTTCGCTGTCTCCACCCACCTCCCGCCATGCCATCCCGCAGGTGAGATCGGGATATGGCGTGAATCCTCGGCGGCGCCAGAACGTGTCGAGCGGGACATGGCCGGCCGGCCGCGCCGGATGGTCCTCCGGCCGCACCACCGCGCAGAAGGCGGCAAAATCGCAGTCCGATACCGCGCGCGCATGCGCCTCGCGGGCGGCAAAGAACGCCACGCCCGCCCCCCGGCCGCGATACGCCGGCAGTAGCACCGACTCGCCGAAATAGAACACCCGCGCGGGGTCGATGCCGCGCACCAGGAAGGGACCGGTGAGCCCGGCGTCCTCCTCCACCAAAGCGACGCAGGTGGAGCAGCCCACCGGCTCCTGCCCGTCGAAGGCCACCACCAGCCCGGCGGTGGGGGCGCGAACGAAGTCGGCGAGGTAGTCCGCCTCGGCCGCAAGGTCGCCTTCGTAGAGATAGGGCCAGGCGCGGAACACCGCCATCCGCAGCCGGCTCAGCGCCGGCAACATGGGGGTGAGAGCAGGGCCGCTGTAGACCGCGATGCGCAGTGTCATGGTAGGCGATCGGTAGCAGAGGGGGGGCGAGCGATCCACTGCTGTTGCGACCCCGGTCACGATGCGGGCGCGAAAACCGCGGTCCGGCGGGCTCCCGACGCTGACATTACAAAGAGAAGAAGCACGCCGGGCTTGCGGTGTGCGTCGCGAGGCCCCAATGTTTCAAGCATGAGACCGATGATCGACGCCGCGACAGGGACGATGGAACCCACCCAGGGGCCGCGGATCGCGCTGCGCGTGGCCGACCCCTGGCGCGCCCGCCAGCTCGAAGCGGTGCTCGACCGCGCCGAAGAGGCCGACGCCGACGTGCTGGTGCTCGATCTGCCGGACGGCGCCCCGCTGCCCCACAACCTGCCGGCCAGACCGCTGCTGGTGTTGACCGATGATGCCGCAGTGTCGGCCGACCATGGCATCGCCGGTGTGCTGCCGCGCGAGGTCGCCGCCGGGCGAGTGCTCGCCGCAGTGCACGCCCTGGCCGAGGGCCTGCATGTCCGCATGCCCCCCACCCGCTCGCCGAGCCGGTTGACCCCGCGGGAGGGCGAAATTCTAGGCCACGTCGCCGAGGGCATGAGCAACAAGGTGATCGCGCGACGCCTCGGTATTTCCGCCCACACGGTCAAATACCATCTCGAAGCGGTGTTCGCGAAGCTCGATGTCAACAGCCGCGCCGAGGCGTTGAGCCAGGGACTGCGGCGGGGCCTGGTTTCGCTCTAACCCGACGTGCCACCGGTCATCCTGTGGTTCCGCCGTGACCTGCGGCTCGCCGATAACCCAGCGCTGATAGCCGCGGCGGCGACGGGCCGGCCGGTCCTCGCGGTCTACGTCCATGACGAGGCCACGGCGGGCGCCTGGGCCCCGGGGGGCGCAGCGCGCTGGTGGCTGCACCACTCACTTGGGGCGCTCGCCGTCGGTCTTGCGGCGATCGGCGGTCGCCTGGTGCTGCGCCGCGGCCGTTATGCGGAGGTGATCCCGGCCCTCGTCGCTGAGACCCGCGCCGTTGCGGTTCATGCCGCCCTGCCGGTGGAGCCCTGGGCACGGGACGCCCTGCGCGCAATGAAGGCCGCGCTGCCGGTGCCACTCGTCATCCATCCCGGTCCGCTGCTGCACCACCCCGAGGCGATCCGCACCAAGACGGGCCGCCCCTACACCGTGTTCACCCCCTTCGCCCGCGCCTTCCTCGCGCTCGGCGACGTACCGCCACCACAACCGGCACCCGCGCGCATCGATGCCCATCCCGCCCCTTCCGACCGGCTCGACGACTGGCGCCTGCTCCCCGCCACACCCGACTGGGCCGGCGGCCTGCGTGCGGCCTGGGCGCCGGGCGAGGCCGGCGCCCAGGCCGCGCTCGACCGTTTTGCCGCCGGTGCCGCGCGATTCTATGCCGAACGCCGTGACTTCCCCGCCGAGGCCGCGACCTCCCGCCTGTCGCCGCACCTTGCCTTCGGCGAGATATCGCCGCGCCAGGCCTGGTCGGCGGGGGGCGAGAAATTCCGCGCCGAATTGCTGTGGCGCGAGTTCTCCGCCCATCTCCTGTGGCACCACCAGGACCTCCCGGACGCGCCGCTGCGCGCGCAATTCGCCGGCATGCCGTGGCGCGACGACCGGGCCGGCCTCGCCGCCTGGCAGCGCGGGCGCACCGGCATCCCCATCGTCGACGCGGGCATGCGCGAATTATGGCAGACCGGCTGGATGCATAATCGGGTGCGCATGATCGTCGCCAGCTTCCTGGTTAAGCATCTGCTGATCGACTGGCGGCACGGCGAGGCCTGGTTCTGGAATACGCTGGTGGACGCCGACCTCGCCGCCAATGCCGCCTCCTGGCAATGGGTGGCTGGCAGCGGCGCCGACGCGGCACCCTACTTCCGCATCTTCAATCCTGTCCTGCAGGGCCGCAGATTCGACCCCGATTGTGCCTATGTGCGGGGCTTCGTGCCCGAGCTCGCCAGCCTGCCGACGCGCTTCATCCACGCCCCCTGGGAAGCCCCGCCGGCTCTGCGCCCGCCTGCCTACCCGGCCCCGATCGTCGATCTCGCCGCCGGCCGCGCGCGCGCACTGGCGGCCTTTGCGGCGATCGGCAAAGGGGGCTTGGAAGTCGCCGCGGATGAGGATTAGATTTCGATCCAAAGCGTCATCAAGACGCCATGAAACAGAGGGAAGGCTGGAGCTGTGCCTGATGCATTGACTGGCGGGACCGGGCAGGAAACGGTCATCATCTCCGACACTGTCGCGCCGCGCGACCGGCGGCTGCGCTTCCTGCTGCGCATGGCCGGCAAAATCCGGGTCGGCACCCTCGACATCGTGCTGCCCGACGGGTCGCGCCATCGCGCCATCGCCACCGACGCGCCGCGCGCCGAGATCACCATCCACCATCCGAGCGCCGTCACCAGGCTGGCGACCGGCGGCAGTCTGGGGCTCGCCGAGGCCTATCTCGACGGGCTGTGGTCGAGCCCCGACATCCGCGCCATCATGACGCTCGCCTATATCAACGAGCAGGAATGGGAGGCCGACCTCAACGGTCGCCGCTTCAAGCGACTGATCGCCAAGCTGCTGCATCTGCTGCGCCCCAACACTCGCGGCGGCGCGAAACGCAACATCGTCGACCACTACGATCTCGGGAATGATTTCTACACCGCCTGGCTCGATCCCACGATGTCCTACTCCGCCGCCCATTTCGGCGGTGACCTCGGCACCCCGCTGGAGCAGGCGCAGCTCGAGAAGATCCACCGCCTGTGCCAGCTTCTACGCCTCACCCCCGGCATGCGCGTGCTGGAGATCGGCTGCGGCTGGGGCGGGTTCGCCGAGGTGGCGGCGCGCGACTACGGCTGCAACGTCGTCGGTCTCACGCTGTCGCCCTCGCAGCTCGAATTCGCCCAGGCCCGCATGAAGGCCGCCGGCCTCGACCAGCGCGTCGAGCTGCGCCTGCAGGACTACCGCGACGTCGATGGCACCTTCGACCGGATAGCGTCCATCGAGATGTTCGAGGCGGTCGGCGAGAAGTTTTGGCCGGTCTATTTCTCGGTCATGCGCGACCGGCTGCGCACCAACGGCGTTGCCGCCATCCAGGTGATCACCATCGCCGACCGGCTGTTCGACAATTACCGCAAGGGGGCCGATTTCATCCAGCGGCACGTCTTCCCCGGCGGCATGCTGCCCTCCAAGCGGCGGCTGAAGCAGGCCATCATGAAGGCGGGGCTCGCCTGGGGCGAGGAGCAGTGGTTCGGGCTCGACTATGCCGAGACGCTGGCGCGCTGGCAGGACTCCTTCCAGGCCGCCTGGCCACGCATCAAGGCCGACAGCGCCGTGCGCCGACGGCCGTGCGATGATCGCTTTAAGCGATTGTGGGAATATTATCTGGCTTATTGTGAAACCGGATTTCGTGCCGGCTGGACGGATGTTGGGCAGATTTTGATCGCGCGGAATCAGTAGCAAGAAAGTGTTCTTTTTTGAAAAAAAGAACCAAAAAACTTTTATCCGTTTTGCTCTGCACTCTCCGCGGAGAGAGCGGAGCAAACGGGTAAAATGTTTTTGCTTCTTTTTTCAAAAAGAAGCGCCTCCTTCCGCCGCCAAAGTCGCCGCCACCGCCGGGCGGGCCAGCATGCGCGCGGCGTGCGCCCCGATGGCGGGCAGGCTCATGGGGGGACGTGCCATCCGCGCGCCCCACATCACCAGCATCAGCAGGAAGAAATCCGCCGCCGATACGTGCTCGCCAAGCAGAAAGGGCCCCTGCCCCAGCTCCACCTCGATGTAGTCGAACATTCCGTCGAGCCGGCGAAGGGCGGTGGCCCGCACGTCCGCGACCGCCGCGGGGTCGCTGACATGGCGGTGCGGGTAGGCGCGCTTGAGGTGCTCGGATTGTAGCGTATTGGTGAGATACATCATCCATTTGTAGAAATGTGCGCGCTCCTGCGTACCGAGCGCCGGTGCGAGGCCGCATTCGGGATGGCGGTCGAGCAGATGCAGCGCGATCGCCGCCGTCTCGGTCAACACCAGGTCGCCGTCGATCAGCACCGGGATCTGGCCAAGCGGGTTCAGCCGCAGATACTCGGCACTGTGCTGGGCCTCGGCCTTGCGGTCCACCAGCCGCAGTTCGAACGCCACGCCGAGTTCGCGCAGCAGCATATGGATGAAGGTGCTGGCGTTGTCCGGGTAGTAGTAGAGCGCGTACATCCTGGCCTCCTCGCCGATGGCGTTGCGATATGCCGCCCAGACCGCACCCGGGTCGAGCGCCGCGACGGCCTGCGCCTGTGCGGACGTTTCGACCGCGCTGGCAGTGTAGTGCCGCCGCGTCCAGCCCACCGGATCGTCATGCCCGGCCAGCCGCGCCAGGGCCGCGATGAAGGTGCCGGTGCGGCCGAACCCGGCGCGGCAGCCGACATGCACGAGCGCGCCCGGCCGCAGGGCCGCCAGCAGCGCCGCGAGCCCGTCGACCAGGGCGGTTTGGGTGGGGGCCGCGTAGTCCTTCACCGGAAGGTCGATCGTCGCCGCCGCTCGCCGCCGTGCGCCAGGATCGAGGCATACGCCGATGCCCTGACCGTCCCAGGAATCGAAAGGACCGCCGGTGATCCGGCGGTCCTCCCCCAGCAACCGCAGCGTGACGGCGCCGTTCATCGCGGACCGCCGGGCCTATTCGGCGTCGGCGTCCACTTTCATCTCGCCGAGATAGGCCTCGCGGATCAGCGGGTTGGCTTCCAGGTCGCGCGCATCGCCCTCCAGCACCACCACGCCGGTTTGCAGCACATAGCCGCGATGGGCGATCGACAGCGCCATCGACGCGTTCTGCTCCACCATGAAAATGGTGGTCCCCTGCTTGTTGATCTCCTTGATGATGTCGAACACCATCTCGACGAACAACGGCGAGAGACCCATCGAAGGCTCGTCCATGCACAGCAGGCGCGGGCGGGCCATCAGCGCGCGGCCGATCGCCACCATCTGCTGCTCGCCGCCCGACAGAGTGCCG
>JAPLOH010000332.1 GCA_026400845.1 Alphaproteobacteria bacterium
ATGGACCCGAGCGGAGTGGCGTTTGCCATCGTCGGGCCGAAGCTGCCGTGAGCGCGCCCTACGAACTCGCCGTGGAACGCTTCATCGACGCGCCTCCCGCGATCGTCTTCCGCATGTTCACCGAGCGGCTGGAGGAATGGTGGTGCCCGAAGCCCTGGACAACGCGCGTCATCGAACAGGACCTCCGCCCGGGCGGGCGATCGGCGATGGTGATGAGCGGACCAAATGGTGAAAGCCACCCGATGGAGGGGGTGATCCTGGAGGTGATCCCCGACCGCCTGGTGGTGTTCACAGACGCCTTCACCGTTGGCTGGCTGCCGCAGCAGGCGTTCATGGTCGGCTTCTTCGCCCTCACGCCGGAGGGCACCGGCACACGTTACCGCGCCGGCGCCCGGCACTGGGACGAAGCGGCGCACAAACAGCACGAGGAGATGGGCTTCATCCAGGGTTGGGGGACGGTTGCCGACCAATTGGCCGAGTTAGCGGAGGCGGAGGCGCGCCGGCAAGCATGACTCGCGATAGAGTGAAACCGGGGTTGGCGCTGGCGATATTGCTCGCCTGGTCGGGCGCCGCACAGGCGCAACTCACGCCGGTCGGCCTGTGGCGCAGCATCGACGACAAGACCGGCGAGGCGAAGGCGGAAATCCGCATCGTCGCCGACGCTGTCGGGGTGCTGAGCGGAAGGATCGAGCGGGCGCTGGTCACCGGCGGCGAGCCGCTCTGCGCCAAATGCGCCGATGACCGCAAGGACAAGCCCAAGATCGGCATGGAGATCATCCGCAACGTCCGCAAATCAGCCGAAAAGGCGGTCTGGGAGGATGGCGAAATTCTCGACCCCGACAATGGCAGCACCTACACCCTGCGGCTGACCCCCGTCGAAGGTGGCGCGAAGCTGGAAGTCCGCGGCTCGCTGCTGTTCTTCTTCCGCACCCAGACCTGGGTGCGCGTGCAGTGACGGGGCGCGGGTCGGTCATGCCGGGGGTGCGGCGGGCGGGGTTGTGCCGGACGCCCGGGGCGCCTGCATGCCCGCGGCGACAGGAGCGAAACGCCATGACCAAGAAACCCCGCGGCCGCCTGTTTTTCGCCAATCCCGGCCCGACCAACATCCCCGACAGCATCCTGCACGCCCAGGCCCATCATGCCGTGGACTTCATGGATGCCGACTTCATGGCGCTCTATAACGGCTGCGTCGACGGGCTGAAGCGGGTGCTGCGGACCGAGCAGCATCTGTTCTTCTACACCGGCTCCGGCCACGCCGCCTGGGAGGCGAGCCTGGTGAACCTGCTGTCGCAGGGCGATACCGTCCTCATCATCGAGACCGGGAATTTCTCGGAATCCTGGGGCCGCATGGCGACCGCGCTCGGCATCAAGGTGCAGACGGTGGCGGCGGATTGGCGGACGGGTGCCGATGTCGAGGCCATTCGCGCCGCCTTGGCCGCCGATACCGGCCACGTCATCAAGGCCGTCTGTGCCGTGCACAACGAGACCGCGACCGGCATGGTGCTCCCGCTGCCGGCGATCCGCGCGGCGATCGATGCCGCCGGCCATCCCGCGCTGCTGCTGGCCGATACCATCTCCTCGCTCGGCTCGATCGATTTCCGCTTCGACGAATGGGGCATCGACTGCGCCGTCGGCGGGTCGCAGAAGGGGCTGATGCTGCCGACCGGCCTGTCCTTCACCGCCGTGTCGAACAAGGCGATGGAGTTGCACAAGAGCTCAACGTTGCCCAAGGCCTATTTCAACTGGACGACGATGCTGACGCGCCCGCACAAGAGCTTCATCGGCACCGTGCCGACCAGCTTCTTCTACGGGTTGCAGGAAGCGCTGCGCCTGATCCATGACGAGGAAGGCTTGCAGGAGGTGCTGGCCCGCCATACCCGTCTCGGCGAAGCGGTGCGCCGCTGCGTGCAGCATTGGAGCGGCAACAACGGCCCGCAACTGTTCTGCAACAACCCCGCCCGCTTCTCCGATTCCGTGACTGCCGTGCTGATGCCCGAGGGCTTCAACGCCGAGGACATCCGCAAGACCGCGATGTCGCGCTTCAACGTCTCGCTCGGCGGCGGGTTGTCGCGGCTTGGCGGCAAGGTGTTCCGCATCGGCCATCTCGGCGACCTCAACGAGCCGATGATCCTCGGCACGTTGTCGGTGGTGGAAATGGTATTGAAGATGAACGGCGTGCCGCATTCCCCGGGCGGCGTCGATGCCGCGATCGCCTATCTCGCGGAGGTTGCGCAAGGCGCGTGATTGCCGAGAGCGGACGCCCGCGGGGTCATTTCGTCAGGATGACGCTGCGGGCGATCGAACTGCCGGTCGATCCGCCGGCGCCGGTGCCGTTGCCGCCACAGTAGTAGGTGAAAATCGCGTCGTTGAAGTCCCGGTCGTCGCTCGTGCCGCCCATATCGTTGAAGTAGAATGTCAGAACTTTGCTGCCGAGTGCCGAGCAGGTCGGTGCCGCCCAACTGGTAACGGCATCGGTGTTTGCTGGGCAACTCCCGCTGTACGTTGCCGCGGTCGCGGCGCCGGTTGAAGAGTTGTTGACGGTCACCTGCAACGAGCAGTTCTTGCCGGTCGTACCGTTGATGCTGTTGACGTTGCTGGGGTTGTTGGTGCTGTTGTAACCGTTGGTCGAGTTGGTTGGTGGGTGCAGGTGGGAATAGGCGGTGTGGGTGGAGTTCAACGCGGCACCATACTGGTTGGTGTTCTGCACCGTTGTGCAGCGCCGGCTGCCGCCTGAGCCCGTGCAACTCTGGTAGGTGCCATAGTTGCCGGTGGTGTTGCGGAATGCGAAGCCGACTTGTTGTGAGGGCGTCAACGGGATAGGCGCCGGGTTCACGTTCGATCCGGAGGCGTTGCTCCACAGCAGCGTCATCGCGGCATCGGCGGGGGCACTGCCATCCGAGGGCACGTAGTACCAATAGATCTTGTTGGTATCGGCCGCCGAGGCGCTGAACGCCGAGGTCGCGCCACACAACCCGGCGGTCGAGACCGCCGCTCCCTGGCAGAAATGGCCGTAGGGATTGGGGTTGAGTGCGGTCGAATAAACCGTGACCGAGATGGTCGGTATGATAAAGGTCAGAAACGTCGTGGTGAGCGATGCGGTAAGTGTGAGGTCGACCGAGTATCCGATCGACGACGATGACGTCGCTATCGTCTGGGTCACCCCGTTGTTCGGCGGCAGATGGCTGGCCCCGGCGGTAACGTAGTTGGTGGCGGCGGTTGTTGCGGCAGTGGTGGTGCCACCCTGCCACAGGGCCGCGGCCGCAAGGGCTGCGCTGTCGGAGACCGCCTGCAACTCGGCACGAAAATGCACCGAGCGCGAGAAGTCGATCGCTCCGCCGACGGTCAGCACGATCGGCAGGATCGTCAACGAGAAGGTCGTTGCCATGGTGCCACGCGAGGTGCGCAGCAGGCGACGGAGGAGCGTTTGCAATATCATGATGGCGGTACCCGGGGGCGGGCATAGGCGAGATAGGTGTAGGTTTGCGTGGCCGGCATCACATAGGAAGTGCTGGCGGTATAGACATACGACGTCTTGACGAGGATCACCTCGTCGCCGGAGTTCGGCACCAAGGCGGTGCCCAGCGTCACGGCGTTGTTGATCGCCGTCGCCGTCCCGCAGCTTGTGTCCGACCATGACACCGAGATCGTTCCGCTGGTGTTCTTCACGGTCGAGATCGCCGCCTTGAGGGTCGAACCGCTGAACGGGGCAAGCACGAGTTTGGCGCCGTTGCAGGCGTCCAGGATTTGCGCCGCGGTATCGGGGTCTCCGTGCGACAACAGATCCGCCATTGCCTCGGTCGTCACGCCGAGCCCCATGTAGACCCGCACCATCTGGGTGACTTCGATGGCCCCGAAATACAGGACCATCATGAACGGAAACATCATGCAGAGCTCGAGCGCGGCGGTGCCCGAGCGGTCACGCAGCAGCGAGCGGCGGACGCGGCGCATCAGTTGTAGAGCTCATTGCGGAACGCGATGGTAGACACCAGGACCTGGCCTCCGCCAGGATTCATGAAATTGCCGACCCAGCCAACGATGTAGGGGCGGTTCCACGCCACCTGGACGATGACATCCTGGCCCGACGTGCCGGGCGTAAACGTGCCTTTCCCCGTCAAATTGCCGTGCCCGTCGGTTGCAACGGCGCTGGACAAGGACGCAAAGGCGGCGGCCGACGTCACCTTGTACTGAATATTGGTGCAGGCATCGACGATGTTGGTGAGATCGGTGCACAGCTGGGTGGTAAACGGCGTCACCGAGCCGCCGGCCAATTGGATCTGCCCGGTGCGGATCAGGCGGGATGCCCGGATATTCGCGTTGTCGATCATCGCCTGCTGATACAGCAGGATACCGACATCGAAGATCATGCCGACGAACAGCATGAAGACCGGGCCGACGAGGGCAAATTCGAGCGCGTGGATGCCGCGCCGGTCACCTGCGAAGCCGGCAAGCCGGTCGATCAGGCTCCCGGAGCGCGGCGCCGTGGCGGGCGACGGCCGGTTCATTGCCGGGCAAATGACGAGGGGGCGTTGATCATGGCTCGCCTTGTCGGCCGTTGAACGTTCAGGGATTGTTAATCCCCACCGTCATCGGCAGAAAAATGCCCGCACTGCACGGCTGGACCTATGCAGATCACCGAAATCCGCTGGCTGTCCGATGCGACGCTCACGCCGTTCTCGATGATCGCGGTGCGCGACGGGGCGATCACCACATTCTTCATGATAATCTGGCTTCGTGATGATCTGGCGCGCCGGCCTTGCCGCCATGACCGCACCCACAGTTGCTGCGAGCCCGCTTGCCGCGCTGTTGTTCTTTGTTCGACGCTATTTCGTAAAGGGACTGACTGCGGCGGCGGTGAAGGGATGACGCCGGGCCCTATGCCATGACCTCTTGGACAGCCGCGACGAAGCGATCTACGTCTTCCTCGTCATTGTAGACGTGCGGGCTGATGCGCAGCCGGCCCAGGCGCGGCGCAGCGTAGGCGCCCTGGGCTTCCAGCCGTTCCACCATGCCCGCTGGCATGCCCAGCGGGAAGCCGAGCGAGAGAATATGCGGCGCACGGAACCGCGCATCCGGCACCAGCGCGCCGGAATTGCCGAGCCCGGCTGCGAGCCGGTCGGTCAACATGCGCAGCCGCGCGGTGATCGCATCCGGTCCCCACAGCCCCACCATCTCCATCCCGATCGCCGCCATTTCCATGCTGATGAAATGGTCGCGCTCGCCCATGTCGAATCGTCTGGCGCCGGAGACATAGGCGAGGTCGCGCATGAAGGGCGTGCGCTCGGCGCTGACGTCACGGCGGCCGAAGCTGGTCTGCTCGAGCGGAATGCCCTCCTGGTGCCGCTTGGCGACGTAGAGGAAGGCGCGGCCGTACGGCCCGAGCACCCATTTGTAGGTGGGGAAGATCAGGAAATCTGGATCTATTTCTCTGACGTCGAGCCGCATCACCCCGGCGCCGTGAGTAGCGTCGACCAGTAGCGCCGCGCCCTGCGCGCGCAATGCGGCGGAAACCGCGACGAGGTCGATCGCCCCGCCATCAGACCAATGCACCGAGGCGATAGAGGCCAGCGCGACCGGGGCACCGGGGCGGGCGATCGCCTCCAGCAGCGCCGCGGTCCAGTCGCCGTCAGCCGGCTGCCGCACGGTTTCTACGGTGAAACCTTGCTCCGGAGCGCGGACCATCCATTCCAGCACCGGCGACGAGTGATCCTCGGCCAGCACCAGCACGCGGCTGCCACGCGGCACGGCGAGGGATTTGGCTGATGTGGCGACGCCGTAGCTGACTGAGGAAATGATCGCGATGTCCGACGGATCGGCATTGATCAGGGCGGCGGCGGCGCGGCGGGCGCGATCATGCATGGCCCCGGCGAAATCCGGCGCCACCTTCCAAGGCTGGCCCTTGCGGCCGACGCCGATGCACCCGGCCTCCTGGCTCGCCAAAGGCAGCGGCGTCCAGGCGGCGGCATTGAGGTAGGCAATGTCGCGGGGCATGTCGAAGGCGTCGCGCTGGGATGGCAGCATGATCTTCTCCATTGGGGTCAGCGGGCGGCGATGGCGGCGGCGGTTCCGGCCATGATCGCAGCACCACCGCGGTTCATCCAGCCGATCGCCCGGGGGGATGTGAACATCCGCCGTGCGCGGTCGGCGGCCAGTGTATAGGCGGCGAGCACGCCGACGACGATCGCGACGATCAACGCGACGAGTTCGGTGAAGCCCAGCAGCGTGAGGCCGTCGAGGTCGACCACCGTCGGCAGCAGGGCGAGGAAGAACACCACGTTCTTCGGGTTGCCGAGATTGATCGCGAGGCCGGCGAGGAAAAGGCGACCATTGCCGTCCGGTGTCACGTCCTCGTCGATATCGACCGCGGTGATCGGTGCGGTCCAGAACTTCCAGGCGAGATACAGCAGATAGGCGGCTGCGGCGTAGCGGATGGCGATGAAGAAGGTGGCGAATTCGCTCGTCAGCACCGCGAGCCCCGCCACCGCCACGATGAACCACACCACGCTGCCCGCCGTTTCGCCGAGGATCAGCGCCGGCGCGCCCTTGGTGCCGCGCGCCAGCACCCGGGCGATCACCGCGGTCACGCCAGGGCCAGGCATCACCAGGGCGACGAAATAGACGGTGGCGAAGGTCAGCAGCCCGGCGGTGCTCAACGCCTCATTCCCGCAGGATGGAGCCGAAGAATTTCCGCGTGCGCTCCTCGACCGGGGCATCGATGATCACCTCGGGCGGGCCCTGCTCGACGATGCGTCCCTCGTCCATGAACACGATGCGATCGCCGACATGGCGCGCGAAGCCGATTTCGTGGGTCACCACGATCATCGTCCGCCCCTCCCGCGCGAGGTCCTCCATCACGTCGAGCACGTCGCCGACGGTCTCGGGGTCGAGCGCCGAGGTCGGCTCGTCGAACAGCAGCAGCGAGGGGTTCATCGCCAGGGCGCGGGCGATCGCCACGCGTTGCTGTTCGCCGCCTGAGAGCTGGCCGGGATAGGCGTCGGCGCGATGCTCCAGCCGGACCTTGCGGAACAATTCGCGGGCGCGGGCCTCGACCTCGGCGCGGCTCTCCTTCAGCACCTTCATCGGCGCCAGCATGACGTTGCCGAGCGCGGTGAGGTGAGGATACAGGTTGAAGCTCTGGAAAATCATGCCGATGTGCTTGCGCACGTCGATCACGTTTTTCGTGTTGGCCACCACCGGCCGGTTCTCGAAGAAGACCTGGCCGCCCTGGATTTCTTCGAGCCCGTTGATGCAGCGCAGCAGAGTCGACTTGCCGGTGCCGCTCGGGCCAAGCAACACGACGACTTCCCCCGGCTGCACGGCGAGGTCGACCTGGTCGAGGATAAGGCGCTCGCTGAACTTCTTGACGAGCTTTTCGATACGCAGGATGGGTGGGCGTGCTGCCGGTTCAGTGGACAATGCGGAACCTCCGTTCCAGCGCGCCGCCACACAGCGACAAGCCGTAATTGATGACGAAGTAGATCGTCGCGATGATGAGAAACACGTCGAAGCTGCTGCCGGTGGTCTCGCGGATCAGCAGGCCGGAGCGGGTGAGCTCGATGTAGCCGATGACGGATGCGACGGAGGAATCCTTCAACGTCGAGATGTAGACACCGGTCGCCGGCGGCAGGCAGACGCGCAGCGCCTGTGGCCAGATGACGTAGCGGAACACCTGCAACGGCGTCATGCCGGCGGAAATCGCCGCCAGCCACTGGCCGCGGCCGACGCTTTCGATGCCGGCGCGGACCACTTCGGCCATCAGCGAGGACGCGGTGAGGGTGAGTGCCAGCGTCGCCGAGGTGAACGGGTTGAGGTTCAGCCCGAGCGCGTAGGAGATGCCGTAGTAGCAGAAGAAGAACAGCATCAGCGGCGGGATCGAGCGGAAGAACTCGGTGTAGACGATCGCGACGGCGCGGAGCCAGCCGACCCGGGAGAGCCGCATATGGGCGATGATCGCGCCGATCGCACCGCCCAGCATCAGCGCGAGCCAGCTGATCCACAGCGTGGTCATGGTTCCGCTGAGAAAGAAGCGCCAGTAGTGGGCTACGTTGTCGTCGAACTGCATGGTGCTGCTATTGGCGAGTGGCGGAGGGGGAGTGGCTGAGCAGCCAGCGTCCGGTCCCGATCCGCAACAGGTTGATGGTTTGCGCGAGCGCCAGATAGATGGCACCGGCCATCAGGAACGCTTCGAGATAGCGGAACGAATTGCTGCCTACCGTATGCATCCAGCTCGTCACATCCTCGACGCCGACGATGGAGGCCAACGCAGAACCCAGCACGATGCCGATGCAGAGATTGCCGAAGGGGGCGTAGATGATCCGGAACACCTGCGGCATGACGATGTAGCGGTAGATCTGCGGCGCTGTCATCGCCTGCGAACGCGCGGCCTCGAACTGTCCCTTGCCGATGGCGGCGAGGCCTCCGCGGATCATCTCGGTCATGTAGGCGCCGGCATTCAAGGTCAACGCGATCAGCGCCGAGGTGAAGCCACTGATCCGCAGGCCGAGTTGCGCCAAGCCGAAATAGACCAGATAGATCACGATGAGCAGCGGGATATTGCGCAACAGCTCGACATAGGCGCCACCGATGAAGCGCAGCACGCGGACATTGCTGGTGCGGCACAAGGCGCCGGCAATGCCAACGAATATACTCGCGAGAATGGCCAGGCCGCTCAGCAGCAGCGTGGTGACGACCGCGGCGGGCAGCACCTCCATGTAGGATTTCGTGGCGCTGAGATTGAACTGGTACATGTTGCTCTTCCGGCAAGCGCAATGGGGCCGGTGCCGCCCCTGCTGGGCGGCACCGGTCCGGCTTATTGCAGCGGCGGCATGTCGAAGCCGAAGATCTTCTTGAACAGGCGGGCGTTGTCGCCGGAGCCGTTGAACTGGCGGACCCAGGCATCCATGATCCGGAACCAGTCGGCATCGCCGGCCGGCAGACCGACGGCGATTTCCTCGTAGGACCAGTTGCCTGGCAATGCGCGCATCGCCCCGTTGCTGGCGGAAATCGTCGCGGCGATTTGCAGGCTGTCGCCGAGATTGGCGTCAGCCTGGCCGGAGCGCAGCGCCAGTAGCGCGTCCTGCACCGTATCGAAGCGCAGCACCGTCGCCTTGGGCACGGTGTTGGCGGCGATCGGCTCGAAGGTGCCGCCGCGCGGGCCGCTGACCTTGTACTTGGGATCGTTGAGCTGCTCGGCGGTTTGCAGCGGCGAGTCCTTCTTCACCATGAAGCTGCTGCCGACGATCAGGTAGGGCCGGGTGAAGGCGATGACCGTCGAACGCTCGATGGTGTTGGTGAAGTTCGCCAGGGTGATATCGGCGCGGCGGGTCTGCAGCGCGGTGATCCGGCCAGGGGTATCGACGATCACCCACTCCGGCTTCACCTTGAGGGCCGCGGCGATCAGCTTGCCGATCTCGACGTCGTAGCCCTGCGGCTCGCCGCTCGGGCTCACCGAGCTGTACGGCGGATTGCCGGCGATGGTCGCGATCCTGACGGTGCCGCGCTTGACGATATCGGCCATGATGTTGGATGGAGCCGTCTGGGCGCTCGCCGAGTGCGTCGCGAGGCCTCCGAGCAACATACCGGCAGCAAGCAGTGCCAGTGTTCTTTTACGTACGATCAGCGTCATTGCACTATGTCTCCTTCCTTGTTTCGAAAGCAGGCACGACCTTGCACGAAGGTGGCGAAATCATCTCGTCTGGCACATCGGCCGGTTCAGCAATTGCCGGCCGGCGCGTGCACCCCGATCCCAGCAAGACCTGCACACTCGCATCGTAGGCAGACTTGCTCGCAGTTGGCGAATCGGGTTCGGCGTTGCTGCCCTTACCGATGGCGGGCAGCTACAGCCGCGGCGGCAGGCTCTCCTGGGCGATCCGCTCGGATCTATCGGGGTCATCGACGGCGCGGCACTCGGCATCGAGGATCATTGTGGCACGGCGGGTGGGCTCGAAAGGGGGCCACTCCGGCAGGCCGTCATGGTTGGGATCACCACTGCGGGCGAAACGCGCCCACGCGGTTTGCATCGCAGTGGCCAGTGCATGGTGGGCGGTGCCGTCGCCGGTAACGCCGGGCGCCCGATCGCGGCCGAACACGAGGGGCAGGCAGAGGTTGTGCGGCGCCCCCATCCGGCCACCCTGCACCGGGCTCTGCCAGGTCAGCCGATAGGCGTAGACGGGGGCGTGGGCGGATTGGCGCTCGGCCTGGGTGATGCTGCCTTGGCCGAATCGGCGGTCCGACACGATTGCGGCGTAGAGCTGCGCCGGCGTCGCCTTGGGCCGGCCGGCGCGGTAGGTGCCGATGAGGGATGTGGCGGTGGCGATGTCGGTGTCGCAGGCCTCGGCGACACGGCGGGGGAGTTTATCGGCGCGCAGCGCGAAGATCGATGGGTCGCCGAAGCCGGTAAGGCTGGTGACTTCTTCGCTGGTGGCGCCGATCAGCATGGGGATGTCGGCGGCGAGCGGCGTGGCGGCGGGCTCGAACGGGTCGGCCGGCAACGTGGCGCCGTCGATCACCGGGGCGAATTGGCGGAGCACCCCAGGCGCCCCCTCGCGGGCGGCGGCGAAGGCGGCAAGAATGGCGTCGTCGGAGACGGTTTGCAGGTCTTCGAGATGGCCCGGCTTGATGCCAAGCCGGTGCAGTGCCTGCTCCGCGGCCCCCGTCGCCCGGGCGCGCGGCACGGCGCGCAGGAAGGGACCGGATTGCACGATAGCCTTGTGGAACAGGCCCAGGGCGGCGGGCATCGCCAACAGCGCCGCCACCTTCATGCCGCCGCCAGACTGACCGAAAATGGTGATGTTGTCGGCATCGCCGCCGAAGCTGCCGATATTGTCGCGCACCCATTCGAGCGCGGCGACGATGTCGCGCATCCCGGCATTGGCGGCGAGCCCATGCGCGGCGCCGCCGAGCTCATCGAGGTAGAGGAAGCCGAAGATGTTGAGCCGGTGGTTCAGCGTCACCACTACCACGTCCTGATGCCGCGCGAGGTCCTCGCCGGTCCACCAACCCCAGGAGCCGGAGCCGGCTGCGAAGCCGCCGCCGTGCAACCACACCATCACCGGCCGCTTGCCGCCGGTCGAAGGTGTCCAGACGTTCAGTGCCAGGCAATCCTCGCCGTAAGGGATCGGCTTGGTCTCCACCCCTCGGTGGAATTCGAGCGAGGCACCATGTGAGGGATTGTCGGCCTGGGCGGGGTCGAGGAAGGGGAACAGGATCTGCCGCGCCTGAAGGGGGAAGCTGACGGCATCGCGCACTCCCGCCCACGGCGCCACCGGCAGCGGCGCCTTGAAGCGGTTCGGGGCCACGGGGGCGGCGGCGTAGGGGATGCCTTTGAAAGCGATCACCCCTTGCGCGGTATAGCCGCTGATCCGCCCGGCCGTGGTCTCGGTGACGATCCGCATGGGTTCAGCCGGTGATTTCGATGACGGTGATGTGGCCCGAGGCGGTTGGCCAGGTGCGGGCGGGGATGGTTTCGTCGTTGAACGTACCGATCACGGTCTTGCCGGGCTCGCCCAGCAGCCTGGTGGTGGAGACCGTCGGCACCCCCGGCGGCACGTCGGCGACCGGCTGAGCATTGATCAGCACCTTGTCGCGCCCGCCGCCGAAATAGCCGCGCGGGCGGGACATGTAGAGCGTAGCCGCGGCATCGGTGTCGCCCTTGGCGAAGGGCTGCGGGCGCAAATGCAGAATCGCCGACGAGCGTGGGAAGGGCGCGCGGTAGATGTGGGTCACCGGGTAGCCGGAGGCGGCGATGACGAACTCGTAGAACGCCTTGGGGTCGGCGGTGAACGGCCCCCAGATGCCGTCCTCGCCGGTGATCCGGTCATGCACCGCGCCCCCCTGGCGCTCGCCGGTGGCAGCATCGACACGCCAGATCGTCACCCGCGCGCCATCGACCCCGATATTGGTCGGCGCGTCGGCCTCGAAGCCGCTCACCTTGCCGTCGAGCACCGGGGCGGCCTCGGGCGTGATGGCGAGTGTTGTGGGCGCAACGCCGGTGATCGCCTGATAGAGCGGCGCCAGGGTGGCCAGCCCGTAGCCGGCCTCGCGATGATCGGCGCCGGGCAGCACGTGGTTCTCCGCTCCAGCCAGCGCGGGCCCGTCGAAGCCGACGCCGGTGGGCACGCCCTTCATGCCGAGATAGGCGCCGTCGGGCTGGGCGTATTTGTCGTTGCTGTCGCTGCGTATGGTGACCGTGCGCACGCCTGCCACCACCTCGCCCGGCGGGCCGTTGAGGCCGCGCATGAAGGGCGAGGCGCCGTTGAACTCGCTGCCGATCAGCATCTTGTCGGACACCAGTACGCCGTGATTGACGGCACCGCAGGTGACCAGCAGCGAGACGTGGGCCGCCCCGCCGCCATTGCGGACATAGTTGCGCGTGGTGTTGCCGCCGCGCGATTGCCCAACCAGCACGACCTTGGCAGCGCCAGTGAGTGCCTTCACGCGGGTAACCTCGGCGGCGAGTTGCTGCATCACCTCATCGGCGGTGGAGCGGCCGGGCTGCGCCTTGTCATAGACCGAGGAGGCCTGGGGGTAGCGCAGATCGAGCGCGAAAAGCCGGTCGCGATTGTATCCGTTGCTCTCGAAGCGCCACATGGTGGTGATCCACAGGCCCGCGGTATCTCCATTGCCGTGCACGAAAATAATCGGCGGCATCTCGGCGGCGCGAGTGGCGGTCGGTAGTACGGTGGCGAGTGTGGCGAGCATGAGGGGACGGCGTCCGATGCTGATGCGCTGGGTCATGGTAGTCCTCTCGGGTTGGCTGGACCATGGCGGAGCGGGCGCGCCCGTCAAGGGGTTTTGGGGCGGATGATAGCGGGCTCGCCCGCTGTTCCTCGCACGAGCGCCCGTCGACAAACAGCGAGTATACCCCCATATCCGCGGCACGGCCCTATCCGGCCGCCCGGCGCATGGCCGGTGGATGACTTGGAGTACAACGGATGGAATTCGACATCGTCATTGCCGGCGGCGGCCCGGCCGGGTTGAGCTTCGCCTCGGCCCTTGCCGGCAGCGGCCTGCGCGTCGCCGTGGTCGAGCGCCAGACGGAAAATGACCTTGCGGCACCGGGTTTCGATGGCCGCGAGATTGCCCTCACCCATCGTTCCGTCGCTGCCCTCCGGGAACTCGGGGCCTGGGATCACATCCCCGAAGAGCATGTCTCGGCGATGCGCGAGGCACAGGTGCTGAACGGCGGCTCCTCCTACACCATGAGCTTCGATCCTGGCCGGCGCACCGGCGAGCCGCTCGGCTACCTGGTCGCCAATCACCTCATCCGCCGCGCCGTCTATTTGACCGCGACCGCATCGCCGGATGTCACGCTGCTCTCCGGAGCGTCGGTGAGCGGGGTGCAGACCGCCGAACAGGGCTGCGAGGTGCGCCTCGCCGATGGGCGGGTGCTCGGCGCTCGCCTTGTGGTCGCCGCCGATACGCGGTTCTCCGAACTGCGCCGCCGCCAGGGCATTCCGGCGAAAATGCAGGATTTCGGCCGGGTGATGATGGTCTGCCGGGTCTCCCATGAACTGGAGCACGACCATGTGGCAACCGAGTGGTTCGATTACGGCCAGACCATCGCCATGCTGCCGATCAATGGCCGCGCTTCCTCCTTCGTGCTCACGCTGCCGGCGCGCGAGATGGACACGATTATGGCGATGGACGAGGACGCGTTCTCCGCTGAAGCCACACGACGCTACCGTTGCCGCCTCGGCGAGATGCGTCTCATCAGCACGCGCCATGCCTATCCGCTGGTCACCGTCTATGCCGAGCGCTTTGTCGGCACGCGGTTTGCGCTGATGGGCGATGCGGCGGTGGGTATGCATCCGGTGACAGCGCACGGGTTCAATTTCGGCCTGCGCGGCGCCGCGTCGCTGGCGCGCCGCGTCCGCGTGGCGGCGGGGAAGGGGGGCGACATCGGTGCCGGCCCCCTGCTGAGCAGCTACGAGCGTGAGCACCGGCTGGCGACGTTTCCCACCTATGCCGCGACCAACGCGACCGCCCGGCTCTACGCCGATGAACGGATGCCGGCGCGGCTGGCGCGCGACGCAGTGCTGCGGCTCGGCAATCTGCTGCCGCCGTTCAAGCGGATGATCAGCGCGCGGTTAATGGAGGCCGGAGGGCGGCGTGTGGTTGTCGGGTAGGGAAGAGAAGCGGTTCTTTTTTGAAAAAAAGAACCAAAAAACTTCTATCCGTTTGCTCCATACTCTCCACGGAGAGTGCGAAGCCAACGGATAAAAAGTTTTTGCTTCTTTTTTCAAAAAGAAGCGCTTGCTTCCGTCTGCCGCCCGCTATCAGCCGGGCTGACCCAAGCGGCTCAGCCGGGCTGGCTGGCCTGCCGGCGCATGGCGTCGATCAGTGCCTGGACGTCGTTGCTGTTGCGCACCAGGAAGGCTGAATAGTCGCTGCGCTGAGTCAGCCGCAGGCTGGTTCCCTCGGCGACCACATCGATAATCCGGGGCGCGCCGCTGGCAGCGCTCACCACCCAATCGACCCGGTTCGGCGCGTTGTTCGGCCGGGTGACGACGCTGCCTACCAGCACATCCTCCTCGCGCGCCTGCGCCTTGCCGACCGTCATGGTGACGCCCTGGTATTCGCCGACCTTGCTGGTGATGTTTTTCACCAGCACGGCGCGGAACAAGTCCCCGTAGGCCTTCAATTGGTCCGGCGTCGCGGTGCGCCAGAAGCGGCCGAGGCAAAAGCGGGCGACGGTGGGGATATCGACGTCCCGGTCGATCAGCTTCTCCAGCGCGGCCTGCTTATCCGTAGCGCTACCTGGCCCGTTAACGACGCCGACCAGTTCGCGGCTGAGCTTCTCGACCAGTGCCTGGGCGGTGTCCGCCGCATCGGCGCGGGCGGACCCGGCGGTCAGGAGCGCGGAAACGGAGGCGAGCAACAGCAGACGGCGGTTCAGCATGGCGATCTTACCGGTTGGAGGGCGACGGCGGCCATTGTGGGTGATCAAGGTGACTTTTTCACGGCCTGTGGCGTTACATCGCCGCGCGCATCGTCGATCTGCTTGGTGCGATATTGCCGGTAGAGGCTGCGAATGGTGGCATAGGGGTCGAGCGCTTGGGCCTTCACCTTGTCGAAATCGTCCAGTACCGCCACGCGCGCATCCACTGCTGACAGTCCGGTTCGCGCGATCCGCAGGTTGCGCACGGTATTGCCTTTGCCGACCCAGCCCCAGGGGTCGAGCACGAAGGAGTCGACCGAGAAGCCCGCCGCGTCGCGCGGGCCGGTCGGGCCGAGCACCGGCAGGAACAGAAACACCCCGTCGCCGACGCCCCATACCGCGAGCGTCATGCCGAAATCGGCGGGGTGGTCGAGGATGCCGCGTTCGGTCGCGACGTCGATCAGTCCGCCGACGCCGAGCGTGGTGTTGAGCAGGAAGCGGCTCATCGTGTCGCCGGCGCGGCGCGTGTTGCCCTGCATCAGATCATTGGCGAGGGTCACGGGGGTGCCGAGGTTGTTCAGCACGTTATGCACGCCGGTCCGCACCGGGCTGGGCAGAACCGCCCGATAGCCGAGCGCGATCGGGCGCAGGATCACGGTGTCGAGCGCGTCGTTGACGGCGTAGAACACCCGGTTGGTGGGCTCCAGCGGGTCGTTGGTTTCGTTGTATTCGGCCACCGCGTCGGGGTCGTTGACGGGTGGCGGCATCGTGCAGCCGGCCAGTGCGAGGCAGAATGTGGTGAAAGCGGCGACAAGCGGGCGAACGGACAGGCGCATCGATACCCTCGACCATGTGATGCTGCCGCGAACCGGCATGAGCGTGCCGTCATACTGCTCAATGGCGTGGTCGGGGAAGCGGGTTAGGTTTGACGAGTCGGTCATGTCGGCATGCATACGGCAGTAGGCCAGGGGTAGATGAATGAATTATTGACCAGATTGGCGCTTTCGATATCACATCTCGCGCTTGCAACCGGCGCGCGGAGGATCAAATTAGGGGGATGAACAACTCGTCCCCCATGGCGCGCCCGACCTTGTCCCGCTGGCTTACCGGCGCGCGGATCGGCCCCCTGCCGGTGCGCAGCGCCGAGCATCCGCCGCCGCAGCTGTCCTTCGAGTTCATGCCGCCCAAGAGCGATGCGATGGAAACGCAGCTCTGGCACTGTATCGACCGCCTCGCGCCGCTGGCGCCGCGCTTCGTCTCGGTCACCTACGGGGCCGGCGGATCGACCCAGGCGCGCACCCACGCCACGGTCAGCCGCATCGCCCGCGAGACCAGCCTGACGCCCGCGGCGCATCTGACCTGCGTCGGCGCCGCGCGCGGCGAGATCGACGATATCGCGCGGGGATACTGGGATGCCGGGGTGCGCCACATCGTCGCCTTGCGCGGCGATGTGCCGGGCGGCGGCGCCTATGTGCCGCATCCCGCGGGCTATGCCTATGCGGTGGACCTGGTCGCCGGGCTTGCCAAGGTTGCCCCGTTCGAGATTTCCGTCGCCGCCTACCCGGATGTCCATCCCGCCGCGCGAAGCCCGCTGGCCGATATCGACAACCTCAAGCGCAAGCTCGACGCCGGCGCCACGCGGGCGATCACCAATTATTTCTTCGAGACCGAGACCTTCCTGCGCTACCTCGACCTGTGCCTCGCCGCCGGGATCACCGCGCCGATCGTGCCGGGCATCCTGCCGGTGACCAATTTCGCCCAGGCCAAACGCTTCTCCGAACTCTCCGGCGTCAGCCTGCCGTCCTGGCTCGGCCACATGTTCGAGGGCACCGACGAGGACCCCGACCTGCGGCGCATGATCGCGGCGATAGTCGCGGCCGAGCAGGTGCGCCTGTTGCAGGCCAACGGCATCGACGAATTCCACATCTACACCCTGAACCGGCCGGAACTGACCCATGCGCTCGCCCATATCCTCGGCGTGCGGAGCCAGGCGTCACCCCCGGCTCGGTAGCGCCGGGGTGTCGTGGCGGCGGAACAGGAAGCGCCGCGCGAGGTCTGCATAGCCGTGATAGACGAGGCCGCCATTGCCGCGCAGCAGGTCCGCGCGATTGTCGCGATACCAGCCGGGCAGGCGATACCACGCAACCCCGGGGGCATTGTGGTGGGCGGCGTGCAGGTTGTTGAACAGGAACAGCGGCCCGAGGATCCATGAGCCCTCGACCACCGCCGTCCGCCGTTGCGGGGCGGCCGCGGCGCGGTGCTCGGCGAAGGAGCGGATCAGCAGCAGCGCAGTGCCCGGCAGCACCATGCCGAAGACGTAGTACACCGGCCCGATCCCGCACACTGCCCCAAGCCAGATCGCCACGGGACCGCACAGCACGATATGCGACGCCCAGATCCGTCGCCGTTCGGCCGAACGCGGCAGCAGTGCTGCCTCCTCGATCAGGAAACTGCCGATCGACCAGAACGGCCCAATCAGCATCCGGCCAGCCAGCGTCATCTGCGCATTCAGCACCGCGCGACGCAGCGGCCCGAACCGTTCCCAGGCGGCTGATGTGACGTAGCGCGACTCAGGATCCTCCAGCGGATCGGTGAGATGCTCGTTGCGGTGATGCTGCAAATGGGTGTCGCGATAGATCGGGAATGGCAGCCAGAACGCGAGCGGCGCGCTGGCCAGCGCGTGGTTGATCGCGGGGATGCGCGTCGGGTGGCCATGGATCAGCTCATGTTGCAACGAACTGTGCCAGGCGATGAGAATGGCGCCGGCGGGGCAGGCGGCCCACCATGGCAAATCGGCGGTATGCCATGTCAACCCCAGCCAGGCGCCGTAGATCAGGAGTGTCAGGGCCAATGTCGGCCATTCGATGCGGGTCATTGATCGCGCTGGTCTCCATGCCGATCATGTGGGGTTCCGGTCTGCGGCTTCCCTGCATAGTCTGGCGGCGATCCAGGAGGAAACAGACATGATCGAGAATCCGCCGCTGCTCACCATTCACCGCGGTTTTCGCCGCCCCGACAAGGCGCTGCTCGATGCCTTTCGCGGCGCCCAGACCTCCCATCTCGCCGATGCCATGGAGGGGCGCGGCGCGGTGGACTGGCGGATCAAGCCGCTCGACCCGGCTAATGCCAGCTTCGTCGGCCCGGCGCTCACGGCGCACTCCTACCCCGCCGACATCGTTGGCATGATCGGCGCCGCGCTGGAGGCGCAGCCGGGTGACGTCATCATGTGCGCCAACGACGGGTATACCGGCACCGCGGTGATGGGCGATCTCGCCGCCGGGATGATGCGCAACAAGGGTATCGCGGCCTTCGTGACCGACGGATTGGCCCGCGACAAGGCGGGCATCATCGCCACTGGCCTGCCCCTGTTCGCCATGGGAATCTCGCCGAATTCGCCAGCCGCCAACGGGCCGGGCACCGTCGGCGCTCCGGTCGTGCTGGGCGGTGTGCATGTCCGCTCCGGCGATATCGTGGTGGGCGACGCCGACAGCGTGGTGGTGATCCCGCTCGACCGCGCCGAGGCGGTGCTGGTGAAACTCCGCGCGATCCAGGCTGCCGAGGCCGGGGCGGAAGCGCAGGTGAAGGCCGGGGCGACATATTTCCCCTCCTGGAAGGCGCTGCAGGACGGGGCGCGGATTATCGAGTCCTAGAAGAACCGCTGCACCTGCACCGTCGCGGACGCGGCAGCCTTTAGGCTGCCGTGCTCGCTGCGGGGCGGGCCGAAATTGCCGGTGAGAAAAGCGCCGGCGGTCCAGTGCCGGTCGATGTTCCATGTCGAGGAGACCTGCGCCATCGCCGAACCGTCATCGAGGTTGATGAAGGTGAGCGCAGTGAGGTCGATGTCGCGCGTGATGGCGTCCGGCAGATTGGCGCGCAGGAACAGCTGCTGGCGCGCGGCAGGCGTCTGCTGGTCGGCGGCGTAGGCGCGCAGATACCACATCTCACCGGCCAGCGCCGGGGAGGTGCGCCCGAGCGTGTACCAGCGCCGCCAATCCGTGCGTGACAGCCCGGCCTCGTGGAACAAATACTCGACGTTGACGGTGAGCTTCGAATCCCCCGTCCAGGAGAACCCGACCGCGAGATCATTGCTGAACCGCTCACCCGTCCCGGAGGGCGGCAGCACCGGCACGCCGGCCGGCAGCGTGCCGGTGCGCACGCCATAGGCGACGGCTTCGGCGATCAGGCTCTGCCGTGCGCCGCCGGACCATTCGGCGTAGGCCACCACGCGCTGCCCAATCGGGGCGGAGATATTGGCGCCGATCCGCGTCCGCTCGCCGTCCTTCATCAGCAGCAACTCGGGCGCGACATCACCGACATCGACATGCAGGGTGGCGAGCATACGTTCGCGCGCGTTTGTGCGGTCGAAATGCGGATCAAGCGGCACCGTGGCGCCCTGGCCGAGCCGGGTGGGATCGTACAGGCGAGGGGCATAAGCGAGGCTGACCGTGCCCCAATCGGCGATATGCTGGGTGCGGATCATCGCCGTGCCCAGCCGGTTTTCGCGCAGCGCGGAAGGATCGGCGCTGGCCTGATCGACCGCGGAACGGGCGCGAAAGAAATCCGTCGGGTTGAAGCCGAGGGCGACTCCGTTGCGCAGGTTGATCCGACCGGCCTCCACGTAGGTCCGCGCGGCCGGCTCCCACGTCACATAGGCCTCGCGCAGATCGTTGCTCGCCGTCCGCCCCTCGCCGATTGCCTGGCCGTCCCGCGCGAAGACGCTGATCCGGTTGGAGAGGGTCACCGCGACGTCGTGCCCGAGGTCCCACTGCCAGCGTCCGTCGAGGCTGGTGCGGAGCTGGTAGCGGGCGGGGGTGGCGCCGGGCTGCGGCACCACCATGCCGCCGCGCAGCGCGCCCATGCTGCCGGCGGTCTCGATCGCGATCCGGTCCCGCGCCACCGCGGCCGGCGGCGGGGTGGCCGGCGCCTCGTTGACGCCAGTGGGGATCATGTCGAGATCGGTGTTCTCATCCGCCAGCGCTTGCCCCGCGACACACAGGGCGAGGACGGCCAGCGCGGCTGCGCCCCTCATCCCTCGATTTTCAGCCGCGGCAAATAATCGCGCTGGAACCAGGCATCCGGGATCTCCTGCGGCCGCATGTCCGACGAGCCGACGGTGGTGACGAGCGAACTGTCCACCGCGTCGATCAGGATGGTCTCGCTCGGGCGCTGCACGCCGAGTTGCTCGATGTATTTGCGGTAATAGGCGATTTTCAGCAGCCGGCCGCTGTCGGAGTAGAACTTGCCCTTCACCATCCGGTGGGTGCCCTGCTCCAGCCACATCTCGATGCGGCTGTAGATCGCGTCTGGGCCCGACGCGGTGAGGTCGAGATGCCAGGTATTGCGGCTCTGGCGGTCGGCGTCCTGCAAGGCCTCGGGGCCGACCATGGCGGCCTTGTAGTCGCGTTGCATGTTGATCGTCAGCACGTCACCGTTGGAGGCCTGGCCGGTGAGGCGCTGTTGCGGCGAAATGCGCACCGCGGCCTTGGAGGCGGGATCGTAGAACCACAGCGTCGAGCCGGCATAGAGCACCAGCTTGCCGGCGTCGCGCGGCGGTTCGACGTAGCGGACCAGGTTGTTGAACTGGCCGGTCTTCTTGTCCTCGCGGGCGAACACCACCAGCACCACCTTGTCGCGCGGGCGGCCGCCGACGTAGTCGGTGAGGGTGGAGGTGACGCGGAAGGGCTGGCCGGGATTGCGGATCGCATCCGCCGCCGCGACCATCGCCTGGGGCGCGATCGGGGTGGTTTGCGCCAGCGCCGACGACACGGTCAGCAGGGCAGGTGACGCCAGAAGAGTGGGGGCGGCGAGGAAGCTGCGGCGGTGCATGGTCCGGCTCCTATACATGACGCAGCGCATCGACCACCGGCAGGCGGGCGGCGCGGTTGGCGGGGAGCAGGGCGGCAATCGTGGTCATCACCATAAGCCCGATCCAGATGCCGCCGTGCAGCTTCCACATCCCATCGATCACCACCGCGAGGGGCGAAGGGGCGGACTGGCCGGGCGGCAGCCAGGTGAGGCCGGAGCGGTTGACGATTATGGCAATCCCGATCCCCAGGAGAATGCCGACGGTCGCACCAAGGGCGCCAAGGATCATCCCCTCCAGCAGGAACTGCCGGCGAATGCCGCCGCGGCGCAGCCCGATGGCGCGCGCGGTGCCGATTTCCGACGTGCGCTCCATCACGCTCATGCCCATGGTGTTGACGACGGTGAACAGCACGATCACCCCCATGATAGCGGCGATAAAAGTGAAAATGGCGCCGAACATGCCGAGCACCTGGCCGTAGAATGGCACGATCTCGGTGAAGTCTCGCACCTCGAGATCGAGGTTCTTCGTCCGGATGATCTCGTTGATGCGGGCCTTGGCGGCCGCCATGTCGGTGGTACTGTGCAGTTGCAGTACTATCGCGATGGCGCGCTTCTCGCCGCGCCCGTAGAGCAGCTGCTGCGCGAGGTCGAAATGCATCAGCACCATCGCGTCGTCGATCTCCTTGACCCCCTGGCGGTCGGCCCGGGTGACGACGAGGCTGATCACGTTGGGCGCCCCGCCGGCGGTCGCGGCGAGCAGATCGATATGGGGGCGCGGATCGACGGGTGCGTCGGATTTCTCGCTGGCGGCCGAGCTGGCATCG
>JAPLOH010000251.1 GCA_026400845.1 Alphaproteobacteria bacterium
AGGATTGCGGGCGCCGCCCCGGTAACGGCCTCGCTGGCTCGTCGCATCCAGCGGGCCTCGTAGATGTTGCGTTCCACCGGCGCGCGCCAATCCGCCGCCACACGCAGCTTCGCCAACGCCCGCTTGATGCAGATGGAACCAGTGGGCAGGTCGATCCGCCAGATATCGGAGGAGACGCCGCCGGTCAGTGGTTCGCCGGTGATCGCCGCATCGGCGAACCCCATGCGGCGCAGGGCGGCGATGATCTCGGGAGGTGGCAATGCGGTGAACATCGGGGCATCCTGTCGGCGAAGCGTCCGGTGGGCAACCTTGGGGGGCAACCTTGTGGCGGCAAGCGGGTGAGGGAGGATCGGATGATCTACGATGAGCTTGGCGTCAAACCGCTGATCAATGCGGCCGGCACGGTGACGCGCCTCTCCGGCGGCATCATGGCGCCGGAGGTGGCGGAGGCGATGCGGCAGGCCTCGCTCGCCTGCGTCGACATGGTGCAGATGCAGGCCGCCGCCTGCCGGGCGATCCGCGCCGCAACGGGGGCGGAGGCCGGTATCGTCACCTCGGGCGCCTCGGCCGCCGTACTGCTTGGCGCCGGCGCCTGCCTCGCCGGGCTCGATCCCGGCAAGATGAACCGCCTGCCCGAGGTCACCGATGGGCGGCGGGAATTCATCGTCGTGCGCAGCCAGCGCAACATGTACGACCGCGCCATCGTGGTGGCCGGCGGCAAGCTGGTGGAGGTCGGCATCCCCGACCGCTATTCCGGCCCCGGCGTGCGCGATGCGGCGTCCTGGGAGATCGAGGAGGCGATCGGGCCGAATACCGCCGGCATTTATTATCTGGCGCAAACCCAGTCCAAACCCTCGCTGCGTGAGGTCGCCGGGGTAGCGCGGCGGCACGGGCTGCCGGTGCTGGTGGATGCCGCGGCGCAGCTGCCGCCCGCCAGCAATCTGCGCGACTATCTGGAAGAGGGGGCGGATCTCGTCTGCTTCAGCGGCGGCAAGGCGCTGGGCGGGCCGCAATCCTCGGGCATTCTGGCCGGGCGGGCCGATCTTGTCGGCTCCGCGCTGTTGCAGATGCTGGACCTCGATGTCGACGTCGAAACCTGGGCGCCGCCGCGCGAGTTCGCCATGCTCGGCCAGCTGCGCGGCCTGCCGCATCATGGCATCGGGCGCTCCTGCAAGGTGGGCAAGGAGGAGATCGCCGGGCTGATCACCGCGCTCAACCGCTTCGTCGCCGAGCCGCCCGAGGCGCGCCACGCCCGCCTGCTGGGCCGCGCCACGCGGATGCTGGGCGCGGGCGGGAAGGGGCTGTCGCTCACCAGCGGCCCGGTGCCGATGCTGGCCTGGAAGGTCGGCGAGGGGGCACGGGCCGTGGCGGCCAAGCTGCTTGCCGGCGACCCCTCGATCGCCTGTGGCATGGGCCGCGCCGATGAGGGCGTGCTGCTGTTCAACCCGATGGCGATCACCGACGCCCAGGCCGACGACATTGCCCGAGCGATCGCATCGCTCAAGTGAGTAGGAAGTTGGACCACAGAGACACAGAGGGCAGGGAGAAGCGGGGCAAGGAAGCATGATTCAACCCTTTCTTCTCCCTGACCTCTGTGCCTCTGTGGTGAATCTCCTTCCTTGCTCAAAAACACGAATATTTGTGGGAGAGACATGATGAACCTCGATGCCATTGCCGCCAGCCCGCTCGATGATCGCAGCAAGGGCATTCCCGGCGGCACCACGCCGTTCCGCCTCGATGCCATCGGGGCCAAAGGCTGGAACGTGCTGCGCGAGGACCTCAACATGCCTATCGCGGTGCTGAAGGAGAGCGCGCTCACCCATAATAGCGCCTGGATGCGCGATTTTCTCACCCGCTCCCGCGCGGTGATCGCGCCGCACGGCAAGACGACGATGGCGCCGCAGCTGTTCCAGCGCCAGCTCGATGACGGCGCCTGGGCCATCACGCTCGCCACGCCCCAGCAATTGCAGGTCGCCCGCGCGCACGGCGTGCAGCGCATCGTGCTGGCCAACCAGCTGATCGGCCGCCACGCGATCGACTGGGTGTTGGGCGAGTTGAAGCGCGATCCCGGCTTCGATTTCTACTGCCTGGTCGACTCCGAAACCGGCGTGCGCATGCTGGCCGATGCGGCCCGCGCCGCCGATATCGGCCGGCCACTGCAGGTGTTCCTGGAAGGCGGTTCGCCGGGCGGGCGCACCGGGGTGCGCGATCGCGCGGCGGGCCTTGCCGTCGCCCGCGCGGTGAAGGCGGCCTCTCCCTATCTCGCGCTGCGCGGGGTGGAGGGGTTCGAGGGCCTATTCGGCGGCGCCAACCGGGCGGAGATCGAGGGCAAGGTGAGGGAGTTCCTCGACCTGCTGGTCGGCCTCGCGCAGGACTGCGAGGCGGAGGATTTGTTCGCTGCGGGGGAGGTGATCCTCACCGCCGGCGGATCGGCCTTCTACGACATGGTGCTGGCCCGCTTCAGCCATTCAGGGCTCACACGGCCGGTGAAGGTGGTGATCCGCAGCGGCTGCTACCTCAGCCATGATTCCGCCCGCTACCGCAACGCCTTCGCCGACATCGTCGAACGCACGCCGCACGCGGCTGTGGGAGGCGGCCTGGTGTCGGCGATCGAGGTCTGGGCCTACGTGCAGTCCCGCCCCGAGCCCGGCAAGGTGCTGCTCACTATGGGCGCGCGTGACACCCAGTCCGACACCATGCCGCTGCCCGAGACCTGGTTTCGCGCCGGCATGAACGCGCCGGCCCGGGTGCCGCCCGGGCATGTCTGCGCCGGGATGAACGATCAGCACACCCACATGACGGTGCCGCATGACTCGCCGCTCGCGGTGGGCGATCTCGTCTCTTTCGGCGTCTCGCATCCCTGCCTCACGTTCGACAAATGGAACGTGATTTACGTCGTCGATGACGCCTACAACGTGGTGTCCGCCGTGCGGACGTTCTTTTGAGGAGCCGCCCGATGCGCATTTTCGCCTGCACGCTGGCCACCGAGACCAACACCTTCTCCCCGCTGCCGACGTCGATGGACGGTTATCGCGACGGCGTGTTCCTGCGCCCAGGTGAGCACCCGGAGGCGACGCCGCTGATGTGCACCGCGCCGCTTTGGGTGGCGCGGCGGCGGGCCGCGGCGGAGGGGTTCACGCTGATCGAAGGCAGCTGCTTCGCCGCCTCGCCGGCCGGCTACACCAACCGCGCCGACTACGAGACCATGCGCGACGAAATCCTCGCCCAGGTGAAGGCCGCCATGCCGCTCGATGGCGTGCTGCTCGGCCTGCACGGCGCGATGGTGGCGCATGGCTATGACGACGTGGAGGGCGACATCGCCGAGCGGGTGCGCGCCATCGTCGGGCCGGATTGCGTGATCGGCATGGAGCTCGATCCGCACTGCCACCTCACGCTGAAGCGCGTCAGCCTGTGCGACATTATTATTCTCTACAAGGAATTCCCCCACACCGACGTGGTGGACCGCGCCGAGGAACTCC
>JAPLOH010000262.1 GCA_026400845.1 Alphaproteobacteria bacterium
GGCCGGCGTTCGAACTCGCCAAGCCCGAGACCGACTATCCGCTGCAACAGGCACTCGCGGTGGTGCGGGCGATGCCGATGGGCAAGCGGGCGGCGCGCTGAGGGCGACCCGCTCCCGGCCAAAGCCGGTGCTGCGGGCGCTTGGCCTGTTCTGGGGGAGCGCACTCGCGATCGCCCTGGCGCTCGGCGGCACGCTGCAACTGCTCGGCCCTCCGGTGACGCCGCAAGTGGCGCCTAAACCGGTGGCAACGGCTGAGCCGCATGCCGCGCCAACTCCCGCACCCGCCCCGCCTCCGGCCGCTGCCCCGCCTACTGCCGTTGCCCCGCCTCCTGCCGCTGCCAAGGCCGGGCCGCCCCGTCCGGGCTCCCCGGTGGCGGCCGCCGATCCCGCGTTGCTGGAACCTTCGCGCTCCTACGAAGGCCGGATGCTGCCACGCATCGGGGCGGACCAGCGGATGCCGCTGCGCGCCTATGCCGCCGGGCAGGACCCCTCGGAAACCCGCCCGCGCATTGCCGTGCTGATGGCCGATTTCGGCCCCAACGAGAAGGACAGCGAAGAGGCATTGCGCGCTTTGCCCCCCGCCGTCTCCTTCGCCGTGCCACCCAACAGCCGGGCCGGCGAGCGGCTGATGCAGGCGGCGCGGGCACGCGGGCATGAGCTGCTCGCGGTGATCCCGATGGAGCCGAGCGACTACCCCGCCGCCAACCCCGGCGCCAACGCGCTGCTCACCGGCGCCGCACCGGCGCAGAATGCGCTCAATCTGGAATGGGCGCTGTCGCGCTTCACCGGCTATGCCGGCGTCACCGCCGTGCTCAACCGCATGCACGGCGAGCGCTACGCCAACATGAGCGAACTCTACGCCACCATGCTCGAGGAGATCGCCCGGCGCGGCCTGTTCTACGTCGATCCACGCCCCCGCGGCGCCGCTCCGCGCAAAACCGGAATGCCGCCGTACCGTGCCATCGACCTGGTGATCGACGCCGTACCGGTGCGCGCCGAGCTCGATCAGCAACTCGCCCAGCTCGAACGCATCGCCCGCGTCGACGGTGTCGCCCTCGGCCTGCTTGAAGGCCCGGCGCCGCTGTTGGTCGATCGCGTGTCCGCCTGGGCGATCTCGCTGACGGCGCGCGGCATCGCCCTGGTGCCGGTCAGCGCCATCGCCGCCCCGCAGCAATGACCCGAGGACCCAGTATGCGCGCGATCAACCCCGCAACCCTGCCCTATCGGCCCAACGTCGGCGCCGTGCTGTTCAACCGCGACGGCCGCGTTCTGGTGGCCCGCCGCGCCGACCTGCCCAATGCCGAGGGGGCGCCCGGTGGCTGGCAACTGCCGCAAGGCGGCATCGACGCCGACGAGGACCCGCGCGGCGCCGTGCTGCGCGAACTCGCCGAGGAGATCGGCACCGACCGAGCGGAGATCATCGGCGAACACCCGGACTGGCTGACCTATGACCTGCCGCCCGAGCTGTTGGGCGTCGCCCTCGGCGGCAAGTTCCGCGGCCAGCGCCAGCGCTGGTTTGCGCTGCGCTTCACCGGCGAGGACCACCACGTCCGCCTCGACGCCGACCCGCATCCGGAGTTCGACGCCTGGCGCTGGGCGGAACTCGCCGAACTCCCGGTGCTCGCGCCCGCGTTCAAGCGGGATATTTACATCATCCTCGCGGCCAGCTTCGCCCGCTTCGCCGTATCAGGGTAACGGCGCGCGCGGGTCGAGCAGCCCCTCGTGGCGCAGCTCGGCCCAGAGGTCGGCGGGGATCGCGGTGCGGAACAGGTCGAGATTGGCGGTGATCTCGGCGGGGATCATGGCGCCAGGTATGGTGGCGCTCACCGCGGGGTGGGCGAGCGGGAATTGCAGTGCAGCGGCGGCCATTTTCACCCCGTGGCGTGTGCATACCGCCTCGATGCGGTTCACCCGTTCGATCACTGCCGGCGGCGGATCCTGGTAGTCGAACTTGGCCCCCGGTACTGCGCCGGTGGCGAGAATGCCGGAGTTGAACGGGCCGCCGATCACCACACCGACATTGCGCGCTTCGCACAGCGGCATGAAATCATCGAGCGCCGCCTGTTCCAGCAGCGTGTAGCGGCCGGCCAGCAGCACGCAGTCGAGATCGATCGCCCGCACAAACCGCGCGGAAATCGCCGCCTCGTTCAGCCCCACGCCGATGGCGCCGATCACCCCCGCGCTGCGCAGTTCGTCGAGCGCGCGGAAACCGTCGGTGGTGGCCTGGTGGAAACGCTGCTCCAGCACGCCGAGATCGCGCGTGGTCCAGAAATCGACGTCGTGGATGAACACCACGTCGATCCGGTTCATCCCCAGCCGCAGCCAGGATTGCTCGAGCGAGCGCATCACGCCGTCATAGGAGTAGTCGAAGGTCGGGCTGAACTTCAGCGCGCCGGGGCGTGCGACCACTGAATCCTGCCCCGGTTTGAGTGGCGTCATCCAGCGCCCGATCTTGGTGGAGACCACCAGATCCTCGCGCGGCCGATCGCGCAAGGCGGCACCGAGGCGCAGTTCGCTGCGGCCGAAACCATAGAACGGCGAAGTGTCAAAAAACCGCAGCCCCGCGTCGTAGGCGGCACTGATGGTCGCAATCGCCTCGGGCTCAGGGATCACCCCCCGCGCGCCGCCCAATGGGGCGGTGCCGAAGCCGAGCGCGGTGACGCTCAGGTTGGATTTGCCGAGTTTGCGGCGGGCGTTGAGGTCCATTGGTTGATGCTCTTGTTGGAGGGAGGGAGGAAGGAAGGCGGGGGCTCTGCCCCTCGACCCCGCTAAGGGCCGAGCCCTTAGAACCCTTCACTTAAGGATTGTTCGGGAGTGAGGGCTCAACTCGATGGTTGCAACAGCGGAGTAGAGCCCCCTCTCCACTCCCGAACCTCTTAAACGAAATGGGTTCAAAGGGGCTCGGCCCCTTTGCGGGTCCAGGGCAGAGCCCTGGCCTTTCTTCCCTTCCCCCCACACGATCCATCACCCCTTGACCGCCCCGGCGGTGAGGCCGTCGACCAGGAATTTGCGCACGAGCAGCGAGAACACCAGTACCGGCAGCATCACCATGGTGCCGCCGGCGGCGATGCGTCCCCAGTCCCAGCCTTCGTAGTTCATGAAATTCACCACCGCGACCGGCGCAGTCATGGCGTCCGAGCGGGTGAGGATGAGGGCGAAGAAGAAGTCGTTCCAGGAATAGACGAAACACAGGATCGCGGTGGCGGCGAGGCCGGGGGCGGCGGTGGGCAGCACGATACGCAGGAAGGCGCCCCAGAATCCGGTGCCGTCGATCATGGCGGCTTCTTCCAGGGCACGGGGGGTATTGGCGAAGAAGGAGCGCATCAGCCACACCACGAGGGAGAGGTTCACGGTGAGGTAGATCAGAATCA
>JAPLOH010000351.1 GCA_026400845.1 Alphaproteobacteria bacterium
CGCAGCCCGGCGAGCGCATGGAACTGCAACGCCTCCCGCCCCATCTCCATCAACTCGATTCGCGTGCCGTCAGGGTCCTCGATCCAGGCCTGACGATTGCCGTCGACGCCCATTTTGAGCGGACGGGTGAGCGGCACGCCGGCGGCTGCGAGGCCTGCAACGGTGGCCTCGAGGTCGTCAACGGTGAGGCAAAAATGGTTGATCGCCACCACCTCGCGGCCCGGGGTGTGCGCGCCCTCGCCATAGGGGAACAGCTCGAGATACTGGCTGTCGGTGATGCGCAGATAGACCAGGAACAGGGTGCCATCGTCGTAGTTGAGCCGCAGCATCTCGGCCATGCCGAGGCGCTGCGAATAGAAGGCAATGGAGCGCTCGATATCGCGCACGCGCAACGCGACGTGGCCCAGGCTGGCGAAGGCGACCATGGATGTTTCCTCAGATTTCAGGTGGCGTAGTCCGGCTCTTCCTTGTCGAGGATGCGCCGCCAGGCGTCGAGGAACAGGCGTGAATCGAGGGTATCGCCCCAGCGCCCCTTCATGTTCCAACGCAGATGCTCCGGCTGCTCGCGGAGTTGGCGCCCGGTGGACATCGCTTTCAACTGGTTCTCGCAGGTGCCTTCGACGACCACGAGCTCGTGGAACGCGTCCTCCACCGTGGGGCCGACCACCAGAACGCCGTGATTGGCCATCACCATGATGGTCTTGTCGCCGAGCACCTCGGCGAGGCGCTCGCCCTCGGCCTCGTCGTTCACCGCCGGGCCGGTCATCGCGTCATCATAGACCACGCGGTCATTGACGATGAGGTTGTTGTGATGCGCCAGCGCCAGCCGCCCATCCTCGATCAGCGAGAGGGCGGTGATGGCGGGGGGATGCAAATGGATCACGCAGCGCGCCTCGGGGTTGGCGCGATGGATCGGCGCATGGATGTTCCACGCCACCTTGCGCACCGGCCGGTTGCCCGACAGCACGGTGCCGTCGAACTTCACCGCCACCAGGTTGCTCGCGGTGATCTCCTGGAACAACAGGCCGCGGGCATTGACCAGGAACCGGTCGTCATGGCCGGGCAGCATCAGGCTGAAGTGGTTGCCTAGCCCGACATTGTAGCTCATTCGGTACGAGAGCCGGAACGCGGCGGCGAGGTCGCAGCGCGCCTGCCATTCCGTGATCGCGGCCATGTTGCCGCCGTCGATCGTGATGTCCTGCATTGTCATCTCCCAATCCCTCAGGCGAGATCGCGCGCCCGCACCGTCGGTGCGGCGTGGCTTTCGATCATCACATTGACGCAGGCCGGCTTGCCGCTGGCAATCGCCCGCGCGATCGCCGGCCCCAGATCCTCCGCCCGTTCGACCAACTCGCCATGGCCGCCCAGCGCGGTGACCACGAGGTCGTAGCGGGTGTCATTGAGCTCGCAGCCATAGGCGCGTTGCAGCCCGTAGTCGCGCACCTGGATGTTGTGTTCGGCGTTCCACCGCGCATCGGTGCCGACCACCGCGACGAAGGGCAGGTCGCAGCGCACGGCGGTTTCGAACTCCGCCATGTGGAAGCCGAACGTGCCGTCGCCGAGCACCGCGATCACCGGGGCCCGCGGCTCGACTTTGCGCGCCGCGGCGGCGAACGGCAGCGAGACGCCGATGGCGCCGGCCACGCCGTTCACCAGGCGGCGCTCGCAGCGCAGCAGGCTCTGTGCCCATTGCGCGTATTCGCCGCCATCGCAAATCAGGATGGTGTCGGGGTCGGCATCGACGAAGGGCTTGATGCCGCGCGCGACCTCGATGGCGTGCAGCCGGCCCGGCGTCTTGGAGGCGAGGTCGGTCCAGGGGGCAGGGCGGGCGTGCAGTAGCGTGCGCGCGGTGGCGAGCCAAGTGGGATGGCCGATTTCCGATCCGGCACCGGCAAGCAGCGCTTCGCCGGCCGCGTTGCTGTCGGCGAGCAGGCCGAGGGCGAGCCGGGGGCCAAGCTCGCGGGCGCCGCGGGCGAGGGTCTCGGCATCCGGCTCGATCATCAGCACCTGGGAGGCGGCATCGAAGGTCGGGGGCGCGCCGAATTTCAGGGTGAAGTCCAGTTTCTTGCCCAGCAGAACCACTAGGTCAGCCCGCTTGATAACATCGCCGAGCGCGCCCCAGGTGGCGTCATTGCTGGCGCGCGGGCTTTCCATGATGCAGGTCGGCAGGTTGAGCGCCGCCTCGATCCGCGCCAGCAACGCCCGGCCGGGGCGGGTGGCAAGCTGTGGTCCGGCGATCAGCAGCGGCCGGGCAGCGGCGGCGATCAACGCCAAGGCGGCGGTCGCGGCCGGTACGGGCATGGGCGTCGGCACGGCGGCGAAGTCCTCGGGCTTCGGCCAGACGATGGCATCGAGCGGCACCATGGCGTCCAGCAGGTCCGAGGGCAGGCTGAGATGCACCGGACCAGGCCGGCCTGACACGGCGATGCGAAAGGCGCGGGCGACATCCATGCCAAGGCTCGCGGCCGAAGTCGCGGTCCAGGACGCTTTGGAAACCGGAGCGGCCAGTGCGGCCTGGTCGATCTCCTGGAATCCGCCGCGCCCCTCCTCCCAGGTCGCGTGGCTGCCGGCCAGCAGCACCAGCGGACTGTCCTGCGAGAGCGCGGTGAACAGCGCCGGCACCGCGTTGGCCTGGCCTGGCCCGCCAGTCACCATCGCCACCCCCGGCGTGCCGGTCAGCCGCCCCCATGCATCGGCCATGTGCACCGCGGCTGCCTCCTGGCGGACATGGATCAGCTCCAGCCTGGTGCCGATCGCCGCATCGAACAGCGACATGATGTGGTTGCCGGAGAGCGTGAAGATGGTGGTGACGCCGGCGCGTTCGAGGGATTGGGCGACAATGTCGGCGCCGCGGAGAGTTTCGGTCATGGTTGGTCCTGCACGTCGATGCCCGCAGGTTTCACCGGGCGGCGCGGCGATGCAAGGGGCGGTTGGCGGCCCAGTAGGTGCCGGGGGCGGCGAGGCGAAGGGCAAGGTCGCGGACGCCGGGCAGCAGAAGGCCGGCATCGCCGTCCGTCCAGCGCCACTCCGGCTCTTCATCGTGCCAGCCGGAGGCGAGGCGAGGGTCGTCGAGCGCGATTTCCACCCCGTCGGCCCAGAGCGCGGCGACGGCAACGCCGAGGCGGCGGGTGTCGGTCTCCGCCGCGGTGCTCTCGGCGGGGATGAAGCGGCGCGAGCGCAGCCGCACCCGCTCGCCGCCGCGCGGGAGACTGACCAGCAGCAGATCCCCATCCACGCAAAGCGGCAGCGCACGCCCCGCGCACAGCACGGTGAGCGCGGGGTCGCGGGTCCGGCCATGGCCCAGGGAAGCGGCGCGGGCGAGCAGTGCCGCGCGGGCGGCGATCACCGGCGGCCCCTCGGTCACCAGCGGCGCGCAGCCTTCGGCCGCCCACACGGCGCGGGCGAAATCGGGGTGTAGGTCGAGCGCCGGGCCGCCGTCTTCGAAGGCGCTGCGATTGCCGGTGTCGAGATAGCTCTCGCAGGGCAGCCCCTCGGCCAGCACCACGCCATGGCGCGGCAGTTCGACATGCCAGTAGGTGATCGACGCCGCCCGCTCCTGCACGATGGTGCGACCATTGGTGAGATAGCGCACCGGCACCAGCATATTGTCGATGAACACGGCATGGTCCGGCGACAGCCGCACGTCGCGCGCCGGCACGCCGGGGGCGAAGGCACCTTCCCGCACGCGGATCGGCATCACATCCTGCGGCCGCCGGTGGCGCCTGAGGTCGAGCCGCCGCCGCCCGGCCCAGATCACCGGCGCGATGCCGCCATCCGCAGTGCGCAACAATTGGCCCGGGCGGATCGCCTCGACCGGCATCCGCCCCTCTGGCGTCAGCAGCTGTGTGCCCTCGGCGAAGCATGCGGCAACCTGGAACCCGTTCCCGGTGGCCCCGAGATGGATCGCACCGGAGGCCGCCACCAGCGGCACCGTGGTCGTCCCGCTCTCCGTGGTGATGCTGAGCGTGTGAGTGATCGTGTTGTAGCTGGCATCGGTAACGCCGAGAAATGACAGGTTGTCGCCGATCGCGAACCCGCTGATCGCGCCACCGAAGCTGGCGGGGGTGCTGACCGTGAGGGTCCCGGCGCCATCGGTGAACGCGATGGTGGTCCCGGCCGCGACCGCGCCATCGAGTTGCAGCCCGCCGGCGCCCAGCACCAGCGTGCCGCCGCCCGAAACATCGCCGCTCACCACCAGCGTGCCGCCGCTGGCGATCAACTGGCCGGCATTGACCAGCGGCCCCTCGATCAGGCCGAAGCCGGTGATGACGCCGCCGTTGAAGATGCTCGGCGGATCGAGCGTGCCGCCGAGCAGGTTCACCGCGCCGGTCGCGCCGATCGTCACCGAGGTCGCGATCACCTTGCCGCCGAGCGCGAGGCTCAGCACACCGGCCCCGGCGGCGCCGACATTGAGGCCGCCGGCGAGGGTGAGCAGGCTGCCGGTGCCGCTGACCAGCACCTCGCCGAAGCTGCCCGCCTGCACGCCGATGGTCGCGCCGGTCGCGCTGACGACGGCGCCGGCGGCCAGGCTCAGCTCTCCCTGGCCGGCGTCGCCGATCATCACCCGGCGGCCTGCCCGATCTCGAGCGCCGCATCGCCGGCGAACGCCGCCCCGCTCAGCACTGTCCCGCCCTGCGCCACCACGAGGTGGCCGACCCCGACATTGCCCACGCTCATCGTGTGCCCATTGGCCGATACCACCGCCCCCGGCCCGGCGACATTGGCCAGGCCGATCGCTCCCTTGCCGTCGCCGATCACCAGTGCCGGCGCCTGCCCGGCCGCCGTGATAGCGGTCCCGTCGGCCAGTACCCTGCCCCCCGCGCTCACGTTCAGGGCACCGGAACCGGCGTAGAGCGTGCCGCCGATTGTGGTCGACACGCCAACCCGCAGCCGGTTGCCCGACTCCACCGTTCCGCCGCTGACGGTCATCCCGCCCGAGGCGCCGTTGCCGCCGATCTGGATCGCATTGCCCGAGCTGCCGTCGAGGAACAGCTTGCCGCCGCCCGCGACATACACCTGCGCGTTGCCGCCGATCGCGCTCGCGTTGCTGCCCGAGCCGGTGCCGATGCCGATGCCGGTGCCATTGGCCGTCGCCAGCCCGACATTGACGCTGCCGTGGTTCAGCACCTGCAGCACCCCGGTGCCGCCGCGCCCGACCGAGAAGAAGCCGCTGATCGTCAGCGTCGATCCCGGATCGGTTACTGTCACAGTCCCGGTGCCGTATTTGCCGATCGACAGCGCGCTGAAGGCCGCGGTGTCCGGCGTGCCCACGATCACCGTGCCGCCCTGGGCCACCGTCAGGCTGCCCGAACCCGGCACATTGCCGTTTGGCGCCGACGGGCCGACCGACATCGGATTGCCGTTGGCGGTGAGCAGCGCCCCCGTGCCAGTCACCAGCACGGCACCATTGGCCGGCCCCAGGGTGCCGGAGCTGTTGCCGATCTGGATGGCGAACAGCGATGTCTGCGGCAGCATGGTGGTCTGCACCGTGCCGCCGGCGGCGATGGTGAGTTGGCCGTCACCGTTATTGCCGACCAGGATCTGCTTCGAGCCGACCAGCGACCCGCCGCTGCCCACCGTCATCAGCCCCGTGGAGCCGGTTCCGTTGGCGATCGAGATATTGTTGGCAGTGAACATCAGCCCGTTACCGAGCGTCACCACCCCCGTCGCGCCGCTGTTCGCGCCGACCAGCAACTGCCCGCCGAGGCTCGTCGTCCCCCCGGTCTGGCTGAAACTGCCGGACCCCGAACTCCCCACCACCAGGCTGCCGGTCGTCGAGACCAGGCCGGATGCGAGGCTGAACCGCCCGGAGCTGCCGGTATTGGCCCCCACCAGGATCGCACCCCCGGCGCTCGTCGTGCCGCTCGCCTGGGTGAACACCCCCGCGCCGGAATTGCCGACCGAGAGATTGGCGGTGGTCGCCAGCAGACTGTTGGCAAGGTTCAACGTGCCGAGGCTGCCCGCATTACCGCCGATCGTGATCGCGCCGCCGAAACTTGTCGTGCCGCCCGATTGCAGGAAACTGGCGAGCCCCGAATTGCCCACCATCAGCGATCCGGTGGCAGTGAGGAAGCCGCCAGTGAGGCTCACCGTGCCGGTGGCATCGGCATTGCCCGCCAAAGTCACTGCGCCGCCGAAGCTCGCGATGCCACCGGACTGGTCGAACCGCGCGAACCCATCCCCGCCGACAATGAAATTGCCAATGCCGGAGAGCAGGCCGGCGGACATGGTGGCGGTGCCGACCCCGCCGGGCAACTGTCCGAGTACTGTGAGACCGAGGGTCGAAATCGTCCCGCCGGCGAGGCTGAGCGCGCCATAGCCGGAATCGCCGATGCGGATGTCGCCGACCGAGGTGAGGGTGCCGCCGGTCGCGGTGAGGCGGCTGATCGCGCTCGGCCCGGAGGACATCTCGAACCCGCCGCTGCCGGCGGTGACATTGCCGCCACGCATGGTCATCAGCGCGACGCCCGTGGCTGCGAGGCCGAATTCATTCGTCGCCGTCAGGGTGCCGCCGCTGATGTCCAGCGTGGCGAAGGCGCCCACACCGAGGCCGGCGGTGATCGTTGGCGCGGTGGCGCTCCCGCCACTCATCGCCAGGCTCACCGTGCCGCTGACGCCGAGGACGATGCTGGTGGCGGAGGTAAGAGCGCCGGCACTTTCGACCAGCGTGCCGGCGGCGCCGAATTCGACGCCGAAGTTGAATTCCTTGCCGGCCGACAAGGTGCCGCCATTGACGATCAGCAGCCCGGCCCCGCCGACGAACTGGCCGACGGCGATCTGCGACTCCGAGCTGAGGCTGCCGCCGTTCGAGATGGTCGCCGTGCCGAGCCCGTGCGCGCCGATCAGCACATTGGCGATGCTGGTGGCGCTCAGCCGCGAGCCCGCCCCATCAATCAGGAGGTTGCTGACATTGCCGGCGACATTGGCCACCGCGACGCCGCTCGCGGTCATCACCGTGCCGCCCTGGCTGATCGCCACTTGGGCATCGCCGCTCGAGCCGATGATGACGCCGGTGGCGCCCGCGTTGAGGAGCGCGCCGGCCCCCTGGACCTGGAGGGTGCCCGGCGCAATGCCGCTGAACCCGCCGACGAAAATGCCGCCGGTGCTGCCGATGATCCCGACATTGCCACCGGCACCGACCGAGAGCGTACCGCTGCCGCCCTGCGTGCCGCCGCCGATGGGGAAGTAGCCGGCAACCTGAACGCTGCCGCCGCCCGACACGCTCAGCAGCCCGTTGCCGCCGAAGCCACCGACTGAGAGACCGCCTGTCGTCGTGACGTTCCAGGTCCCGTGGTTGGTGACATTCGCAGTACCGGTTGCGCCGACGACAGTGCCGATGAAGCCGCTTGCGGTGGTCAGCAACCCCTGCGCCGTCACCGTCAGCACGCCGGTGGTGCCCTGCCCGTCCGGATAGCCGCTGCCGACCGAGATGAAGCCGCCGACCTGCGATCCGCCAGGTACCGGGCCGCCGATCACCGTCACCGTCGAGCCCTGGCCGGTGATCGTCAGCGTCGAGGTTACCTGCGGGGCGTTGCCGAGTGAAATCGCCCAGGCGTCGAGGCGCCCGTTGTTCTGCACCGTGATGGCGGCGGTCTGAAAGGTGGCGCCGCTGACGTTGATCTGGCCGCCGGCATGCAGCGTTCCGCCGTTGACGTTGACGGTGGTCGAGACGCCCATCGCATTCAGGAAGCCGTTGCTCGGGCTGGTCAGGGTGCCGGTGGCGTTCAGCACCGTGTTGCCGGGGAGTTCGAGGTCGGCGCCGGGTTGCTGGAGGAAGAACGGCGTGGTCAGCACGCTCGGGAAAATACCGTTGGGCAGCAGCGTCAGCGTGCCGTTGTTCTGCTGCACCAGATTGGTTGCGGTGAGATCGGCGGTGGTGAGGGTTTCGATGCCGCCGAAATAATAGGTGTTCGATGTGCCGACGCCGGTGAGGTTGCCGCCATTGACGAAGGCGATGTCCGTCCCGCCCGGCGCGCTGGAAGCGACGGGGAAGCCGCCATTGGTGGTGTCATACCAATTGCCGGCGACGCCGACGTCACCACTGCCGCCAATCCATTGGTAGGTTTTCACTGCCATGGTCCGCGCTCCGAAGGGTTCTTGTGGCCCTCCGAAAGCGTGCCACGGAATATTGCCGCTGGCGAGTCATCACGCTGGCAGCGGGTACCCCGCCTGCTTCGCCTCGGTGTGCCATTCTAGCGTGGGCCGGTAATCCCCCCGCACCACCCGCGCGAAGCCGCGCAGCAGCAGCGCCTTGCCTAAAGGCGCGAACCACGGCGCCTCCGCGGCCCCCGCGAAGGCCGCCCGCAGCCGGTCCACCGCGCCGGCCGGCAGCGAGGGGTGGGCGACAAAGCAGGGTGCGGGGGCGACGTCGGTGCTTTCCACCACGCGGAGATCGGAGGTCAGTTCCGGCTTGTACTTGGCGATCAGCATGTGCCAGTAGGCATCGAGCGGCCCGACATCGATGCTGCCGGCGCGCACCTCATCGAGGATGCGCCGGGCGGTGACCAGGTTGCCCTTCATCTCCGCGTAGAGCGTGGGGCGCTCGGCGGTGCGGTAGCGCAGCAGATGGTGGCGGAAGGCGTTGAAGCCGGAATGCGAGTGCTCCACCGTCCAGCCGGCGCGATGGCCGAAGGTGTCGGCGAGCGTTCGGAACGGGCTGTCGGCGCGCACGATGAGGTCGGAGCGGTAGACCGGCTGGCCGCCGGCCCAGTCGGCATCGGGGATCGGGGCCGCGATCGGCGTCACCACGGCGATTTGCAGGGCGACCGGGTAGCCGCACATGAACACGCAGCCGAGATCGGAGCGCCGCCATAAATCCTCGAGCGGCTGCGGGGCGGGGTAGGGCGTGTAGGCAAGCGGCACCCCGGCCGTCTCGCCGATGCGGGCCAGCAACTCCTGCCAGGCCGCCTCGGCCTCCGGGCTCACCGCATACATGCGGGCATTGGCGATGAACCCGCTCATGCGAAGCGCAACCGCTGGCCGACGCCGATGCGCGCGGCTTTCTCCAGCATGGCGTGGCCCAAAGCGATATCGGACAGCGAGAGGCCGCGATGCCAGAACAGGATGGTCTCCTCGGCAGTTTCCCGCCCCGGCTTCAGCCCGGCGACGATTTGCCCCATCTCCGCATGCAGCGTCGCCTGGGTCAGCTTGCCGGCATTCACGTGCTGGCGCATGGCGCCGAAATTTCCCGCATGCACCTGCCCCCAGTCATCGACGATCAACTTGTCCATGATATCCGTCAGCGAGAGTTCGAGGGCCGACATGGTACCGTAGGGCATCACCAGCGCGCCTTTCTTGATCCATTCCGTCTTCAGCAGTGGCTCCGGCTCCACCAGGCGCGAGGCCTCGATGACGATATCGGCGCCCTCGATGCAGGAGTGCCAATCATCGGTGACCACCACCTTCTTGCCGAGATCGGCGCGCAGCTTCTCGGCGAAGGCGTCGCGGCTTTCCGGGCGGCGGGAATGGACGCGGATTTCATCGAGGTCGAACAAATGGTCGATCAGCCGCACGTTCCAGTAGGCGGTTCCGCGGGCGCCGATATGGCCGAGGATTTTTGCCCCCTTCGGCGCCAGATACTTCGCCCCGATGGCGCTCACTGCGCCGGTGCGCATGTCGGTGATCGCCGAGGCATCGAGGATGGCGGTGGGTTTGCCGACCCGACGATCGAACAGGGTGAGTACCGCGAGTTCGGAGGGCAGCCCGTGCAGGTAGTTGTCGACATAGTCGCTGACCACCTTCACGCCCACCCGATCGATATCGCCGCCGATCGAGCCCCGCAGCACGTTGTAATGGCCGCGAATCCCGTCGCCCGGCACCAGATGGGTGCGCGGTTCGATCACCGTCTCGCCGCGCCCCTGGGCGGCAAGCTGCGCCTCGATGGCGCCAAGGATTTCGGCGTCAGTGAGGTCAAGTTCCTCGACGTCGAAGCGGTTGAGGTAGGTGATGTAGATGGGCGGCATTTTGCCATGCGTGGTCATCGTCGTGCATTCTCCTTGCGAGGGATCACACCATGAAAGGCGGCGGCCGCGAAGGCCCCGGGGGATGGCACCATGTGCGGCCGATATGCGGCGTTCCGGTCGGTCGAGGAAATCCGCCGACTGTTCGCCACCACCAACCCCGCGCCCAATTTCGCGCCGACCTGGAACATGGCGCCCACCCGTTCGGCCCCAGTTGTCCGCCTGCATCCTCAGACTGGCGAGCGACATCTCGACCTGTTGCGCTGGGGGCTGGTGCCGCATTGGGTGACCGACCTCAAGGCGACCAAGCAGCCGATCAACGCCCGCAGCGAGACGGCCGCCAGCACGCCGATGTTTCGCGACGCCCTCATTCGCCGGCGCTGCCTGGTGCCGATTGACGCGTTCTACGAGTGGCAGGCGGTGGGCACTGCCAAACTCCCGCATGCCATCGCGCGTGCCGACGGCGCGCCGATCGTCGCCGCCGGGCTGTGGGAGGGGTGGCGCTCGCCGGATGGCGAGGTGGTCCGCAGCTACACAATCCTGACCACATCCGCCTGCATGCAGCTTCGCCATCTGCATGAGCGCATGCCGGTGATCCTCGAAGCGGAGGACTGGCCGGCCTGGCTCGGCGAAACGCCCGGCGATCCACCAGCGATGTTGCGGCCTTCTGAGGCGGGGTTCCGCATCTGGCCGGTCTCGACGGTGGTGAACAATGTCCGCAATGACGGGCCCGAACTGCTGGAAAAGCTGGCCGGGCCGCTATTGTAGCTTGAAGCCGACGCGGACCGTCTCGCTCCGCGCGGCCGGCGCCATACCCTCCGCGAAGGGCGGCACCATAGCACCCTCCAGCATCCGTCGCACCGCCTCGTCGAGCGCCAGCGCGCCAGATGGACCGGTGATCGCCACATCCGTCACCGCTCCAGTCCGCGCGACGGTGAAACGGACCGTCACCGTGCCCTCGATGCCGCGCAGCCGGGCGGATTGCGGGTAGGATTTGTGCGCCTGCACCCATTCCACCAGGGCTGATCGCCACTCGGCCTCCGGGTCCCGCGAGACGCTTGGGGCGGGGGGCGCGACCGGTGCGGCCTCCGCGGTGGTCGCGCGGGGACGTGCCGCGGAAGGACGTGGCGGCGCCGGGAGCGGGGCGGCGGCCGGGGCGGGAAGGGGGGTGGCGAGCGGCAGCGCGATGGCCGGCGGCGTGGCCAATTCCTCCTTCGCCACGGTCGGCGGCGGCTCGGCGCTGGCGGCACCCGGCGCGGGCTCCGGTTCCGCCATCACGAGTTCCACCGCCGCCGAAATTGGCGCCTCCACCAGTCGCACGGCCGTGCTCGGCCACAGACCGAGCAGTCCCGCATGCAGCACGAGCGACATCGCGAGATACTGCCACCCCGGGGGCCACCACGCGCCGTCCGGTCTGATCGCGCTTCGCCTCATCGCACCATGGAAGCAAAGCCGCGGGATCGCTGCAATGCGCTGGCCTTATTGCTTACCCCGGCGCCTCGCCGCACACTCGCACGGCACCAAGGAGGGACCCATGCGCGCGAAAATCCGGGATACCGAAATCTACTTCGACGTCGAGGGCGCGGGCCTGGTGCCCGATGGGCCGGTGATGCGCGAAAAGCCGCCGGCCTTCGTCATCCATGGCGGCCCGGGCGGCGACCATTCCGGCTTCAAGCCCGGCTTCTCGCCGCTCGCCGAACGCTTGCAGCTGGTCTATTTCGACCATCGCGGCCAGGGCCGCTCGGCGCGCGGCGACGTCTCCAAATACACGCTCGACGAGAACGTGGAGGATATGGAGGCGTTGCGGCTGCATCTCGGCCTTGGCCCGATCGTCTCCATCGGCACCTCCTATGGCGGCATGGTCGCCATAGCCCATGCGGCGCGCTACCCGGAAAGCGTGTCCCACCTCATCCTCATCGTCACCGCCGCCCATGCCGGCTTCAACGCCCGTGCCCGCCAGATCGTCGCCGAGCGGGGCACGGCGGAGCAGAAGCGGGTGTGCGACCAGCTCTGGGCCGGTGAGCTCGATACCGAGGAGAAGCTGCTCCACTACTACGAGCAGATGGGCCCGATGTACGCAGTGAAGTTCGATCCCGTCGCCGCCAAGGCCGGCCGCGGGCGCGGCATCCTGGCGCCGGATGCCATCAACATGGCCTTCGCCCCCGGCGGCTTCCTGCAGACTTTCGACCTGCGGCCCGAACTCGCGAGCATCACTGCCCCCACTTTGGTGATGGCTGGGCGGCATGACTGGATCTGCCCGGTGGAATTCAGCGCGGAAATCCACCGCCTCATCCCCGGCTCTGATTTCCGGGTGTTCGAGAACAGCAGCCACTCCATCCGCGGCGACGAGACCGAGGCGCTGCTCGACGCGATCAAGGGCTTTATCGTCTACAAATCGGGCTGAATATAACGGGCGACCGGTATTAATTGTTATATCGCAACAAAATGAGCGAGCGGCGGCGAACCTGGCGGGAAGGCTTTTGAAAACCAGGCGGGTGGCCGTAGCCACGGTACGGGCTGGGGCGGGGTGGCGCGGGGGCGGTTTGTTCCGCTTTCGCGCGGGATTTCTCGCGCACGTTCGGATTCGCGCGCCTGGCTGGCCGCCACGGTGGCGATGATGCCTGTATAGGAGACGCCCGCCCGGCCACGCTGGTGTTCGGGCCGGATCCGGGGCGACTGCGTTTCATGGCAGCCGTCAGCGGGGACACGCGACGACCGTGATGCGGCCGCACTTTGGGCCGGTAGACCCATTGCGATGCGTTCCATGATGCGGGTGAAATCGCGCGCCAAGGCTTGCAACTGAGCCCACATCGCCCGCCCGCCGGGCAAGAACCGCCACACGCCAAACCACCCGCCGCCCAACGCGGCCAGTATCAGCCCGACCAGCTCCGCCAACCGCATCGCGGGATGCGGCTCGCCGGGGCGCGGTTGGGGGGAGGGGGGTGAGGTGCTCATCTGACGGTTATAGGACAAATATCTAAGCTAAGAAAGGCGTAAATTCTCCTGAACAAGATAATTAGCCCGTATGTGGCGCAAATGCCACAGTCTGGCGCGTGATGCGGGCGTCGTTCCGACAACCCGCGCGTTGTGGCTGCTATTTCGGCTCAAGCGAACGTCCAGGGCGAGGTGGCTCGTGACATCATGTACAGTCGAGGGCAAGCCAGGACGAACCTGGCGCTACTCCCCGTGCTATGGTGCGGAGACGCGCATGATTGCGGCGACCGAGGGGACGCCGGTACGATCTAACGCAAACATCATGTAGTAGCCGGGTGGCATGACCGCCTTGTCGCTCGGCAGCGTGACGGTCAGCGCCGTGCCGACCTGGGTGACGGGCACTACCAGGCGATTCTGCTCGAGGTTGGTTGAGTGCGTGACGGAACCCAGCCGCATCATTGTCACCAGGCCAATCCGGTCGGTCGGTCCGACGGTTGCCTGGAAGGCGGCGCCGAGCGCAACCTCGCCGGGGCTCGCGACGATCGCCGGCCGCAATGCGGGCTGGCCTGTTCCATCCTTTCGGTAGAGGTACGGTGGGTAGAAGATCTCGGCATTCAACTGAGTCACCGGCCCAGGCGCCCCCCCGCCTGCCGTCAGCACCGAGCCGTTCGGCAGCAGCAGACCGATCGAGTGATACAGCCGCGGCTTGGTGGCAACGGCGCCCAGCGTCCATTGCCGGGTCGCCGGGTCCCACGTCTCGTTCTGGTAGGCAACACCGGTGAGAGTGTTGGCCACCGCTGAACCGCCGGACACCAGTACCTTGCCGTCGGGCAGCACCGTCGCGTTCGACCACGCCCGATGCTGGCTCGTATTCCCCGCGGATCTGATGGTCGGCGTTAGGCCATTGATATTGACGGTGGTAGCGGAGGCGTCCCCGCCGAGTGCAAGGATTAGGCCGGGCGCATACATTGCGGCCGGCAGCTTGTGGGGGGCCGGCGGTGCATAATTCGCGAACTGGGTGATGACGCCCGTTCCGGTCGGATCGAGTGACCACATGGTGCCGTCCCGGGCGAGCACGACCACATTGCGGCCACGCGAGACGAAGCCGCGCGGGTAGTACCAGTTGAAGGTGGGCGCCGAGAATGCCGCGTTGCTGGTTGCGCCCACAAGCGTCCGCCACCCGGTTGTCGGATTGAACACCTCTGGCGTGATGGCGGCCGTGATCGGATCAAGACGTCCGCCCAGCACCACTTTTTCCCCCGATGGCATCGATACGATCGACGGATACCAGCGGGCATATTGCATCGGCGCCGTAGATGTCAGCGTGTTGGCGGCAGCGTCGAACAGTTCGACATGGTTGTTGGAGTTTTTATTGACGCCATTAATGGTGAGATCGCCGCCCACCACCAGGACCTGGCCGCCGCCAAGCAGCAGCGAGGCCGCGGAGCAAAAAATGTCCGTCGCCGTCATGTTGGGCAGCACCAAATGCGCGTCCGTGCCGAGGCCGCGCGTTGGGTCCCACACGTCGTAGATCAGCGCGGCACCCACATTGCCATAGCTATCGGTGCCGAAGCTCATCACCCGCCCGTCCGGCATGAGCGTGGCGGAGATCGGAATAATGGGCCAGGGCACGGCTGGGCCGTAGAAGCCCACCGCGCCGGCGTTCGCCGAGCCGACCGGGACACTCGATGCCGAGTTCGACTGCGTGGCGGCGATGATCCGGGCCAGCCGCTTCCCAGGCCGGGCGACTCCCAAGCCATAGCCGTAGTCGACCGGCGCCGGGGTCAGCTGGACCTCTTCCTCGAGCAGTTTCAACATGGCGGCGTCGCTCCCGCGGGCGGGCCCGGGCGGTGCCGCTGCCACGGCCGGCGCAGCGGCAAGACCGAGAAGGCAGAGGCCGATCAGCACCAGCGGCACAGGACTGTTCGGTCCGGATGCTCAACCATCCCCTCATTTCGATTTTGCAAACAGTCCATTAAATTGGCTGGCCTGTGACATGGCCTTGGCGAAGGCTGTCATGAGAGGGGCGAGCCTGTGCTCCGGCATGTTGGGGATAAGTTCGTAGAGCATGCAGCC
>JAPLOH010000312.1 GCA_026400845.1 Alphaproteobacteria bacterium
ATCAGCAGGCGCCCGAGGGTGGATTTGCCGCAGCCGCTCTCGCCGACGAGGCCGAGGGTCTCGCCGGCGCGAATGCTGAAATCCACCCCGTCCACCGCGCGCAGCGGCGTGGTCGCGCGGCGCAGGAAAGAACCGGATTTGATGGCGAAATGCTTGGTGAGTCCGGTGGCGACGAGCAGGTCGCTCATGGCGCGGCACCAATGCGGATGCAGGCCGCGTCATGCCCGGCGCCGTAGGTGAGCAGCGGCGGGAGCGCGGCGGTGCAGTCGTCGATCCGGCGGACGCAGCGCGGCGCGAAGCGGCAGCCGGATGGGCGGTTTGCCGGTTCGGGCAGCGAGCCGGGGATGGCGATCAGGCGCGACCTGTCCTGCTCGAGCGTCGGCACGCAATCGAGCAGGCCCGAGGTGTAGGGATGCAGCGGCCGGTCGAACAGCGTCCCGACCAGTGCGTGCTCGACGATGCGGCCGGCATACATCACCAGCACGCGGTCGGCGGTCTCGGCGATGACGCCCATGTTGTGGGTGATCACGATGATCGCCATGCCCAACTCGTCACGCAGATCCATCAGCAGGTCGAGCACCTGGGCCTGGATGGTGACATCGAGCGCGGTGGTGGGTTCGTCGGCGATCAGGAGTTTGGGGCGGCAGGCCAACGCCATGGCGATCATCACCCGCTGGCGCTGGCCGCCGGAGAGCTGATGCGGGTAATCGGCGAGACGCTGCTCGGCGGAGGGAATGCCGACACGGTCGAGCATCTGCAACGCCCGCAGTCGCTGGTCGCGCGCCGAAATGCTCTCATGGGCGCGCACCGTCTCCATGATCTGCTCGCCGATCGTCATCACCGGGTTCAGCGAGGTCATCGGCTCCTGGAACACCATGGAAATGCCGGCGCCGCGGATGCGCTCCATGCTGCGGTCGGAGAGCTGCGTCAGGTCCTGTCCGGCGAAGGTGATGCTGCCGGCCACCAGGCGCGCCGGCGGTTGCGGCAGCAGGCCCATGATGGACAGCGCGGTAACCGATTTTCCGCTGCCCGACTCGCCTACAATGCCGAGGATTTCGCCGGCATCGAGATCGAAGCTGACATCCTCGACAGCGGTGATCTCTCCGCGCTCCGTCTGAAACGCGGTGGTAAGGCCGCGCACCTCCAACAGGCTCATTGCTGGATCCTCAGCCTGGGATCGAGCACATCGCGCAGCCCGTCGCCGAGCAGGTTGAGGCCGAGCACGGTGATCATCAGCGCGACGCCGGGGATGGTGATGATCCAGGGCGAATCGGTCATGTACTGCCGCCCCTCCGCCATGATGTTGCCCCAGGTCGGGGTCGGCGGCACCGCGCCGAGGCCGAGGAACGAGAGCGTCGCCTCCGACAGCACGGCATAGGCGAACAGGAAGGAGAGCTGCACGATCAGCGGCGCCATGGCGTTTGGCAGGATGTGGTGGCGCAGGATACGCCAGTGCCCGGCGCCGGCGGCAATCGCCGCCTGCACGTATTCCATCTCCCTGAGCACGATCACCGAGGCGCGCACGATGCGCGCGGTGCGCGGGATATAGACAATCGCCAGCGCCAGGATGGCATTCACCGTCGAGGGGCCGAGCACGGCGGTGATACCGATGGCCAGCAGGATCGCCGGAAATGCCATCAGCGCGTCGTTGAGGCGCATCAGGGCGTTGTCGACGCGCGGAAAATAGCCGGCGGCGGCGCCGATCAGCGTGCCGAAGATCGCGTTCAGCACCACCACCGAACCACCGATGAACATCGAAAGCTGGGCGCCCCAGATCACCCGCGACCACAGCGAGCGGCCGAAGTTATCGGTGCCGAACACGAAATCCGTCGATGGCGGGCGGAACTTGTTGCGCATCGAGAGCTTCGTCGGGTCGACATCGGTGATCCACGGCGCCAGCGCGCCGGCCAGTACGATGATGCCGAACAGGCATAGCCCCATCACGAACAGCCGGTGGCGGAACAGCCGGCGCAGCGTGGCGCGCAGCGGGTGCTGGCGCGGCGGCACCTCGCCGTCGTCGTCCAGCGGTTCAGCGCTCGCCATAGCGCACCCTCGGGTCGAGTGCCGCGTAGCTGACATCAACCAGCACGTTCACCAGCACCAGCACCGCGGTGACGATCAGCAGCCCGCCCTGGACCAGCGGGTAGTCGCGGTTCAGTACCGCTTGGGTGAGCAACTGGCCGACGCCGGGGATGGAGAACAGCGACTCGGTGACCACCGACCCCGAGACCAGCAGGCTGACGATGATACCGATCACGGTCGTGATGGGGATCAACGCGTTGGCCAGCGCGTGCTTCACCACCACCAGCCGGCGCGGCAGGCCTTTTGCACGCGCGGTGCGGATGAAATCCTGCCTGAGCACTTCGAGCATGGTGGAGCGGGTGATCCGGGCGAGCAGGCCGACTTGCAGGAGCGCCAGCGACAGCGCAGGCATGGTGGAAGTGCGCAGCCAGCCCCACGGGCTTTCGCTGAAGGCGATGTAGCCACCGGTCGGCAGCCAGCCGAGTTGCACCGCGAAGAACAGGATCATCAGCAGCCCGAGCCAGAAATTAGGCATGGATATGCCGATCATGGCGAACACCATCGCCACCTGATCGACCCAGGAGTTCTGCCGCAGCGCCGCAAAAATCCCCGAGAGTAGGCCGAGCAGCAGGGTGATCACCAAGGCATAGGCGGCAAGCGCCATCGAAACCGGCAGGCGGAACAGCATCACATCCGTCACCGGCTGACCCATCAGGATGGAGCGGCCGAGATTGCCGCGGAACAAGCCGCCATACCAGGTGAACAACTGCGTCAGGAACGGCTCGTCGAGCCCGAGATCGTGGCGCAACTGGGCGATCTGAGCAGGGGTGGCGGCGAGTCCGGCGATGGCCACCGCCGGATCGCCGGGGATGAAATGCATCAGACTGAAGGTCATCAGGCTGACGATCAGCAGGATGGGCACGGCGCTGACGAGGCGGCGGAAGAAAATTCCGATCATGGCCGCCTCGCCGGAACGGCGCCGCTCAGTTGGTGAACCAGACGTTGGACATGCGCGGGATGCGGAAGGGCTTGAACCCCTGCACGTTAGCGCGCGTCGCCTGCACCTTGGTCAACGAGCCGAACGGCACCGCGAACACCTTCTCGAGCGCGATCTTCTGCGCCCGTGCGAAAGCGGCCTGGCGGCCGGCCGGGTCGGGGTTGTTGTTCATGTCCTGCCAGGCCGCGAACAGCTCGGGATCGTCGCCGTTCTTGGGCTTGTAGGCGGCGCCGGGGTTGATGAGGAGCTGCACAGTGTCGAGCCCACCGAGCGCGGGCTGGGTACCCCATCCGGTGAAGAAGAAGTTCCAGTCCTTGTCGGTGTTGAGCGCCATCTGCACCGAGGTCGGCCAGTCGACCACCTTCATCTGCGCGTTGATGCCGACCGCCTTCATCTGCTCGGCCATCACCAGGGCCGAGTTGTACATCGCAGGGTAGTCCTTGTTGGTGAGCATGAAGACAGGCTCACCCTTGTAACCGGCCTCAACGAGATATTTCTTCGCCAGGGCAGCATTCTTGATGTTGTAGGTTTCCTTGCCCGCGTCCGTATAGTCAGGATTGTTGGGATAGCGCAGACCAACGTTCAGCTTGTAGTTGCCATCTGACGCGGCATCCATGATCTCATCCATATCGAGCGCGGCCTGTACGGCCTTGCGGAAGGCGAGATTGTCGGTGGGCGCGAAGGATGCGTTGGGCAGGGCGATCTGGATCCACCAATTCAGAAGCGGCAGCAGGTTGACGTTCTTGTCGGTCTTGAGGTCGGCCAGCGCCTTGGTCGGCAGGTCCTCGACGCCGTGAAGCTCGCCGGTTTTCATGCCGGCCAGGCGCGCGCCGGGTTCGGTGACGATACGGAAGGTCACCGTGTCGAAGCAGGCCTGCTTGTAGCCGCCGAAGCCGGTGCGATCCTCATAGCCGGTGTTGGGCGAATAGGCGTCATAGCGGCGCATTTTCACCGCGCTGCCCGGGGTGAAATCGACGAGCTGCCACGGGCCAGTGCCGATGGTCTTGAGCTGCTGGGCCGGCGCGTCGGCGATTTCCGACGGCACGATCACCACCGGCACGCTGAAGGAGGAGAGCTGCAACAGGAAGGTCGGCTGCGCCTTCTTCATGCGGATGACGAAGGTATTGGCGTCCGGAGCTTCCCAGGCGGCGACGTTGCCGAACATCGAGCGCAGGATGCCGACCTTGTTGTAGCGGTCGTAGGAGGCGACCACGTCGGCGCTGCTCATCGTCTTGCCATTATGGAACTTCACGCCCTGGCGCATCGTGAACGTGTAAGTCATCCCGTCCGCCGAGAGGTCGACCTTGCTGGCGAGTTCCGGGATCGGCGCGGTGTTCTCGTCGCGCGTCATCAGCGCCTCGAACATGTTCATCGCGACGTTGCGGGTGGAAATCGTGCTCGACGACATCTGGTCGAGACTGTTGACGTTGGCCTCCTGGCCAAAGACGAAATCGCCGCCCACCTTCGGGCATTTGAACGCCGCGGCGGAGGCCGTGGCGGAGAGGCAGGCGAGGACAGCCGCCAATCCGATCCTGGCGGAAACAGCATGTGCCATCGAGGTGAGCTCCCAATATGTTGCGCCGCAGCGTGACGCCGAATTCAAATCTTCGTAGGATTATCACCAGGACGTCAAGACAATCCGAGGGATCGCACGCCATGCGCAACAATGAACTGCCCGTCACCGGCTATCTCGACCGGTTCTCGCACCGGCCCGGCGAACGTTTCTCGGCTCGGGTGAGCGTCCGCGAGAGTGGCGCGTGCCGGGTGCGGCTGGTGCAGGTGATTTGCGCCGACCCAAACCCGGCCGGCCCCGGCATGCGGCTCGACGACATGTCCAGCGTGCTCGACTTGACGTTTGCCGGCAAGCGCCAGTCGATTGCGCTGGGCTCCTACGGCATCGCCACCATGCCGACCCGCGCGGGCGCCTGCACCTGGTCGGCGTTGATCCACATGGCCAAGCCGCATAAGCCCGGCACCGTGCTGGCGGAGGAGGGCGGCGGGGCACGCATCGCGCTCGCCGTCGAGGACGGGATGGCAGTGGCGCGGCTGGAATGGCCGGGCGGCGCCATCCGCCTCGTGAGCGGCGTGAAGCTCGCCGCGTGGCGCTGGTATCGCCTCACCCTCGCCGCCGATCCTGCCACCGGCGTCGCGGTGCTGACCCAGGATGCGCTGAAGGAAACAGCGCCGATTTCCGTTCAAGCAGCCTGCCCCGGTGTCGCGCTGCCCTCCGGTGGCACGCTGCTGTTCGCTGCAGAGGGGGCGGCAGCGCCGTCGCGCCACTTCAACGGCAAGATCGAGGCCCCCGAGGTGCGCGCCGGCATCGGGCTCGATGGCCCGGTGATCGCCGCGTGGGATTTCAGCGACGGCATCGGCACCCAGATGGCGACCGATCGCGG
>JAPLOH010000043.1:0-416 GCA_026400845.1 Alphaproteobacteria bacterium
CCTGCGGCACCCAGTTCCCTCCCGGCGCGGCGCCAGCGGCCTGCCCGATCTGCCAGGACGAGCGGCAATATATCGGCGCCGGCGGCCAACGCTGGACCTCGCTGGAAGCGATGCGCCGCACCCATTTCAACGCCTGGCGCACCCATGCGCCGAACCTCATCGGCATCGGCACCACGCCCTCCTTCGCCATCGCGCAGCGCGCGCTGCTGCTGCGCCATCCCCAGGGGAACATCCTGTGGGATTGCATCACCTTCCTCGATGAAGCGACCATCGAACTGGTGACCGCTCTCGGCGGCATCCGCACCATCGCGATCTCGCATCCGCACTACTACAGCGCCATGGTGGAATGGGCGCACGCGTTCGGCGCCGAGATCCTGCTCCACGATGGCGATCGGGCACACATCATGCGGCCCGAT
>JAPLOH010000043.1:431-6012 GCA_026400845.1 Alphaproteobacteria bacterium
CATGGGCGCGACCCATGCGCTGGCCGACGGCGTCACCCTCTTCAACGCCCCCGGCCATTACGACGGTGGTACCATGCTGCACTGGGCGGCAGGCGCCGACGGCCACGGCGCGTTGCTCACCGGCGACATCATCCAGGTCGTCCCCGACCGCCGGTTCGTCAGTTTCATGCGCAGCTACCCGAACCTCATCCCGCTCAACGCCGCCACTGTGCGCGCCATCGCGGCGGCGGTGGAACTGTACCCGTACGCGCGCATCTACGGCGCCTGGTGGGACCGCATCATCACCCATGACGCAAAGTCCCGGGTCGCCGCCTCGGTCGATCGCTACCTGCGCTGGATCGCCGAGCCTGCCGGTGACTGACGATATTGCCCCCACTCGGGCGTGCCCTCAGTGAAGACGCAAGAGACGGTAAATCAGACCGGCAAAGCGTGGAGTTATTTTTCCAAACGGACGCGCCGCCGTTACTGCTTACGTAAAACGATCGACCCCGTGGCGTGAACCTCCGCCGTCCAGCCCGGCGGCACAAGGGTGGTCGCGTCGAGCTGGGTGACCACGGCGGGGCCGGCGAAGCGCGCGCCCGGCGCGAGGCCGGCGCGGTCAAGCACCGCGGCCTGCACGGAACCGCTGGCGAAATGCACTAGGCGGGACCCGGCTTCCACCGAGCCGCCGCCGGTGGGCGGCGCCATCACCGGGGCGGGCAGGCGGCCGGTGGCTTCCACGCGCAGCGTCACCAGATCGACGGCGGCGCCGAGCATGAAGCCGTAGAGCGCCTGATGCGCGGCCTGGAACGCCGCAACCGCCGCGGCGCCATCACCGGCCCAGGGCAAAGCGAGCTCACCGCCCTGGCCCTCGTAGCGCATCAGCGCCACTTCCTCGCAGGCACGATCCTCGGGGGCGACGCGCTCCTCGTCGAACCAGGTCTGCGCCTCCGCCCGCAACTCCGCGAGAATGGCGGTGGCAAGCGCGGTGTCGGGGGCGCCTGCCACCGGCAGCGCGCGGTGGAATTCCGCCTTGAGGTCGGCCGCAAGCAGCCCCTCGGCGCACAGCACGCCGGGCGCCGGTGGCACCAGCACGGTGGTGATCCCCAGCAGATCCGCCAGGGCGCAACCATGCAGCGGCCCCGCGCCGCCGAAGGGCACCAGGGCGAAATCGCGCGGATCGTGCCCGCGCTCCACCGAGACGACGCGAATCGCGCCGACCATGTTGCTGTCGGCGATCGCCAGAATGCCGCGCGCGGCGGTGTGCAGCTCAAGCCCGAGCGGCCCGGCGACCTTCGCCTGCACCGCGGCGGCGGCGCGCTCCGGGTCGAGCCGCATGCGCCCACCCAGGAGCTCCGGCGGCAAATGGCCGAGCACGATATGCGCGTCCGTCACCGTCGCCTCGCTGCCGCCCAGCCCGTAGCAGGCCGGTCCGGGGTCCGCCCCCGCGCTCGCCGGCCCAACCGTCAGCGCACCATCGCCGACCTTCGCGATCGAGCCGCCACCGGCGCCCACCGTCACCATGTCCACCATCGGGAGTGAGAGCGGCCATTCGCCCACCTTGCCCGTGCTGGTGAGGCCGATGCGGCCGTCCTTGATCAGGCAGATATCCGCCGACGTGCCACCGATATCGACGGTGATGATGTTGCCAATCCCCGCCGCCGCCGCCACCTCGCGCGCGCCGACCACCCCGGCCGCGGGGCCGGACAGCGCGGTCACCGCTGGTGCGCGGCGGATCGCCGAGGCTCCGGCGACGCCGCCATTGGATTGCATCAGCAACAGCGGCGCCGTGATGCCCGCCTCGCCAAGCCGGCGTTCCAGCCGTTCCACATAGGTGGAAACCGCCGGCATCACCGAGGCGTTGAGGATGGTCACCAGGCTCCGCTCATATTCGCGTGCCACCGGCAGCACATCCACCGACGCGGTGACGGCAACGCCAGGCAGCGCGGCGCGCAGCAGTTCGGCGACGCGGCGCTCATGGGCGGGGTGGGCGAAGCTGTGCAGCAGGCAGATCGCCACCGAGCGAACCTCCAGCCGCCGGCATTCCTCGGCGGCGGCGTGGACGGTGGACTCGTCGAGCGGGATCAGCACCACGCCGCCGGGTCCTATGCGCTCCACCACCTCAAGCACCCGCTCCGGCGGCACCGGGCGGCGCGGCTTGATCCAGGCGTAGAGATTGGCCCGGCGCGGAATATCCTGCCGGCCGATATCCAGCACGTGGCGGAAGCCCTTTGTGGTGATCAGCGCGGTGCGCGCGCCCTTGCCCTCCAGGATCAGGTTGGTGGCCACCGTGGTGCCATGCAGCACCCGCCCGATCGCCGCCTCGCCAACGCCTGCGGCATCGAGCGCCAGGCGCACGCCCTCGAGGAAGGCGATCGAGGGATCGGCCGGCGTCGAAGGCGTCTTGGCCCGCCAGGCGCGGCCGGTCGCCGGGTCCTGCAAGGTGATGTCGGTGAAGGTGCCGCCGATATCGACGGCGACTGAAAACCCAGACTCACGCGATCGCATCGACATACTCCACCCGGTGGAAAGCCCGCGCCTCGGGCCGCATGGCCCGCAGCGCCGCGGTCATCGCCGCATCGACGGCGCCGTCGCGAATGGCGACCCCGTAATCCCGTTCAGCCGCCGCGATGGAGACGAACCCGTCCGCCACGTCGCGCAGCACGTCCTCGGCCGGGCGGTCATAGGGATGGCCATAACCGCCGCCGCCACCGGTAAAGATGCGCAGAATATCGCCCTTCTCCAGCTTGTTGCCGTCCGAGAGCGGCTTCAACACGCGCTCCCGGTTGGTGCCGGGGTTGACGATGGCACCACCCACGCCGCCGGACTTGCCGCCCGATACGCCCCAGGGCGGGTTGGTCACGCTGTCGATGCGCACCGCGAGTTCAGAGCTATCGGCGAGAATTTCGTATTCCCTGATGATCCCGCAGCCGCCGCGGAACCGCCCGGGGCCGCCCGAATCGAGGTTCACGCCGTAGGTCGTCAGCCGCACGGGATAGCCGAGTTCGAGGAATTCGACGGGGTAGTTCTCCTGCGCCACGAAATACACGGTATCGATGCCATCCGCCGTCGGCCGCGCGCCGTAACCGACGCCAAGCCCGTCCGACATCAGGAACGGCTTGCCCTCGGCGAGCCCGCGCAAAAGCATGATCACATAGGCCGAATGCGCCGCCGGCGCCGGGGTGCCGGCGACGTTGATCAGGCCGTTGAGGGTGGCGAGCATGCGCATCATCGTCATGCCCCGCATGCCCAGCGGCGCCGGGAAGCGCGGCCGCAGCACCGAGCCTTCGCGCAGGATCACCTCGTCGAGCGCCCGCGGCCCGCCGGCGTTGCACACCTGCGCCGGATCGCCGCCGATGAAGTAGAGGCCGAGCGCCATGCCCGGCACATCCTTGTTCATCAGGAAGTTGACCGGCCCCTTGGTCTGGTCGTCGGACTCGGAGGTATCGAGGATGAAGCGGTCATCCGCGGTGCGGGTGAGGGCGAAGCGCAGCTTCACCGGGCCGGAGCCATGGCCGTCGGTGTCCAGCGCATCGGTGAAGCGATGGGTGCCGACCGGGAAGGTCTCCTTCAGCTTCGCCCGCACCAGGGATTTCGTGCGCTCGAACAACTGGCCGAGCGCATCGGCCAGCACCGGCGGCCCGAAGCGGCCGGCGATCTCCTGCATGCGGCGGATGCCGAGTTCCACGCTGGCCATCAGCGCCCGCGTATCGCCCCGGCAGGTCGCGGGGTAGCGGGAGTTGCGGTAGAAAATCTCCAGCGTCGCCTCGTTGGTGACGCCCTGGTCGATCAGCTTGGTCGGCGGGATGATGATGCCTTCCTGGAAGATGTCGGTGGCATCGGGCGAAATGGAGCCGGGGCGGATGCCGCCGATATCGGAGAAATGCGCCCAGGCCATCACGAAGGCGACGCGCTTGCCCTCATAAAAAACCGGGGCGAGGAACACCTGGTCATTGGAATGCGACACCGCGCCGCGGCTGCCGTAGCAGTCATTATACCAGTAGAGATCGCCGGGCTTGATGGTCTCGATGGGGAATTTCTCGAAGACCGGGCCGCAGATATCCCCGAACACCGGCACGTTGGAGCCGACGGTCATGACCCCCTCAGCGTCGAACAGCGCGGTATAAAAATCTTTCTTCTCACGGATGAAGGCAGAGATCGCGGTGCGCTCGATCAGCGCCTCCATCTCCGCCTGCGCCGCCCGGATCGCGCCGCGGATGATTTCCAGCGTCACCGGATCGCATTTCGTCATGCCTCGTCTCCCAGATGGCAGGCCAGTTTCCGGCCCTCATCGATATTGCGCAATGGCGGCGCCTCGGCCGCGCAACGCTCGAAGGCGCGCGGGCAGCGGTCGCGGAAGGCGCAGCCGGGGCCGCTCAGCGGTGCGTCCGACAATGCGCCCTTGATCGGCAGCGGCGCGCGATCCTGCATCACGTGCGGCACCGGCACCGCGGCGACCAGCGCCTTGGTATAGGGGTGGCGCGGCCGCTCGATCAGCTCCGCCGTCGGCCCCTCCTCGACGACGCGGCCGAGATACATCACCAGCGTGCGCTCGCAGACGTAGCGGATCAGCGCAAGATCGTGGCTGATATAGATGGCGGCTAGGCCCAACTCGTCGCGCGCAGCCCGCAGTAGGTTGAGGATGCCGGCCCGCACCGAGACATCGAGCATCGAAACCGGCTCGTCGGCCACGATCAACTTCGGCCCCGGCAGCAGCGCGCGCGCCAGCACCACACGCTGCAACTGCCCGCCGGAGAGCTCATGGGGATGCCGGTCGAGCCAATCCGCCGCGGGGGTAAGACGCACCCGCGCCATTGCCGCCGCGATCCGCGCTTCATGCTCGGATTTCGCCACCCCGAAATTGCGCAGGGGCTCGGCGAGCGAGCGGCCGATGGTGAAGCGCGGGTTGAGCGCATCGAACGGATTCTGGAACACCAGCTGCGCCTTGGCGCGAAATGCCAGCAAGGCGGCGCCGCGCGTGGCGGTGATATCCGCGCCCTCAAACGTGATCCGCCCCGCCGTCGGGTCCTCCAGCCGCAGCAGCATCCTGGCCGTGGTGGTCTTGCCACACCCGCTCTCGCCGACAATGCCGAGCGCCTCCCCGGCGGACACCGCGAGTGACACGCCGCGCACCGCATGCACCGTCCGCCCGCCGACATGGAAGGTTTTTTCCAGGTTCTCGGCGGTGATGACGGCGCTCATGCCGCCCCCCAGGTCGCCGGCAGCGCGGCGGCTTCGCGTAGGGCAGGGGCCTCGGCGGCACGGAAACAGGCGACGCCGTCTTCCAGCACCGGCGTCTCGGCGTGGCAGCGCGGCTGCGCGAAGGGGCAGCGGGGCGCGAAGCTGCAGCCGGGCTTCGGGTTGATCAGCACCGGCGGCGCGCCGTCGATCGGCACCAGCTCGCCGGTGCCGCCATGCACGTCGGGGAAGGCGTGGGTTAGGCCCATCGTGTAGGGGTGGCGCGGGCGTTCCAGCACGTCAGCGGCGAGGCCGGATTCGACGATCCGCCCGGCATACATCACCGCCACCCGGTCACACGCATAGGCCACCACCGCCATGTCATGCGTCACCAGGATCATCGCGAGGCCGAGCCGCGCCTGGA
>JAPLOH010000043.1:6078-62727 GCA_026400845.1 Alphaproteobacteria bacterium
AGCGCCAAGGCGAGCGCGATCGAGGCCCGCTGGCGCATGCCGCCGGAGAACTGGTGCGGGTAATCGGCGAGGCGCGCCGGATCGAGCCCGACCATGCGGAACAGCTCCTCCGCGCGGGCCGAAGCCGCCGCGCGGCCGAGCCCGCCGCGCTCGATCAGCACTTCCAGCATCTGCGCCCGCAGCCGCAGCACCGGGTCGAGCGCGTTCATCGCGGTTTGCGGGATGAAGGACATCCGCCGCCACCGCACATCGCGCCGGGCGCGCGGGGAGAGGCTCAGCAGATCCCGCCCCTCGAACACCACCGAACCGCCAGCGATACGCGCGGCATCCGGCAGCACCCCCATCAGCCCGCGCCCGAGCGTGGACTTGCCGCAGCCGCTTTCACCCACCAGCCCGGTGATGGAACCGGCCGGCACGTCTAGATCCACGCCATCCACCGCCCGGACGATGCCGGCGCGGGAGGCGTAGTGGACCTGGAAATCGCGCAGCGAGAGCAGGCTCACGAGTCACCCAGTTTCGGGAACAACAGCTTCTCCGAGCCACGCGAAATCATGAAGCCGGCCAGGACCATGGCCAGGATGGCGGCGCCGGGTGGCACGAACCAGTTCCAGGCGCCGCGGGAGAGCGCCTGGTTGGCGTAGGCGTCCTGCAGCATTACGCCCCAGGAAATCGTCGCCGGATCGCCGAAGCCGAGGAAGGAGGCCGCCGCCTCGGCCAGGATCGCCCAGCCGATGGCGACCGAGCCGTAGAGCGCGGCCAGCGGCAGCACCTGCGGCAGGATGTGCACGAACATGATCCGCGCGTTGGAGCATCCGGTCACCCGCGCCGCCTCCACCCAGGCGCGCTCGCGCAAGGAGAGCACCTGCGAGCGGATCACCCGCGCGGTGTTGGGCCAAAGCAGCGCCGCGACGGTGCAGACCACGGTGAGGGTGCCCGGCCGGGTCAGCGCCGCCAGCACGAGCATGGAGGGCAGGAACGGCAGGCCCAGAACGATATCGGCGAGCCTGGTCACCGCCTTGTCCACCCAGCCACCGAGATAGCCGGCGAGCAGCCCGAGCAGCGTGCCGATCGCCACCACCGCGACGGCGGCGGTGAGCCCCACCTGCAAAGCGGTGCGGGCGCCGTGGATCAACTGGCTCGCGATGTCGTAGCCGCTCGAGGTGGTGCCCAGCCAGTAATCGGCGGAGGCCGGCATGTAGCGAGCGATGCGGCGATTGGCGCGCAGGATCTCGGTGGGGCTGTGCGGCGCGATGCGCTCGGCAAGCAAGGCGGCGGCGATGATCACAGCGTAGATCGCCGCCCCAGCTACTGCGAAGGGCTCCGAGCGCAGGAAGCGCAGCAGGCTACGCACGGCGGCCGACCGAGACCCGCGGGTCAAGCAACGCGTAGGCCATGTCGGCCACCGTGTTCATCACCACGAGGACAAAAGCGATCATGATGAAGGCGCCCTGGGCCAGCGGGTAGTCGGAGGATTGCACGGCGCCGACCAGCACGCGGCCGATGCCGGGCCAGGCGAACACGGTCTCGATCACCACATTGCCACCGATCGAGGCGCCGAGGCCGAGGGCGAAGGCGGTAACCACCGGCAGCAGCGCGTTGCGCGCGGCGTGGCGCATGACGATCGACCAGCGCGAGAGGCCCTTCATCTTGGCCATGGTGATGAACTCGTCGTTCAACACCTCCAGCATGGTGGCGCGCATCAGCAGCAGCGGAAGGCCCTGGAGGAACAGGGTCAGCGTCAGCGCCGGCAGGCAGAGATGCCACCAGAAATCGGCCGAGGTCAGCCGCTCGGTCAGCGTGCCCATGCTGCCGCCCGGACTCACCGCGCCGCCCGTCGGGAACCAGCCGAACTGGAAGGCGAACACCGCCAGCAGCAGCATGCCGAGCCAGAATTCCGGCGCCGCGCGGGTGGCCAGCGCGGTCGGGATCATCACCCCCTCCAGCACCGAGCCGCGGCGGAAGGCGAGGAAGGCACCGACCACGATGCCGATCGCATAGGCCAGCACCAGCGAGACCACGGTGAGCACCGCGGTGTTGGGCAGTGCATCCCACAGCAGCCGGCTGACCGGCTGGTTCTGCAGGAAGGACATGCCGAAATCGCCCTGCACGAGCTTGCCGAGGTAGATCACGTATTGCTGCCACAACGGCTTGTCGAGCCCGAAGCTCGCCATCAGCGCGGCACGGGTTTCCTCGTTGAAGGTGGGCGAGAGGAAATTCAGCGTCGGGTCGCCGGGCATCAGGCGGAACATCAGGAACGTCAGGCTGGCCACCACCCACAACACGAGCAGGAGGTGGCCAAGCCGTTCCAGCAGCAGGCGCCGCACGTCAGTTGCCGGCCATTAGTTGCCGCACGTCAGTTAAACGGCGCGGTGGTCTCCTTCACCCCCGCGGGATAGTGCAGCTTGCCGCCGACCAACACGAAGCCGGCGTCCTTCAGCATCTTCTGCGCCGCCTCCAGGCTGCCCACGCCTGGCACCCGGTTGACGATGCCCGGCGCCGCCCAGGCGGCGAGCGCCGGCGAGACCCAGGAATTGGCCGGCTCGGCGGCGCCGCCCCAGGCGTCATCGGCCAGCAACTGGCGGTCGATCATCGCCGAGAGCGCGCGGCGGAAGCCTTTGTTGTCGAAGGGCGGGCGGCGCTCGTTGTAGCCGAGGAACTTGAAGCCGATGTCGAGCGCCTCGGAGATCACGATGTTCGGGTTGGCTTTCGCGAGATCGCGCAGGATTTGCGGGTCACCGGTGTAATCAGCCAGGAAGTTGATTTCGCCCGATTTCAGCGCGCCAAGGGCGGCCTCCACGTTGGGCATGATGCGCATGATCCAGCGGTTGACCTTCGGCTTGGACCAATGGGTCGCGTTGGCCTCCAGCACGATCTCCTGGTTCAGCGCCGCCTTGACGATGCGGAACGGCCCGGAGCTGACCGGCTTGTCCTCCTGGATGCTCTCCGCGGTCTGCGGCTTGTTTTTGAGGTCCTCGAAGATAGGCGCCCAGATGTGCTTCGGCGCGAGGTTGAGCTTGGCGAGCGAGGAGATCAGGAACGCCGCGTCGGGGTTCTTCAGCTTGATCGTCATGGTGTCCGGCCCGGTGGCGGTCACGCTGTCGATATTGCGCACGAAAGGCTTGTACATCGGCGATTTGTCGCCCATGCCCGGCGCTTCGAGGCTGAACACGGCATCTTCGATGGTCACCGGCTTGCCGTCCGACCAGATCATGCCCTTGCGAAGTGTGACGAGCACGGTGAGCGGGTCGGGCCGCTCCACCTTCTCCGCCGCCCAGGGCTTCGGCAGACCGTCGGGCCCGACGCGCATCAGGCGGTCCCACACCATCTCGGTCGCCCAGGAGCCGGCGGCGCCGGGGATGTTGAAGGGGTTGAGGTTGGTGGGCGGCGCCACCGAGTTCAGGATCACGTCCTTCTGCGCACCGAGCGGGGCGACGTTCAGCCAGGACCAGGTGGAGCGGATGCCAATGCCGGCCTGGGAGACGAAGCTCTTCTCATCCCAGACCGATTTGTTGAAGGCCACCACATTCTTCGGGTGCACCATGAAGCCGTAGGGCTGGTCCTCGTTGATCATCTCCTGCGCCTGCAGGACGAGGGCCCGACGCTTCTCGAAATTCAGCTCCTGACGCTGCGCCTGGGCCAGCGCGTCATAGGCCGGGTTGATGTAGCCCACGAAGTCGTACCCGTTGGCCGCATTGGCGGAGACGAACAGGTTGTAGGTGAGTTCATCGGGGTCGCCGCGCTCTGGGCGGCCGACCATCTGCCATGTGGTGATATCCCAGCGCTGGCGCTCGTACCACACCACCTGGCTGAACTGCTGGCCGGGCAGCGGGCGAAGGTTCACGGTGAGGCCAAGCTTACGCCAGGCGTCCGCCACGATTTGTGCCGCCTGATACTCGCGCGGATCGGCCGCCTGCGGCTGGGTGACGATGGTGAGCGGGCGGATCGGGTCACCCGCCGTTTGCGCAAATGCCAACCCCGGCAAGGTCAGCCCCGGTACAACAGCTGCCGTCAACGCGAGCAAAGATCGCCACATCGCCAAAGCCCCCTGGTTTGATGTCTTGCGGCTATTGAACGGGCGAATGGCGATGGGTTCAAGGGGGTCTCTTGCCTAAGCGGGGCAACAGTGATGCCATCCCGCACGGTTCACTTCAGGAGACCCCGATGACCATCACCGCAGCCGAGCAATCCTTCCTCGACGACGTCAGCCTCGACATGCCCTGGGCGCTGGTCGAGACCTTCGCGACCATGCATCGCTGGATGCCCGAGGATGTGAACAAGGCGGCCGATGTCATTGTCTCCCGTCTGCGCGCGGCCGGCGTGCCGGTCGAGGTGCATCAGCCGGAGATCTACCTCTCCATCCCGCTCAAGGCCTCGGTGACGGCGGAGAACATCGCCTATCGCGCCAAGCCGCCCTCCTCCTCGCTGCCGGCGCCGGACGGGGTCACCGGCAAGCTGGTGTTCCTCAAGGCCAACCCGAAGGCGCTGCGCAGCTACAACCGCGACGTGAAGACCCTGTTCGGCGGCTCCATCGCCTCGGTGGCCGAGGTGAAGCGGATCGTCGGCGGCAACATCGTGGTGATGCAGGGCTTCGGCAATCCGGCGCTGACCAGCCTGATCGAGGAGTGGGGCGGCATCGGGCTGATCGCGGTCAACCCCGGGATCGACATCCACTGGGGCACCTGCACCACCATCTGGGGCTCGCCCGATTTGCAGGACATGGGGCGCAAGCCGAAAATCCCGGTGATCGCGGTCAACAATCCCGATGGCCAAAAACTGATGACGCTCGCCCAGTCCGGCGGCGAGGCGACCATCCGCACCGATCTGCTGGAGGGCTGGTTCGCGCAGAAAATCCCCGTCGTCACCATCCCCGGCACCGATGAGCCGGAGAAATACGCCCTCGTCCACGGCCATTACGACAGCTGGGAAGTCGGCGTGGGCGACAACGCCACGGGCGACGCCACGCTGATGGAACTCGCCCGTGTCCTGTGGAAGAACCGCGCCCGCCTCAAGCGCTCGGTGAAGATCGCCTGGTGGCCCGGCCATTCCACCGGCCGCTACGCCGGCTCCACCTGGTTCACCGACGCCTTCGCGCTCGATCTCGACCGCAATTGCCTCGCCCAGATCAACTGCGACAGCCCCGGCTGCCGCTGGGCGACCTCGTATCACGACACCCGCGCCTTCTCGGAAAGCGCCCATATCGCGGCCGACGCCATCCGTGACATCGTGCCCAACGCCGCCATCGCCACCCACCGCCCGCCCCAGGCCGGCGACTATAGTTTCAACAACATCGGCCTGCCGAGCTTCTTCATGCTGTCCTCGACCATGCCCGACGCGCTGCGGGCCGAGAAAGGCTACTATGACGTCTCCGGCTGCGGGGCGAACATCGCCTGGCATACCGAGAACGACACGCTGGAAATCGCCGATCCCGCCAACCTTCTGACCGACATGAAGATCTACCTTCTTTCGGCGCTGCGCGTCGCCAATGCCGAGCTGCTGCCGTTCGACTGGCAGGCGACCTGCGACGAATTCACCGCCACCATCGACGGCTACCAGAAAGCCGCCGGCGCGCTGGCCGACCTGTCGCCCTCGCGCAACGCGGTGGCGGCGCTGAAATCCGCCCTCGCCGCGCTCGACAAGGCGCCGATCGCCGCGCAGAACCGCGCCCGCCACGCGCTTGCCCGCGTGCTGGTGCCGATCAACTACACCAACCAGCCGCGCTTCCGGCATGATCCGGCCTATACCGTCCAGCCGCTGCCCACCCTCGCGGTGGCGGCCGACCTCGCTGACATGACGGACGACCACCTCCGCCGAGTCGCGGGCGTTGAGCTGATGCGCGGGCAGAACCGCCTGCTCGCCGCCCTCGATCAGGCCCGCCGCATCGTGGAAGCCGAGGCCGGCTGAGCCCATGCGCGCGCCGCGGATTGATGCCCGCATGCGCCGCGACGCGCTGCTGGCCAGCCCGTTCTTTCACCCGATGCAACCGGGCGAGAGATCCTCGCCTTCGCGGTCGAGCGCCGCTTCCCCCGCGGCACCGCGATCTACGCCAAGGGTGATCCCGGCAGCAGTATGATGGCGGTGCTGGCGGGGCGCATCCGCATCGCCACCGCCGCGCCCGACGGCAAGGAAGTCACGCTCAACACCATCGGCCCCGGCGAAATCGTCGGTGAAATCGCCCTGCTCGACGGCAAGCCACGCAGCGCGGACGCCACCGCGATAGAGGACACGACGGTCCTCGTGGTCGAGCGCGCCGATTTCCTGCCGTTTCTGCTGCGCCACCCCGTGCTGGTGGAGGCGACCCTCGCCGTGCTGTGCGGCCGGCTGCGCAGCACCAGCCTCGCCCTGGAAGAGATCGCACTGTTCGATCTTCCCGCCCGTCTCGCCCGCCTGCTGACCAAACTGGCCGCCGACTACGGGCGGCCCGGCCCCGAGGGCATGCGGATCGAGCTGAAGCTCTCCCAGTCCGACCTCGCGGCACTGGTCGCGACCTCACGCGAAAGCGTCAACAAGCAGCTCGCCCAATGGCGCACCGCCGGGCTGATCGGCACCGACGCCGGGCATATCACCCTGTTGCGGCCCCAGGCGCTGCGGACGCTTTGTCCGTGATGGCTCCGTGCCCTGGGGAAGTCATCAGGTAGCGAAAGGGTTTTGCCTCATTTCTCCAACCCGCTGCGACGAAGCTGATCGCAGCGGCGGCCGTTGGGCCGGGTACGGGAACGGTCTACTGTACCTCGCCGTCACCCTTCAGCGGGTCGATCTGGCCGGTCAGCTTGTTGTTCTTCAGGATGGCGTCGGTCGCCGTCAGGTTGTTGACGAAGAAAGTGCGGTAGCGGCCGGAATTGGTGAAGCGGTTGTTGGTGATGGTGATTTCCCGGGTCGCCTGGGTCACCCCCTCGGCGCCGATGGAAATCGCGGTGGAGCGGTTATCTGCCTTCGGCCCCTTGTCCAGTGTGCTGTCGCGCAGCACGAAGGAGCCGCCGTTGGGGATTTCGATCAGGTAGCTCGCGGTGCCATTGGGCCCGTCGGTAATGGTGGTGCCGATAATTTCGGTGCGGGCGGCGCGCGATTTGATGTGGTGGCCCTGCCGCGTCTCGCTGAAGCGCGAGTTCTCGATGCGCAGCAACTTCGAGATGCCGATATACATGCCATGCGCGCAGGCCGGGTCGCAGATGCCGTTGCGGATGAAATCGCTGTCACGAACGATCGTGACGCCGTCCGGCCGCACGCCGGAAAGGATGCCGTTCTGGTTGTTGATGAACTTCACCTTCTCGACGGTCAGCGTGGTGCCCTCGGCGCGGATGCCGGCGCCGTTCTTGTCGGCCACCCGGGCGCGCGACAGCGTCAGGTTGCGCACGGTAATATTGTCGCCGATTGTGACCAGGATGGCTTTGCCGCCGCAGGTCTTGTCGGTGATGATCGACGAACCGTCGGCGCCGGCGCCCTCGATGACGAGGTTGTTGGCCTCGACGACGGCGCAGTCGAAATATTCGCCCGCATCGATCAGCACCTTGTCGCCGTCATCGGCCGCCTTGATCGCGTCCGACGGCAGCTTGAACTCCTTGTCGGGCCCGACCGGCAGGGTCTTGGCGACGGCGAGAAGCGGCATCAGGGCCAAAGCGGCGGCCAGAGCGATGCGCGAAAATGTCATTGCGGGTCCTCGTCAGCACGGGTTTCGGCGGCAGGCTATCACCGGACGTGCCGGTTTGCAGCATCAGTTCGTGGTGCCGGCGAATGGATCGTGCGGGTAGTCGACCGCGACCAGGCTGAGCCCCTCGGGCGGAGCAGTCGGGCCGCCGGCGCGGCGGTCAAGCGCCGCGAGGGCGCTGGCGAGGCGGTCGCCATCCCAGCGCCCTTCGGCCACCAGCTTCAGGGTGCCGACCATGTTGCGCACCTGGTGGTGCAGGAAGCTGCGGGCCGAGACCTCGAACACCACGAGGTCCCCCTCGCGGCGAACCGCGACGCGCTCAATGGTCTTGATCGGCGATTTCGCCTGGCAGGAGGTCGCCCGGAACGTGGTGAAGTCGTGCCGCCCGAGCAGAAGCTGCCCGGCCGTATGCATCGCCGCGGCGTCGAACCGGCCGGGCACGTGCCAGACCCTGCCGGCCAGCAACGCCGGGCGGGCCCGGCGGTTGAGGATGATGTAGCGATAATGCCGTTGGATGGCGGAAAACCGCGGGCTCCAGCCCTCGGGCGCCGGCGCGGCGGCGAGCACGGCCACAGCGTGCGGCTTCATGTGGAAGTTCAACGCCTCGCGCACGCGCACCGGCGGCAGGTCGGCGGGAAGCTCCACCAGCGCGACCTGTCCTTCGGCATGCACCCCAGCATCGGTGCGCCCGGCGACAATGGAGGCCACCGGATTGCCGCCGGTGAGGTGCGCGGCCGCCTCCTCCAGCACCTGCTGGACCGACAACCCGTTCGGTTGGCGCTGCCAGCCGACGAAACCGGCGCCGTCATACTCCAGGCGCAGCGCATAGCGCGTCATCAGCCGAACCGGGTGCCAGGGGCGATCGGCCGGCCGCGCAGGAAGGCGGCAGCGTCCATGGCGGCCCGGCCGGAGGCCTGGACCCGCAGCAGGCGCAGGGCACCGCCACCGGTGGCAATCGTCAGCCCGCCGTCGAGCGTCACCCCAGGCGGCCCCGCGCCCGCCATCGGCTCGGCCGTCAGCACCTTCAGCACCGTGCCATCAAGCGTCGCGAAGGTGCCGGGCCAGGGGTTGAGGGCGCGCACCTGGCGGTCGAGTTGAGCGGCATCGTGCGTCCAATCGATCCGGCCGTCATCGCGCGTGAGCTTCGCCGCGTAGGTGACGCCCCCGGCCGGCTGCGGCACCGGCGGCGGCGCTGTGGCGAGGGCTTGCAGTACCAGCCGGCCGCCCATTGCCGCGAGGGCGTCATGCAGGTCGGTCGCGGTGGTACGCGGGCCGATCGCCACCCGCTCGCTCAGCAGCATCGCGCCGGTATCGAGCCCGGCATCCATCTGCATGATGGTGATCCCTGTTTCGCTGTCCCCGGCCAGAATCGCGGACTGGATAGGCGCCGCCCCGCGCCAGCGCGGCAGCAGGCTGGCGTGGATGTTGAGGCAGCCCCGCCGTGGCGCGTCCAGCATCGCCTGCGGCAGGATCAGCCCATAGGCGGCGACCACCGCCGCGTCGAGATCGAGCGCAGCAAACGCCGCCTGGGCGGCTTCGTCCTTGCGCAGGCGGAGCGGCGTGCGCACCTCGAGCCCAAGCGCGAGGGCAGCGACATGGACCGGGCAGGGCCGCGTCGCCTGGCCGCGGCCGGCGGGGCGCGGCGGCTGGCTGTAGACGGCGGCGATCTCGTGTCCTGCCGCGTGCAGGGCGCGCAGGGCGGGCACCGCGAAATCCGGGCTGCCCATGAACGCCAGACGCAGCCGGGTCACGCGCTAGGTCGCTTCCCGCTGGGCTTTTGCGAGTTTGCGCATCAGCATGTTGCGCTTCAGCGCCGAGATGTGGTCGACGAACAGCACGCCGTCGAGATGGTCGATCTCGTGCTGCAAACAGGCCGCCAGCAGCCCGTCGGCTTCGATTTCCTTGCGGATGCCCTGGGCATCATGAAACCGCACCTTCACGCGCGCCGGACGCGTCACCTCGGCGTATTGGCCGGGGATCGACAGGCAGCCCTCCTCGCGGGTCGCCAATTCGGCACTGACGCCGATGATCTCCGGGTTGACCAGCACGATCGGCGCCGGCTTGTCATCGGGCATCAGGTCGACCACCGCGAGCCGCAGCCCGACGCCGACCTGGGGGGCGGCAAGGCCGATGCCGGGCGCCTTGTACATGGTGGCGAACATCCGAGGCACGAGATCACGCACCGCATCGGCATCCGCCGGACCGACCGGTCGGGCACGTGCCTTGAGGATCGCCTTGGGCGCGATCAGGATCGGCATTGTGTCGGTTTGCGAGATGGGGCGGGTCGCGGCGTCATTCATGTCCGTCATCTAGCCGTCACCGGCGGCCCGATCAACGGATACCCCTTGCAACGGCGGGCTGGTTCACCAAAATACACGCGGTCGGACCGCCAATTTGGGGTCTGCGAACCGCTTCGCTCGGCTGAGGGAGCCCATTGATGACCACGCGTATCTTCGCCTCGCCGCTCGTGCTGGGGTTCGATCACATCGAACTGCTTCTGGAGCAGGCCACCAAGAAATCCTCCGACGGCTATCCCCCGTTCAACATCGAACAAACCGGCCCGGCCAATCTGCGCATCACGCTCGCTGTGGCGGGCTTCACGATGGACGATCTGCAAATCACCCACGAGGACAACCAACTCGTGATCCGTGGGCGGCAGACCGATGACAGCCAGGGCCGCGTGTTCCTCCATCGCGGCATCGCTGCGCGGCAGTTCCAGCGGGTTTTCGTGCTGTCCGAGCATATCGAGGTGCGCGGCGCGTGGATGGACCACGGGCTGCTGCATATCGACCTCGCGCGGCCGATCCCGGAGGGGCGGGTGCGCACTATCCCCATCACCCGGCCGGCACCGAACGGGCGAGCGCCGATGGTGGACGGCGACGAGTAGGCGGCTGCGAAAGAAAGGGGTTCTTTTTTGAAAAAAAGAACCAAAAAACTTTTCTCCATTCTGCTCCGCACTCTTCGCGGGGAGTGCGGAGCAAACGGATAGAAAGTTTTTGCTTCTTTTTTCAAAAAGAAGCGCTTCCTTCCCTTTCTACCCGAATGTTCAATGCTTATGCCGCCGCGGCTGGATCGATCCAGCCGATATGGCCGTCGCTACGGCGATAGACGACGTTGAGCTCCCCGGTGGTGATGTTACGGAACATCAGCACCGGTTGGTCGGCGAGGTCCATCCGCATGACGGCGTCGCTGACCGCGAGGCTGGCGATTTCGGTTGCGGTCTCGGCGACCACGGTGGCGTAGGTGGCATTGGCCTGGACGACCACGCCGTTGCCATCCTCCTGCGGCTCCTCCGCCTCCTGGCGCAGCACGTATTGCCGTGCGGCTTGGGGGCGTTCGCGATGCGCGGCGTCACGCGCATGGTCGTTCACCCGGCGCCGATAGCGGCGCAGGCGCTTGGCGATGTGCTCGGCGGCGTCATCGAAGGCGGAATTGGCGTCGGCCGCCTCGCCCTCGCCGCGCAGCGTCAGGCCGCGGCCGGCGTGGATGTTGATGTCGCAGGTAAAGAAACAGCGCGCGCGACTGAACGTCACGTGCGCTTCCTGGGCGTGATCGAAATATTTGCCGGAGATGGTGGCGAGCGCCTGGTTGACGCGCGTCTTGAGGGCTTCGGAGAGTTCGACTTGCTTGCCGGAGACCGTGATTTGCATGGTCCGTCCTCACGTCCTTGTTCGGGACCGCCTGCCGGCGCGCGAGGTCCGGGCCGGCCCGGAAAGCGTGGTGGGCCGGCTTGCGGGCACGGGCGTGATCAGGCCGGCATGGCCTTCTCCCGTTTGCGCTGCACTGAGCTTGGGATACGCAGCGCATCGCGGTATTTGGCCACGGTTCGGCGTGCAATGTCCACGCCTTCCCGTCGCAGGATCTCCACAATCGCGTCATCGCTCAGAACTTCGTTCGCCGGCTCGGCATCGACGAGCTGGCGGATGCGATGCCTGACCGCTTCGGCACTGTGGGAATCCCCTCCGCCGGTAGCGTGCAGTGCGGTGGTAAAGAAATACTTAAGCTCGAAGGTGCCGCGCGGCGTGGCGATGAATTTATTGGAGGTCACCCGGCTGACAGTGCTTTCGTGCAGTTCGACGGCGGCGGCGACGTCGCGCAGGATCAGCGGGCGGAGATGGCTCACCCCGTGGCGGAAAAAAGCATCCTGCTGGCGGACGATCTCACTCGACACCCGCAGGATGGTCTGGGCGCGCTGCTGGAGGGATTTCACCACCCAGTTCGCGACCTGCAGCTTGTCGATCATGAACGCCTTGTCCTCCTTGGAGGCCTTCGGCAGCACGCGGGCGGTGAAGGACTGATTGACCAGCACGCGCGGCATGGTCTCGGGGTTCAGCTCCAGCAGCCAGCCACCATCGGGCGCAGCGCGCATCAGTACGTCCGGCACCACGGTCAGTGGCGTGCCGTCATCCCAGTTCGCGCCGGGCTTGGGGTCGAGCCGGCGCAGCTCGGCGATCATGTCGGCGATGTCTGCGGCATCGACGCCGCAGACCGCCATCAGGCGCCTGGTGTCGCGCCGGGCAACGAGGTCGAGATTGTCGAGCAGCGCCTGCATCGCCGGGTCGAGCCGGTTCTTCTCGGCGAGCTGAACGGCGAGGCACTCCTTGAGGTCATGCGCGAACATCCCCATCGGGTCGAACCGCATCATCAGCCCGCGGACATGCTCGACACGGGCGACCTCGATGCCGAGCGTCTGCGCGATAGCCTCGGAGGCGACGGAGAACCGGCCGGTAGGTTCGATCAGCGCGAGCAGTGTGGCGCCGATCATCCGGTCCACCGGGTCGTGGAAACTGAGGCGGACCTGTTCGCTCAGATGCTCCCGCAGCGAGAGCCGGCCGGCGGCGAGGTCATCGATGCCGCGCTCGTCGGTGCGGAAGTCGCTGCTGCCGCCAGCGCCCCCGCGCACCCCGTCCGACGCGCCGCCGGGGTCATAGGGCTCGGCATACTCGGCGGTGTCGAGCGGGCTCGCGGCCGCATCGGTCAGCGTGTCGGAGCGGGCGAGATCAGCGGTGTCGCGCTCGGGCGCGGTCACCACCACCTGGTCCGGCGCCGGACGCTCGCCGAAACTCTCGCTATCGCGCTCGTCGCGCTCCAGCATGGGGTTGCGCTCGAGCTCCTGCTCGACGAAGGCGGCGGCTTCGAGATTGTTGAACTGCAAGAGCTGGATCGCCTGCCGCAGCTGCGGCGTCATCACCAGGGACTGCGACTGGCGCAGGTCGAGACGCGGCCCCATCCCCATCAGGGCGTGCTCGTCGGTCGTGGCAGGGTCGTCATCCAAGGCGGCGTCATGGCCGCAATGGACTCCGGGCGGCCAAAAGAGGCAAGCAAGAATCGTGCTGAATTGATGGCATCCCGGCGAAATTATCACCGGAAGGTAAAGGCGGGGTTAGGAGGCTGCCCCCGGCGCGGCCCTACAGATGCTTGCCGCGCTCCATGATCTCAAGCGTGTAGTCATGGTAGGACATGCCGAGCTCCTCGGCGCGGGCGAGACGGCGCAGGGCGATTTCACGCGGCGGGGTTTTCCATGCCCGCTTGTGCGCCCGCCGCCAGGTCCAGGACCGCCAGGAAACCGCGCCCGGGTCCTCCGGCGGCGCATCCTCCAGCGGCGGCCCGCCGTTGTGGCCGAGTGCCGTCACAGCGAGAACCTTTCGCCCAGATCTTCCGGCCTTCCCTCCATCAGCACCTGGCCTTCATGCATGATGTAGGCGCGATCGATGATCTCCAGTGTCTCGCGCACGTTGTGGTCGGTGATCAGCACGCCGATCCCGCGGTCCTTCAGATGCGCCACGAGGTCACGGATTTCGCCGACCGCGATGGGGTCGATGCCGGCCAGCGGCTCGTCGAGCAGAATATAGCTCGGCTGGGTCGCCAGCGCGCGGGCGATCTCGACGCGGCGGCGCTCGCCGCCAGAGAGTGCCAGCGCGGTGGTGCGGCGGAGGTGCAGGATACCGAATTCGGCCAGCAGCTCGTCCAGCATCTGGTCGCGCCGGTCGCGATCGGGCTCGACCACTTCCAGCGTCGCCATGATGTTCTGTTCCACCGTGAGGCCGCGGAACACACTGGCCTCCTGCGGCAGATAACCGATGCCGAGGCGGGCGCGGCGATACATCGGCAGGCCGGTGATGTCATGCCCGTCGAGCGTGATGGTCCCGGAATCGGGCCGCACCAGGCCGACGATCATGTAGAAGGTGGTGGTTTTGCCGGCGCCGTTGGGGCCGAGCAGGCCGACCACCTCGCCGCGGCGGACCGAGACCGAGACGTTCCGCACCACCGGGCGCTTCTTGTAGACCTTGCCGACGCTGGTGGCGACAAGGCCACCGGAGCCGGGGAGAACGCGCAGCTCGGTCATGGCTTTTTCGCCGGCGGCTTCGCGGGCGGCACCTTCGCCGGGGGTGGCGCCGCTGCGGCGGCCTGCGCGTCATTGGGCACGATCATGCCCTGCACCCGCCCGCCGGGGTCGGCGATCATGCGGGCGATGCCGGTCCTCATGTTCACATCCGCCGCCGGGCCATTGAGCTGGTTCTGCCCATGCGTCACCCGCACATTGCCGACCACTCGGGCGGTGCCGAGATCGACGACATAGACGCCGCGGTCGCCACGCACAGTGTCCGTCGTGGTGCGCACCTCGACATTGCCGAACCCCTCGACACGCTGGAGCTTGCCGGAGGCTTCGGGCCCGGCCGGCTTTGCCGCCGCCGGCTGGGGTTTGGCCGCCGGCTCAGTAGAGGGCGTGGTGTATCCAACCAGCGTGTCCCCGCTGATGCGGCGCCCGTCGCTGGTCACCACGACTGCCGCGCCGCGCGCCACCGCCATGCGTCGGTCGGACCAGTATTCCATGCTGTCGCGCGCGGTGATCACCTGCTGCGGCGTGGTGAGCCTGAGCGCGCCCCCGGTCATCACCAGCACGGCCTGATCGATGTCATAGACCGCCCGCTCACCCACCGCCTCGTCGGTCGCGGTGACGATGCGGACATGCCCCTCGGCTTCCAGCCGATAGATCTCGTTGCCGCCGGAGTCGGTGGCCGTGCCGGTCGACCCGGCGCGCTTGCGGTAGAGCGCCACCAACCGATCCGCCAGCACGGTGACATCGGCGCGCACCGCCCGGGCGTCGCCAAAGGCGATCACCTTCTGCTCTTGGTCGCGCCATTCGAACCCGCCGGCGGCGGTGACATCGATCGGGCCGCCGCGGGAGAGGTCGATCGGCTGGGCGGCCGCCGCGCCGGCAAACATGGCGGTTGCCGCGATGGTGCTGAGCAATCTCATGGCCGACCTCCACCGATCACCAGGCGGGCCGGGCCGTGGAACTGCGCCACCGCCCCGCGCTCGGTGATGGTGAAACCCTGGGCATCGAGCGTGCCGAACGGCCCCTCGGCATGGGTGCGTGCGGCGCTTGCCGCGACACCTTCCCGCAGGTCGAGCGTCGCCGCGTCGGTGATCAACATGCTGCCGTCGTCCCGGTAGAGGGTTACATCGCCCGACAAATCGAGCTGCGCGGCCTTCTGCAGATAGGTGCCCGCCGCGGCCTGCACCTGGAGCCATGCGCCGCCTGACAGCGTGATGTCGCCCACCGGTGCGACGAAATCCACCCGGTCGGTGCCGATCTGGCGGGCCGAAGTTGCGGTCAACGTGTAGGTCTGCCGGTTGTCGTCCTCGCCGCGATAGCGCGGCGCGGTCAGCACGCCGCTCTCGGGAACGACGCTGCCACGGCGATAGACCAGCCGCGCGCGATCGGTCTGCTGCACTACCTCCGGCCAGACGGCGACCAGCACGAGCAACGCGATCGCCAGCACCGGCAGCACCCGCTTGGCCAGCGCCACCATCCAGCGGCGCTGAGCGATGGCGCCATAGGTCGGCGGCGTGCGCGCCTGCACGCCGAGACTGCGGACCGCGGGCCGGCGCGGCGCCGGGCTGCGATCGGCCGAGCCGCTCATGCCATCCCCGCGCGCAGCAGATCATGCATGTGCAGCAGTCCGAGCGGGCGATGCGCGGTGTCGACCACGAACAGCGCGGTGATCGGGCGGTCCCACGCGTTCATCACGTGCAGCGCCTCGGCGGCCAGCGCGTCCGGCGCGATGGTGCGGGGCGTGCGGCTCATCACCGTCGCCACATCAGCCTCCAGCAACCCGGGGCCGAGGGCGCGGCGCAGGTCACCATCGGTGATGATGCCGCAAAGCCGCCCGGCGGCGTCGAGGATGCCGACGCAGCCGAAACGCCGTGCGGTCATGGTCGGGATCGCGTCGCGCACCGCGCTGCCGACGATGGCGAGCGGCAGTTCAGCGGCGCCGTGCATGAGGTCCCGCACCAGGCGCAGCCGCGCGCCCAGCCGGCCGCCTGGGTGGAACTGGCGAAAATCCGCGGCCCCGAAGCCACGCCGGGTCAACAGGGCGACCGCGAGCGCGTCGCCGAGCGCCATCTGCATGGTCGTGCTGGTGGTAGGCGTGAGGCCCATCGGACAGGCCTCGCGCGCCTCGGGAAGCACCAGCGCGACGCTTGCCGCCTTGGCCAGCGTGCTGCCGGCGCGCCCGGTGATGGCGACCAGCGGCAGGCCGAACCGGCTGCAATGGCCGATCAGGTCCGCAAGCTCGGCGGTCTCGCCGGAGTTCGAGAGCGCCACCACCGCATCCCCCGGCACGATCATGCCGAGATCGCCGTGCGACGCCTCGGCGGGATGCACGAACAGCGCCGGCGATCCGGTGGAGGCCAAGGTGGCGGCGATTTTGCGCGCGACATGGCCCGATTTGCCCATGCCGCTCACCACGATGCGCCCGGTTGCCGCACTGAGGATGTCGACCGTCGTCGCAAAATGCGCATCGAGTCCGTCGGCCAGCGCGCGCAGCCCCGCGGCCTCGGTTGCCAGCACGGAGCGGGCAACCTCGATATCGCGCGGCAAGGTGACGGTGGCGTCAGTCATGGGCGGCTGGGTCCGGATCACGCCTTCATGCGTGTAGGGGTAGCAAATCGCGGCGGTCAACGCACCGTTTTGTGTGGTCCCGGCGTCGGCCGCAGGCGAAGGGCTCAGTGGGGGGGCTCAGTGGGCAAAAATATCGGGAGCTTCCCAGCCCAGCATGTCGAGCCGGCAGCGCGTGGGGAGGAAGGCGTAGCAGGCCTCGGCAATCTCGCGCCGCCCCTCGCGGATCAGCAGCGCCTCGAGCCGCGCCCACAGGGCGTGGAGATACAGCACGTCGGATGCCGCATAGGTGAGCTGCTCCGGCGACAGCTCCACCGCGCCCCAATCCGAGGTCTGCTGCTGCTTGGAAAGATCGACGCCGACCAGTTCGCGGCACAGGTCCTTGAGCCCGTGGCGGTCAGTGAAGGTGCGCACCAGCTTGGCGGCGATCTTGGTGCATTTCACCGGCGCGCAGGTGATGGCGAGCGCATTCTGCAACACGGCGACGTCGAAGCGGGCGAAATGCATCAGCTTGGTGACGCCGGGGTCGGCCATCATCCGCGCGAGATTGGGGCAGTCATAGCCACGGCCGCCGAGTTCGACCGGGATGAGTTGGACCAGATGGGCCTGGCCATCACCAGCCGAGAGTTGCACCAGGCACAAACGGTCGCGATGCGGGTTGAGGCCCATGGTCTCGGTATCGACGGCCACGATGCGGCCGAGATCGAGCCCGTCGGGCAAATCGTGCTTGTGCAGATGAATGGTCGCGTTGGCCATGAACAATGTCACCCCAGCCATGCCTGTTCCCCGTGCAACGCGCGCTGCGGAACGGCGCCCGAAACGCGCACGGCGATCGCCGCCGCGCGCTCACGCTCCGTTGGTGCCCAGGAAAGGACTCGAACCTTCACGACCTTACGGCCACAGGTACCTGAAACCTGCGCGTCTACCAATTCCGCCACCTGGGCAAGTCGGGCATGCGGTGGGCGCCGCTAGTAGCCCCCGCGCGTCGGCACGTCAACTGGCAGGAATCATTTACCGCATCCCTTGAGCGCGACGGCGAGGGTCCATATCAAGGGCTCGTACCTTGGGAGATGGACATGGCAGAGCGGATCGCGACCGTATTCGGCGGCTCGGGCTTCATCGGGCGCTACGTGGTGAAGCGGCTTGCCGCGGCGGGATACCGGGTGCGGATTGCCGTGCGCGACACCGAGGCGGCCGCCGTGCTGAAGCCGATGGGCGGCGTCGGCCAGGTCGTCGCGCTGCGAGCGCCGGTCACCGATGCGGCCGCGGTGGCCCAGGCGGTGGCGGGCGCGGAGGTGGTGGTGAGCCTGGTCGGCATTCTCGCCGAGGGTAGGCCGGGCGATTTCCAGCGCATTCACTCGGTAGGCGCCGGCACCGTGGCGCAGGCCGCATCGGCGGCCGGGGTGCGCCGGCTGGTGCATGTCTCGGCCCTCGGCGTGAGCGCCGAGCACCCGAGCCTATACGCGCGCTCTAAGGCGGCGGGCGAGGCGGCGGTGCGCGCGGCGTTCCCCGCATCGGTGATCCTGCGGCCATCCCTGGTATTCGGGCCTGAGGACGCGTTCTTCAACCGCTTCGCCCGGATCGCCCAGCTATCGCCGGTCATGCCGGTGATTGGTGGTGCCACGCGGTTCCAACCGGTCTATGTCGGCGACGTCGCCGACGCGGTGATGGCGGCGCTGTCCGACGCGGCGGCGGGGCAGACCTATGAGCTTGGCGGCCCGCGCGTTGCGACGATGCGCGAATTGCTGGCCTATATCCTCGCCCAAACTGCCCGGCCGCGCTGCATGATCACGGTGCCCGCGGGCCTGGCACGGCTCCAGGCAATGGTGCTCGAACGGATGCCTGGCAAACCGCTGACCCGCGATCAGCTATTGTTGCTCGACCGCGACAATGTGGTTGCGCAAGGTGCGGCTGGGCTGGCGGCGCTCGGCGTTGCCGCCACGCCGATCGAGGCTGTGGTACCGGCCTATTTGCGGCGCTACCGGCCCGGCGGCGGGGTGAGGAGCGAGCATGCGGCATGATAGACCCAGATCGGACCTATTTTGCCTCTACTTTCTTCGCAATGCGAAAAATAGGGGCGGCCATGCATGAAAATAGGTCGCGTATAGTGACCTAGTCCCGAAAAACGACTCGCATGCCCCCGCAGGCTGCAATATAGGGGTTTCGCGGCTCGGTCGGCGTTGGTGCGCTGTTTCGTGCGCACCAGGGATGGAGACCGACTTTGCCCGATCGCATGCTGCAGTTCGTCCGCCTTGAACAGCAAACCCCGGACAAGCGCGATATCGCCGCCCGGCGGAGCGACTTCGGCGAAATATACCAGGACTACCAGCCGCCGCAGGCCGCCGCCCAGGCGAGTCGCTGCAGCCAGTGTGGCGTCCCGTTCTGCCAGGTCCATTGCCCGCTCTCCAACAACATCCCGGACTGGCTGAAGCTCACCGCCGAGGGGCGGCTGGAGGAGGCCTACGAGGTCAGCAGTGCCACCAACAACTTCCCCGAAATCTGCGGCCGCATCTGCCCGCAGGACCGGCTGTGCGAGGGCAACTGCGTCATCGAGAAGGGCTTTGAGAGTGTCACCATCGGCGCGGTGGAGCGCTTCATCACCGATACCGCCTTCGAGAAAGGCTGGGTCAAGCCGATCCGCCCGGTGCGCGAGCGGCCAGAGTCGATCGGCATCATCGGCGCTGGGCCGGGCGGGCTGGCCGCGGCCGAGGAACTGCGCCGCCGCGGCTATCAGGTCGCGGTCTATGACCGGCATGACCGGGTCGGCGGGCTGCTGATCTACGGCATCCCCAACTTCAAGCTCGAAAAGGACATCGTGCTGCGACGCTGGAAGCTGATGGAGGAGAGCGGCATAGCCTTCCACCTCGGCACCGAGATCGGCCGTGACGTCAGCCTCGCCGAACTCCGCGCCCGCCACGCCGCCGTGCTGGTGGCGACCGGCGTCTACACGCCACGTGAAATAGGCGGCCCGGGCGCCGGGCTCCCCGGCATCGTCGCCGCACTCGACTACCTCACCGCCTCCAATCGCGCCGGACTTGGCGACGTGGTCGCCGCCTTCGCCGATGGCACGCTCGATGCGCGGGGCAAGCATGTCGTCGTCATCGGCGGCGGCGATACCGCGATGGATTGCGTGCGCACCGCCGTCCGCCAGGGCGCCACCGCGGTGAAATGCCTCTATCGGCGCGACAAGGCCAACATGCCGGGCTCGATGCGCGAGGTGAAGAATGCCGAGGAGGAGAGCGTGGAGTTCGTCTGGCTCGCCGCCCCTGAGGCCTTCATCGGCACCGCCGAGAGCGTTGACCACGTCACCGGGGTGCGGGCGGTGCGCATGCATCTCGGCCTGCCCGACGCCTCCGGCCGCCAGTCGGTCGAGCCGATCGAGGGCAGCCACTTCACCCTGCAGGCCGATCTCGTGATCAAGGCGCTCGGCTTCGACCCGGAGGACATGCCAGCGGTGCTGGCGGCGCCGGAGATCGATGTGACCCGCTGGGGCACGCTGAAGGTGGGGCACAAGAGCTTCATGACCAACCTGCCCGGCGTCTTCGCCGCCGGGGATATCGTTCGCGGGGCGTCACTGGTAGTCTGGGCCATCCGCGACGGCCGCGATGCGGCCCAGCAGATCCATGCCTACGTGCAACAGACCACCGCCGCCGCGGTGGCAGCGGAGTAACATCGATGCGCCTGACGCGATTTGCCCTCTCCCTCCTCGCCGCCCCCCTCCTCGCTGCCCTCTGCGGCACTGCCATCGCGCAGACCGCCCCGGCCGCGCCGCCGATCCCGCCGCCGGTGCCCGCCGCGAGCGCCGCGGCCCATGCCGAAGCCGCCGCACTGACCGAGATGATCGGTGCCAGCAAGCAGACCCAGCAGCTGATTTCGATCCTGCGCAACCAGATGATCCAGCTTGTCATGCGCGCCGGCGCCAAACCGCCTGCCGGCGACCCGACCAAGCCGGCCGAACTTTTAAAGGCCGAGGATGCCACCAAGATCGTCGATGAAATCCTGATGCCCGATTTCGTCGCCCAGCAAGCCGACCTCAACACCCAGATCATCGACGTCTGGGCCGCCAACTTCACCGTCGAGGACCTCAAGGCCCTGCGCAGCTTCTACGCCACGCCGCTCGGCCAGAAGCTGATCGCCACCCTGCCGGCGGTGACCCAGCAGGGCATGTCCGCCGGGCAGGCCTGGGGGCAGCGCATCTATCAGGCCTCGATCAACAAGAACAAGGACGCGCTGATTGCGCGCGGCCTCAGGTTCTGATCCGGCACGGCCGGGCAAGGGAGCACACATGAGCCAGGCGCACGAAACCGGTTCCGACTTCGTCACGGGCTGGGCGGCCAATGCGGCCGCCCTCGCTGACACCTACGACGCCACGATGGAGCATGACGCCTGCGGCGTCGGCCTTATCGCCGCACTCGACGGGAAAAAGCGCCGTGACGTGGTCGAAGCCGGGATCGCGGCGCTGCAGGCCGTGTGGCACCGCGGCGCGGTCGATGCCGACGGCAAGACCGGCGACGGCGCCGGCATCCATATCGAGATCCCGGTGGATTTCTTCGCCGACGAAATCCGCCGCGGCGGTGACCGGCTGCGCCCGGGCCCGATCGGGGTCGGCCAGGTCTTCCTGCCCAAGACCGATCTCTCGGCGCAGGAGCGCTGCCGCCAGATCGTCGAGAGCGAGATCATCGCCTTCGGCTACCATATCTATGGCTGGCGCCAGGTGCCGATCAACGTCGCCTGCATCGGCGAGAAGGCCAATGCGACGCGGCCCGAAATCGAGCAGATCATGCTGTGGGCGCCCGACTATGATGAAACGGGCGGCCGCGACGAGGCGGCGTTCGAGCGCGATCTCTACGTGATCCGCCGGCGCATCGAGAAGCAGGCCATCGCGGCGCAGATCCCCGAACTCTACTTCTGCTCGCTGTCCTGCCGCTCCATCATCTACAAGGGGATGTTCCTCGCCGAGAGCTTGGCGGATTTCTACCCCGACCTGCTCGACGAGCGTTTCATCTCGCGCTTCGCGATCTATCACCAGCGCTACTCGACCAACACCTTCCCCACCTGGCGTCTGGCCCAGCCCTTCCGCATGCTCGCCCATAACGGCGAGATCAACACGCTGGCCGGCAACACCAACTGGATGAAGTCGCACGAAACGCGGCTGTCCGACCCGATGCTCGACCCCTGGATGGACGACATCAAGCCGGTGATCCAGGCCGGCGGCTCCGACACCGCCACGCTCGATGCGGTGTTCGAGGTGCTGGTGCGCGCCGGCCGCGATGCGCCGATGACCAAGGCGCTGATGATCCCGGCCTCGATCGGCCAGGACGCCACCATGCCGCAGACGCACAAGGACATGTTCCTCTACTGCAACACGGTGATGGAGCCCTGGGACGGGCCGGCCGCGCTCGCCGCCACCGATGGCCGCTGGGTGATCGCCGGGCTTGACCGCAACGGCCTGCGTCCGCTGCGCTACACCATCTCCCGCCACGCGATGCTGATCGTCGGCTCCGAGACCGGGATGGTGAAGCTCGACGAGAGCGACATCGTCGAAAAGGGCCGGGTCGGCCCCGGGCAGTGCATCGGCGTCGACCTCGATGATGCGAGCGGGGCGGCGCGCTTCTACTCCGACGAGGAGATGAAGGACATGCTGGCCGCCCGCCAGCCCTTCGGCGAATGGGCCAAGCGCATCCGCCAGATCGACCACATCGTGAAGACCGACGCGCCGGAGCCGGTGCTCTACGAGGGCGAGGCGCTGCGGCGCCGCCAGCTCACCGTGGGCACCACCATGGAGGAGCTCGAGATGATCCTCCACCCCATGGTGGAGGATGCCCAGGAGGCCGTGGGCTCGATGGGCGATGACACGCCACTCGCCGTGCTGTCCGACAAGTATCGCGGCCTGCACCATTATTTCCGCCAGGCCTTCAGCCAGGTCACCAACCCGCCAATCGACAGCCTGCGCGAAACCCGCGTGATGTCGCTGCGCACCAGGCTCGGCAACCTCGGCAACGTGCTCGACGAGGATTCGAGCCAGTTCGACCTCTTGCAGCTGGAAAGCCCGGTGCTCTCCAACGCCGAATTCGCCGCCATGCGCGCCCATATGGGCCGCTCGGCCTGCGTGGTGGACTGCACCTTCCCCGTCGCCGAGGGCGAGGCCGGGCTGCGCGCCGCGCTCTCGCGCATCCGCACCGAGGCGGAAGAGGGCGTGCGCGCCGGCTGCACCCATGTGATCCTCACCGATGAGGCAATCGGGCCGGAGCGCGCGGGCATCCCGATGATCCTGGCCACCGGCGGCGTGCACACGCATCTCGTCGCCTCCTCGCTGCGCACCTTCACCAGCCTCAACGTGCGCGCGGCCGATTGCCTGGACGTGCATTCCTTCGCCGTGCTGATCGGCGTCGGCGCCACCACCGTCAACGCGTACATGGCGCAGGAAAGCATCGCCGACCGCCAGCGCCGCGGCCTATTCGATGGGCTGTCGCTCAAGGAGGCGGTGCAGCGCTACAAGAAGGCGATCGACAAGGGGCTGCTCAAGGTGATGTCCAAGATGGGCATCTCGGTGATTTCCTCCTATCGCGGCGGCTACAACTTCGAGGCGATCGGCCTCTCCCGCGCGCTGGTGGGCGAGTTCTTCCCCGGCATGCAGTCCCGCATTTCCGGCATCGGCTTCTCGGGCATTGCCCGCAAGGTGCTCGCGCTGCATGAGGCGGCCTGGGCCGAGGGGGCGGCGGTGCTGCAAATCGGCGGGCTCTACAAGCTGCGCCAACGCGGCGAGACGCATGCCTTCGACGGCAAGCTGATCCACATGCTGCAGGAGGCGGTGGCCACCGACAGTTTCTCCACCTACCGCCGCTACGCCGAAGCCGCGCGCAAAATGCCGCCAATCGCGCTGCGCGATTTACTGGATTTCCGCACCAATGCCCTCAAGCCGATCCCGGTCGATGACGTCGAAAGCATCACCGAAATCCGCAAGCGGCTCGTCGCCCCCGGCATCTCGCTCGGCGCGCTGAGCCCCGAGGCGCATGAGACGCTGTCCATCGCGATGAACCGCATCGGTGCCCGCTCCGATTCGGGCGAAGGCGGCGAGGACCCCGAGCGCGCCAAGCCGCGGCCGAACGGCGACAACGCCTCATCGGCGATCAAGCAGATCGCCTCCGGCCGCTTCGGCGTCACCGCGGAATATCTCAACAACTGCCGCGAAATCGAGATCAAGGTCGCCCAGGGCGCCAAGCCCGGCGAGGGCGGCCAGTTGCCCGGCTTCAAAGTGACCGGACTGATCGCCAAGCTGCGCCACTCCACCCCCGGCGTGATGCTGATTTCGCCGCCGCCGCACCACGACATCTACTCGATCGAGGATCTCGCGCAGCTCATCTACGACCTCAAGCAGATCAACCCCGACGCCTCCGTCTGTGTGAAACTTGTCGCGCGGTCGGGCATCGGCACCATCGCCGCCGGCGTCGCCAAGGCCAAGGCGGATGCGATCCTGATTTCCGGCCATTCCGGCGGCACCGGCGCCTCGCCGCAAAGCTCGGTGAAATATGCCGGGCTGCCTTGGGAGATGGGGCTGTCGGAGGCGCATCAGGTGCTGATGCTCAACCGGCTGCGCCACACCGTGAAGCTGCGCACCGATGGCGGCATCAAGACCGGGCGGGACGTGGTGATCGCGGCCATGCTCGGCGCCGAGGAATTCGGCATCGGCACCGCCTCGCTGGTGGCGATGGGCTGCATCATGGTGCGGCAATGCCACTCCAACACCTGCCCCGTCGGCGTCTGCACGCAGGATGAGAAGCTGCGCCAGAAGTTCGAGGGCTCGCCCGAGAAGGTGATCAACCTCTTCAGCTTCATCGCCGAGGATGTGCGTTTCATCCTGGCCAGTCTCGGCATGAAGCGCCTCGCCGACGTGATCGGCCGGTCGGACCTGCTGCACCAGGTCAGCCGCGGCTCCGAATTCCTCGACGACCTCGACCTCAACCCCCTGCTGGTGCAGGCCGACCCCGGGCCCTACGCCCGCTACTGCACCATCGAGGGCCGCAACGAGGTGCCGGAGACGCTGGATGCGCAAATGATCGCCGATGCCTCGGCGCTGTTCGAGCGCGGCGAGAAGATGCAGTTGCAGTACAACATCCGCAACACCCACCGCGCCATCGGCACCAAGTTCTCCAGCCGCGTTGTGCGCAAGTTCGGGATGACCGGGCTTCAGCCGGGCCACGTGACCGTGCGGCTGCGCGGCTCGGCCGGCCAGTCGCTCGGCGCCTTCGGGGTGCAGGGGCTCAAGCTCGAAGTGTTTGGTGACGCCAATGACTACGTGGGCAAGGGGCTTTCGGGCGCCACCATCGTGGTCCGCCCGGCGCCGTCATCCAATCTGGTAAGCCAGCAGAACACCATCATCGGCAACACCGTGCTCTACGGCGCCACCGCCGGCTATTTGTTCGCCGCCGGCCAGGCGGGCGAACGCTTCGCCGTGCGCAACTCGGGCGCCACCGCCGTCGTCGAAGGCTGCGGCTCCAACGGATGCGAATACATGACCGGTGGCACCGTGGTGCTGCTCGGCAATGTCGGTGACAACTTCGGCGCCGGCTTCACCGGCGGGCAGGCCTTCGTCTATGACCCAGAGGGGGTGTTCCACCACCGCGTCAACCCGGAGACGCTCTCCTGGCAGCGCCTCGCCTCCGACCATTGGAGCGAGCATCTGCGCCGCCTCATCACCATGCATGCGGACGAAACCAACAGCCGCTACGCCCGCATGCTCGTCCACGACTGGGACCGCGTCTTGCCGCGCTTCTGGCAGGTGGTACCGAAGGACTATATCCGCTACCTCCCCGCCCCCCTCACCGAAGACGCTGGGTCGGCCATGCGGGCCTGAGTCTAACCGCCCTCCCGCCCACGTCGTTCAGTTCGATCGGCGCAGGCGGGGGTTGGCGAGTTCGTCGAGGCCGACGGTGAGGAAGAACAGGCCGAGGAAGACCGTGATGATCACCACGGTCGGCGCGGTCCACCACCACCACCAGCCGTTGATCATGGCGGCGTTGAAGTTCACCCAGTAGAGCGTCATCCCCAGCGTCGGGCTTTCCATCGGGCCGAGGCCGAGCACTTCGAGTCCGATCGAGGCGAGGATGGCGGCCGAGACGGCGTTGACCAGGGTGGCGGCGAGGTAGGGCAGCATGTTGGGCATCAATTCGGTGAAGATGATGCCCGGCCCCGACACGCCGGACATGCGGGCGATTTCCACGTAGCCGCGTTCGCGCAAACTCAGCACCTGGGCGCGGATGGTGCGCGTCGGGTAGAGCCAGGCGAGGGAGGCGACCACCATCGCCATCTGGTTGACGGTAAGGCTGCCCTTGATCGAAACGGCGATGATGATGAGGACCAGCAGGCCGGGCACGGTAAGGCCGATATCGGCGATGCCGCGGATGATGGTGTCGGTGATGCCGCGGTAATAGGCGCCGACGAAGGCCAGGACGGTGCCGATGCCCACGCCCAGCACCCCGGCGATGAAGCCGATGCGCAGGGTGAGCGGCGTGCCGGCCACCATCACCGCGAGGAGGTCGCGGCCCTGGCGATCGGTGCCGAAGGGGTAACGCCAGGAGGGTTCCTGCAGCGGCCGCGCCGATAATGGGCGGACCTTGGTGAGATCCACCGTAAAGTGGCCGATGATGAGAAACAGCGCGAGCAGCCCGAGCAGGCCGATGCCGACGAGGAGCGAGCGGTTGCGGCTGAGGTAGCGGAGAACGCCCTGCATGGCTCAGTTTCTCCGGTGGCTGATGCGCGGGTCCATCAGCGGATAGCAGATGTCGAGTACCAGGGTGGCGAGGCCGAGGGCGACGATCACCAGGAAGACGATGCCCTGGATGAGGAAATGGTCGTTCTCGCGGATCGCCTGGAACAGCAGGGTGCCGATGCCGGGATAGCCGAAGATCACCTCCACCAGCACCGCGCCGGACAGCACCTGACCGAGCGCCAAGGCGAGCGCTGTGACTTGCGGCAGGATCGCGTTGCGCACGCAGTAGCGCAGGAAAACGGTGCGGCTTTTGAGCCCCTTGGCTTCGGCGAAATTCACGTAGTCCTCGCCCATCGTCGTCACCATCATGCCGCGCATGCCGAGCGCCCAGCCGCCGGTGGAGACCAGGATGATGGAGAGCGCCGGCAGGGTGGCGTGGCTGACGAGGTCACTTACGAACCCCCATGTCAGCGTCGGCGTCACGCCGGGGGAATAGCCGCCGAAAATCGGCAGCAGGGCGAACTGGAAGGCCAGCACGTAGGTGAGGATGAGGCCGAGCAGGAAAAACGGGATGGCGTGCAGCGCCCATAACGGCGGCATCAGCCAGGCCATCCAGGCCGGCGCCCGCGGCCACGCCAGCAGCGCGCCGAGGAAGGTGCCGAGGGCGAAAGAGAACAGTGTGGTCAAGCCGAGCAGCGCCACCGTCCATGGCACCGATTCGGCGATCATCTCGTTCACCGTGCGCGGGTAGTTGGCGATCGAGTAGTTGAAATCGAGCTTCGCGGTGTTTTCGAGATAGGTCACGTATTGGCGCCACAGCGGCTTGTCGAGGCCGAAGCGCTGGTCATAGACCTTGATCATGTCCTCGATGCCGGACTGCACGTAGCCGCCGAGCGAGGCCTGTTGCAGGAGCTTCGAGCGCACCGGGTCCTGCCCGGAGAGCTTGGGCAGGAAGAAGTTCAACGTGGCGGCGAGCCAGACGATGAGCACGAAAACGCCGCAGCGCTTGGCGATGTGGAGGGCCTGCATCGGTAGCGCTGCGACGGTCTACGTGTCTACGATACGGGCTGCAGGTTCCACAGCACCATCGGGAAGGTGAGGTGCCAGTGGGCGCCGTTGACGTAGGCGTTGTCGGCGGTGGGCCAATTCTTCCAATACTGCGTGCTGTAGGGAATGCGATGGATGTTCTGCACCAGTTGCACATCGGGCAGTTCGGGCAGCCAGATGTCCATCGCCTTGATCCACAGCTCGGTGAGCTTCTTGGTGTCGCTCGGCGCGACGGCGAACATCTCGTCGACGATCTTGTCGTATTCGGCGCTCTTCCAGCGGGCGAAGTTGACCTGGTGGCCCCCGGGCACGGCGACCGAGGAGGATTGGTAAAGCTTGAGGGTGTTGTAGGGCTCGGCGATCGAGCCGCCATGGCCGTAGATCGCGCCGGTGAACTGGCCCTTGGAGAAGCGGTCGTCGAAATCGGGCGGCACGGCGATCGAGGCTTCGATGCCGTTGCGCTTCATCATCTCGACCAGCACCGGCCCGAGGGCGGGGCCGGAGGCGCCGAAGCCGATGATGTCGATGGTGATCTTCTTGCCCGTGGCATCGGCCCAGAACCCGTCGGCGCCCTTTTTGAAGCCCTTGGAGGTCAGCAGCGCGTCGCCCTTTTTCGTGTCGTGCTCGTTGGTGTTGTACTTGGCGAGCTTATCCTTCACCGCATCGATATAGGGTTGCAGCGGCTTGTAGGGCGGCAGCGGGAGCATCGAGGGGGCACCGGCGCCGAGATAGCCGATGTCGATCAGCTGCTCGCGGTCGATGTAGTAGCTGACGGCCCAGCGGACCTCCTTCTGGTCGAAGGGCTTCACCTCGTTGTTGAGGTAGAGCGAAATCGGCCACCAGTCGAGGTAGCCGTAGGGCGGCTTCTGGCCGGAATGGGTGATCACCTTGGCGTTCTGGCGGAACACGGTCGGGAAGGTCGCCGGTTGCAGGCCCGAGCCCGCGTCCACCTGATTGGTGATCATCGCCTGCGCCATTGCCTGCTCCCCGGCGAAGGGCAGCCAGACGTTGCGCAGGACTTGCGGCATCGGGGCGAGCTTGGCGTCCGCCGCCCACCAGGTGTCGGCGCGGTCGAGCACCTTCTGCTGCGGCGAGGCATTGGTGACGCGCCACGGCCCGGTGGTGACCGGCCAGCCCTTGGCGACATCAAAATGCTTGAAGGTCGTCCAGTCCTGCCCCTCGAAGATGTGCTTGGGCACGATGTAGACGCCGATGTCGTACTTGTAGGTCATGAAGAAGAAGAAGCGCGGCGAGGGGATCTTGAAGTCCACCACCACGGTGTTGGCGTCCGTCGCGGTCGCCTTGGCGACGGCCTGCTGCACGTCGACGCCGAAGCGCACCTTGGGGCCAAGGTCGCGCAGGCTGTTCAGCGTGTAGGCGACGTCCTCGGCGGAGAAGGCCTTGCCGTCGGACCACTTGATGCCGGAGCGCGTCTTGATGGTGAGCTGCTTGAAATCGGCGGAGAAATTATAGCTCTCGGCGAGCCACATGTAGGTTTTGTCGGCGAAGGCGCTGTAATAGGCCAGCGGCTCGGCGACCATGTTGGGGCCGTTCTGGTGGTTGGAGCCGATGGCGTACGGGTTCCACAGGTCGAAGTCCGCCCAGCGGCCTTCGCGGCCGCCCCAGACCAGGATCATCGTGCGGTTGCGTGGGGGGGCGGCGGCCTGGGCGGCGGCCGGCAGGGCGCCGGGCGGCAGCAAGGCCGCGGCCGAGCCGAGCAAAGCGAGCCGCAGGGTCTGGCGGCGGCTCAGACCGTCATCGGCCGCGATGGTGTCCTGGGTGATATCGGACATGGTGGTTTCCTCGCCTGGCCGCCCGGGGGGCGGCTCGTGTTGATTGTCCGGTCACCATGAGGTGCACCGGCGTGCCGGCAGCTTGGCGCGCAGGGCGGGGGGGATGTCAAGCGGCGGATTAGTGGCAATCGGCCGTTCGGCGTAGGCTCCTTCCGATGGATCGTTGGGAGCGCATTGCCGGTGTGGATGAGGTGGGCCGCGGACCGCTCGCCGGGCCGGTGCTGGCTGCTGCTGTTGTGCTGCCGGTGCCGTTGCCGTCCGCGCTCGCCGTGCTGCTGGGCGATTCGAAAAGGCTGAGCGCCACGGCGCGGGAGATCGCCTTCGTCGCGCTGCATGCCACTGCGGGCGTCGAGATCGGGGTCGGCGCGGCTTCGGTGGGCGAGATCGCGCGGCACAACATCCTTCAGGCCAGTCTGCTCGCCATGCGCCGCGCCGTAGCCCGGCTGCCCACGCCGCCCGAGAGGGCGCTGGTCGACGGCAATCAGATGCCCGGCCTCGCCTGCCCGACGCACTGCATCATCGGCGGCGATGCCTCGGAACCGGCGATCTCGGCTGCCTCGATCATCGCCAAGGTCATGCGCGACCGGCTGATGGCCCGCCTCGCATTGCGATACCCTGGCTATGGCTGGGAGGCGAATTCCGGCTACGGCACCGCTTTGCATCGCGCCGCGCTGCACCGGATTGGCGCCACGGCGCATCACCGCGCCGGGTTCGGCACGGTGCGTCAAGTCGCTCTCGCGGTCTAATCTCTTGCGGCCGGGGCCATGCCTATGCGACCACGGGGCGCGACAGTCTTCGTCCAAGCTGGGGAACGCCTGATGACCGAAACCGAGACCGAACGCCCGGCCGCCCAAGGCACGCTGCTGGCGGGCAAGCGGGGCCTCATCATGGGGGTGGCGAACGACCGCTCGCTCGCCTGGGGCATCGCGCGGGCCTGCGCCGCCCAGGGGGCCGAACTTGGCTTCACCTATCTCGGCGACGCGCTGGAACGTCGCGTCCGCCCGCTCGCGGCCTCGGTCGGCTCGACGCTGCTCGCCCCCTGCGACGTGGCGGACGAGGCCAGCATGGACGCCGCCTTCGCCACGGTGCAGGCGGCCTGGGGGCGGATCGACTTCCTGGTCCACGCCATCGGCTTCGCCGACAAGCGGTATCTCCGCGGCCTCTACATGGATACGCCGCGCGATGCCTTCCTCCAGGCGATGGACATTTCCTGCTACAGCTTCGTCGCCGTCGCCCGCCGTGCCGCGGCGATGATGCCGAATGGCGGTTCCATGCTGACGCTGACCTATCTCGGCGCCGAGCGGGTGATCCCGCACTACAACGTGATGGGCGTTGCCAAGGCGGCGCTCGAGGCCTCGGTGCGCTATCTCGCCGCCGATCTCGGCCCACGCGACATCCGGGTGAACGCGATCTCCGCCGGCCCGATCAAGACACTGGCTGCCTCCGGCATCGGCGATTTCCGCTATATCATGAAGTGGAACGAGTACAACGCGCCGCTCAGGCGCAATACCACCATCGGTGACGTCGGTGGCGCCGGCGTCTACCTGCTGTCCGAACTCGGATCGGGTGTCACCGGCGAGGTGCACCATGTCGACAGCGGCTACCACACGGTCGGCATGAAGAACCCCGACGCCCCGGACATTTCGGTCGCCCACGAGTAGGCGCGGTGTCGCACAACAGCTTCGGCCATCTGTTCCGCCTCACCACCTGGGGCGAAAGCCACGGCCCGGCGATCGGCGCCGTGGTGGACGGCTGCCCCCCGCGCATCGCGCTCAGCGCGGCCGACATCCAGCCCTGGCTCGACCAGCGCCGGCCCGGCCAATCGAAATTCACCACCCAACGCCAGGAGCCCGACGAAGTCCGCATCCTCTCTGGCGTGTTCGAGGGTATGACCACCGGTACCCCGATCGGCCTGGTGATCGACAACGTCGACCAGCGTTCCAAGGACTACGGCGAAATCGCCACCCGCATGCGGCCGGGCCATGCCGACCTCACCTATGTGCTGAAATACGGCATTCGCGACTATCGCGGCGGCGGCCGTTCCTCGGCGCGGGAGACCGCCATGCGGGTCGCCGCCGGCGCCATCGCGCGCAAGGTGCTGGGCAGCGGCGTCGCCATCCGCGGCGCCCTGGTGCAAATCGGCCCCCACGCCATCGACCGCACGCGATGGGACTGGGCTGAGGTCGAGCGCAACCCGTTCTTCTGCCCGGACAAGGTGGCGGCGGCGCAATGGGAGGAGTATCTCGGCCAGGTCCGCAAATCCGGCTCCTCCTGTGGCGCGGTGATCGAACTTGTGGCCGAAGGCGTGCCCCCCGGTCTCGGCGCGCCGATCTACGGCAAGCTCGACGCCGATCTTGCCGCCGCCTTGATGAGCAGCAACGCGGTCAAAGGTGTGGAGATCGGCGAAGGTTTCGCCGCCGCCGCCCTCACCGGCGAGGAGAACGCCGACGAAATGCGCATGGCCGATGGCGAGGTGGTGTTCGGCTCCAACCACGCCGGCGGCGTTCTCGGCGGCATCTCGACCGGCCAGCCGATCGTGGCGCGCTTCGCGGTGAAGCCGACCAGTTCCATCCTCGCCCCCCGGCACAGCGTCGACCGCGCCGGCACCGAGGTCGACGTCATGACCAAAGGCCGCCACGACCCCTGCGTCGGCATCCGCGCGGTGCCCGTCGGCGAGGCCATGCTGGCCCTGGTGCTCGCCGACCACCTGCTCCGCCACCGCGCCCAGAACCCCGACGCGCCGGACCGGGCACGCCTACCGCGGAACTAGACCGTTTCGATATGATCTGATGGGTACCGACGATCAGAAGCCCTGCCCCCGCTTCCCTTGAGCCGCAGCCGTCCATGGCGCAAAATCAACAGATGACCCAATCTCACCCCTACGACTTCCGCATCGGTATTGACCTGGGCGGCACCAAGACCGAAATCGCGGCGCTGGCGCCCGATGGCCGCCTCATCGAGCGCAAGCGTGTGCCGACGCCGCATCTCTACCGGGACAGCGTGGCGGGGATGGCGGACATGGTGCTGGCCATCGAGCAGAAGCTCGGCGGGCGCGGCAGTGTCGGCATCGGCATCCCCGGTGTCATCTCGCCGGCCACCGGGCTGGTGAAGAACGCCAATACCATCGCCCTCAATGGCAACCCCTTCGACAAGGACATCCAGGCCCTGCTCGGCCGCGAGGTGCGCGTCGAGAACGATGCCAACTGCTTTGCCCTCTCCGAAGCCGCCGATGGCGCCGGGGCCGGGCACTCCATCGTCTTTGGCGTCATCCTCGGCACCGGCTGCGGCGGTGGCATCGTGTTTGACGGCAAGGTGATGCGCGGCCGCCACCACATCGCTGGCGAATGGGGCCATACCCCGCTGCCCTGGCCGCGGCCCGAGGAATTGCCCGGCCCGCTCTGCTGGTGCGGCCATCACAACTGCCTCGAACTCCATATCTCCGGCACCGGCCTCGCCATCGAATGCGACGGCCCCGACGCGCGCGACGCCACCTTCATCCCCGCCCGCGCCGCCGCCGGCGAGCAGAAAGCCATCGACGCACTCGTCCGCCATGCCGACAAGCTGGCCCGCGGCCTCGCCGTCATCACCAACCTTATCGACCCCGATATCATCGTCCTCGGCGGTGGCCTCTCCAACCTCGACCACCTCTACACCGAAGTGCCGAAACGCATGGCCCCCTACGTGTTCTCCGATTTCGTCCATACCCCCGTCGTTAAAAACCAACACGGCGACAGCTCCGGCATCCGCGGCGCTGCCTGGCTGTGGCCCGCGCCAGGGTGATTGCGAGGGGCGTCGAAGGAAGGAAGGCCAGGGCTCTGCCCTGGACCCGCAAAGGGGCCGTGGCCCCTTTGATCCCATTTCGTTTAAGTAGGTTCAGTTTCGAGAGAGGGGCCAACTCAGGTGTTGCGACCATCTCGTCGGCCCCTCTCTCGAAACTGAACCTTTCCTTAAGTGAAGGTTTCCAAGGGCTTGGCCCGTCGCGCGAAGGCGCGCAACGGACTTGGCGGGGTCGAGGGGCAGAGCCCCCGCCTTGCTTTTCCTCGCACCTCTCGCGATGACCCCGGCGCTGTGCCGCGACTGCGGGGCGGAGCCGGGAGATGGGCCGGTGTGCCCGGCCTGCGGCGGACGGCGGATTGTGCGGCATGGGGAGTTGTTTTCGCTGCACATCGCGCATGTCGATTGCGATGCGTTCTATGCGAGTGTTGAGAAGCGGGACCGGCCAGAGTTGATGGCGATGCCGGTGATTGTCGGCGGCGGCGTGCGCGGCGTGGTGTCGGCGGCGTGCTATGTCGCGCGGATTTATGGCGTGCGCTCGGCGATGCCGATGTTCAAGGCTTTGGCGGCGTGCCCGGACGCGGTGGTGATCAAGCCGGATTTCCGCAAGTACAGCGCGGCGGCGCGGCAGATCCGCGGGTTGATGGAGGCGTTGACCCCGCTGATGCAGCCGCTGTCGATCGACGAGGCGGCGCTCGATCTGGCGGGGACCGAGGCGCTGCACGGGATGCCGCCGGCTGCCGTGCTGGCGCGGTTCGGGCGGGACGTCGAGGCGCAGGTGGGGGTGACGGTGTCGATCGGGCTGGCGCGCAACCGGCTAATGGCGAAGATCGCCGCCGGGCGGGACAAGCCGCGCGGGTTCTGCGTCATCGGTGCCGAGGCTCCCGCGCTGTTGGCGAAGGAGCCCGTGCGGTTGTTGCCCGGGATCGGCCCGGCGATGGCGAAGAAGCTGGAGGGGATGGGGCTCACGCGGCTCGGCCATTTGCAGGGGCTCGACGAAAGGGAGGCGCGCCGACGGCTGGGTGATGACGGGCCGGCGATGGTGGCCCGTGCACGCGGCGAGGATGCCCGGCTGGTCGATCCGTCGCGGGACACCAAGTCGATCAGCGCGGAGACCACGTTCGACACCGATATCGCCGATGCACCGAGCCTGGAGAAGCATTTGTGGCGCCTGTCGGAGAAGCTTGCGGACCGGTTGCGGCGCGAGGAGTTCGCTGCCGGTGGCGTGGTGCTGAAGCTGAAAACCGCCGATTTCGCGCTGCGCACCCGCACCCAGCGCCTGACCAACCCGACCCGCCTGCCCGACGTGCTGTTCGCCGCCGCGCGTGCGTTGCTGGCCCGCGAGATCGATGGCACGCGCTACCGGCTGATCGGCATCGGCTCCGCCCCGCTGCGCCCGGGCGCCGAGGCTGATCCGCCGGACCTTGCCGACCCCACGGCGCCGCGCCGGGTGGCGACGCAAACGGCGATCGACGCACTACGGGCGAAATTCGGGGACAAGGCGATCGGACGCGGGCGCGGGCTTGGGTAGCAAGCGGTTCTTTAGGCCACAAGACCTTGCGTGCCGTCCTACGGATCGATCAGCACCCCTGGATTGAGCATCCCCGCCGGGTCGAGCGCCCCTTTGGCCGCGCGCAATGCCGTGGCGAACAATTCCGGACGCTGGCGGTCGTACCACGGGCGGTGGTCGCGCCCGACGGCGTGGTGGTGGGTGATGGTGCCGCCTTCCGCCATCAGCGCGTCGCCGGCGGCGTTCTTGATCTCCTGCCATTGGTCGAGCAGGGCGCCATGGCGGCCGATTGCGTGGAAGGAGAAATAGGGGGCCGGGCCGTCCGGGTAGATGTGGGTGAAGCGGCAGGTGATCTGGCCGGGGCGGCCGGTGACGCGGAGGATCGCGGCTTCCACGGCGGCCTTGATGCGGTCGTGGAAGACTTCGAACTTGTCCCAGGTGATGGCGGTCTCGAAGGTGTCGTTGATGATGGCGCGCGGCACGATGCGTTCGCGGGCATAGGGCATGCGGATGAAGGCGTTGCGCCACAGGCCGGCCGCGCCTTTGAGATGGGCGTCGGCCTCGCCGGGGGACTCGGGCGTGCCGCCATGGTCGCGGACGCATTCGAGCGCGCGGGCATGCCAGGCGGCGAGATCATGGTCGGCGGATTCGAAGCCGAGCACCATGATGGCGGCGCTGCCGTCCCCGGCGCCGGTATTGGCGGCCTCCTGCGGGTCGAGGATGCGGCAATTGGCGGGGTAGAGACCGGCCTGGCTGATGGCGCGCACGGCACGGGCGGCGGCGAAGAAGGACGGGAACCGGATGGCCCCGCCGGCGCGAAACGTCGGGCGGTCCTGCAGGCGCATCCAGGCCGAGGTGATGACGCCGAGGATGCCTTCGGAGCCGATGAACATGCGGTCCGGCGAGGGGCCGGCGCCGGAGCCGGGGAGGCGGCGGGTTTCCAGCGTGCCCTGTGGCGTCACCACGCGGAGGTTTTCCACGAAATCGTCGATATGGGTGTAGAGGCTGGCGAAATGGCCGCCGGAGCGGGTGGCGATCCAGCCGCCGAGGGTCGAGTAGTCGAAGGACTGCGGGAAGTGGCGCAGCGTAAGGCCATGCGGCTTGAGCTGGGCTTCCAGCGCCGGGCCATAGGCGCCGCCTTCGATGTTCGCGGCGCGCGAGGCGCGGTCGATCTCGACCACGCGGCCGAGTTCGCGCAGGTCGAGCGTGACGGCGGCCTTGTAGCGGGTGCCGTCGACCTTGGCCTCGATGCCGCCGCACACCGAAGAGCCGCCGCCGAAGGGGATCAGCGCCGCCTGGGCCCCGCCGGCCCAGTCCATCACCGCGGCGACCTCCGCCTCGGTACGCGGGTAGGCGACCACGTCGGGCGCGCCGGTATAGTCGCCGAGCATGCCCTTCACGGTGTCGGGGTAGGATTTGCCGAAGGTGTGGGCGGCGCGGTCATAGAGGTCAGTAGAGCAGATGGCGGCCAGCGCGGCGGGCGGGGTGAGGCGCGGGGCGCGCAGCGTGATGGCGTCGAGCCCGGGTACGGGGCGTTCCTCGAAGTCGGCGACCGCGAATTTCTCGCGATAAATGCCGAGCAGGAAGGCCTCCTCCTCCGGCGTGTAGCCTTCGCCCTCGCGGCCCCAGCCGAAGTATTTGAGCCGTGCTTGCGCCATGATGTCCTCCGTTTCGGCGCATTGTGGGCGCCTGGCGGTGGGCGGCGTCAATAGGGTGGGGCTTGGTTCGGTGGCTATTGCGGCGCATCCTGCCGTCCCATGCAGATCCATGCGAGTTGTGTCGCCCGGTCGGGACGAGGCGTGCTGCTGCTGGGCCCCCCGGGCGCCGGCAAGTCCGATCTTGCGCTGCGGCTGATCGATCGCGGTTTCGTGCTGGTGGCCGATGATCGCGTCGAGATCGACGGGCTGGTCGCCACTGCACCGGTGGGGTTGGCGGGGTTGATCGAGGTGCGCGGGCTCGGCATCCTCCGGCTGCCCTCCATTGCGCGGGCGGTGCTTGCGCTCGCGGTGCAACTGCGCGAGGAGATGCCCCGCATGCCCGATCCCGCTCGCCTCGCGACGCCAGATCTGCCGCTGATCGTCCTCGATCCGCGCGGCGCCTCCGCCGCGCTGCGGGTGGCGTTGGCGCTTGACTGCCTCGAGGGTGCGGCCGGCATGGTCAGCGGCGCTTTTTCGCCGTGAACGACGCACCGCAACGGGTGGTGCTGGTGAGCGGCCTGTCGGGCGCCGGCAAGGCCTCGGTGCTGCGCGCGCTGGAGGATATCGGGTTCGAGGCGGTGGACAATCCGCCGCTGGAGATGATCGAGGGCCTGGTGCATCGCACCGATGCCGGGCGCGGCCTGGCGGTGGGTGTCGACGCCCGCTCGCGCGGCTTCGATGCCGAGGCGGTGCTGGCGACGCTGGCGCGGTTGCGACTCAACCCGGGGTTGCGGCCGGAGCTGGTGTTTGCCTGGGCCGAGGAGCAGGTGCTGCTGCGCCGTTTCACCGAAACCCGGCGCCGCCACCCGCTGTCGCCGCAGGGCCGGGTGGCCGACGGCATTCGCATCGAGCAACAGGCGATCGCGCCGCTGCATGCCGCGGCGGATATCGTGATCGACACTTCAGACCTGCCGCTGGCCGCGCTGCGCCAACTGGTCGAGCGGCGTTATGCTTCAGACGAGAGCGCGGAACCCCAGAGCGGCCTGTCGGTGTCACTGGTATCCTTCGCGTTTCCCGCAGGGCTGCCCCGCGATGCCGATATGGTGCTGGACGCCAGGTTCTTGCGAAACCCCCATTATGATCAGCAGCTTAGACCCCTTACCGGAAGCGACCCCGCAGTTGCCGCCTATGTTGAGGCCGATCCCGATTTCGCGGTCTTCTTCGGCCAGATCACCGGTCTGCTCAATCTTGTCTTGCCCCGCTTCGTCCAGGAGGGCAAGAAATACGCGACAATTGCGATCGGATGCACCGGGGGCCGACATCGTTCGGTCGCCATCGTTGAGCGATTGAGTATTTATCTTTCGAACTTGGGCTGGCGCACCAGCGTGTCGCACCGTGAACTGTCCCGCGAGAGCAATGACGCTCACGTGGGGCAACGGCGCGATCTGGGTGCGGCGGCCGTTTCAGCGCAGGAGCCTGACCGCACGCCATGATGGCACTCTGCCCATGATCGGACTCGTTCTGGTCACCCACGGCCGTCTCGCCGACGAGATGCGTTCGGCGATGGAGCACGTGGTCGGGCCGCAACGCAACGTTGCCACCGTCTGCGTCGGGCCTGACGACGATATCGAAGGGCGGCGGGCCGAAATCCAGCGCCGCGTCGCCGAGGTCGAAACCGGCGACGGCGTGGTGTTGATCACCGACATGTTCGGCGGCACCCCCTCCAACCTCGCGATCTCCCAGATGGACCGCCAGGGGGTCGAGGTGATCGCGGGCATGAACCTGCCGATGCTCGTGAAGTTCGCCAAGGTGCGCTCCAACCTGCCATTGGCCGACGCGGTCGAGTGCGCGCAAACGGCGGGCCGCAAGTACATCGCCAGCGCCTCCCAGTTGATGCCTTCCGGCAAAGGCCCGGGAAACTGCGAATGAGCACGGCCGGGGGCTCCGGGGACCTGGTGCTTTCGCGCGTTCTGACCATCTGCAATCGCCGCGGCCTGCATGCGCGGGCGGCGGCGAAATTCGTCTCCCTGGCAGAGAAATTCGGCGCCTCGGTCGAAGTGGTGAAGGACGGCCAGGCGGTCTCGGCGCTGTCGATCATGGGGCTGATGTTGCTGGGCGCCGGCATCGGCTCGTGCATCGAGCTGCGCGCCGAGGGGTGGGACGCCAAGGAGGCGATGGACGCTCTCGTCGCCCTCGTCGAGGCCGGCTTCAATGAGCAGGACTGACGAGCCGCCGGAGGACAAGCCGGCCGAGGCGAAACCCCCGCGCGAAAAGGCGCCGCGGCCGGAGCGCCGGTTGATCGGCATCCCGGTGTCGTCCGGCATCGCCATCGGCCCGGTGTTCGGCGCCGCCGAGCCGCCGGCGGTGATCACCCGGCTGAAAATCCACGCCGAGGACACCCAGGCCGAAGTAGCGCGGCTCGACGCGGCAATCGCCCAGTCGCGCAAGCAACTGCTCAAGCTCAAGGCCCGGCTGGCGATTCTGCCCGAGGACAGCCAGGCCGAAATCGCGCCGCTGCTCGACGCCTATCTCCAGATGATCGGCTCCTCCCGCCTCGTGCGCGGGGTGCGCCGACGTGTCGCCGAGACGCTGGTCTCGGCCGAAACCGCGGTGGTCGACGAGACCGAGGCGCTGGCCGAGACCATCATGGCGATGCCGGGCGACGAGGATCGCGCGGGGCGGCGGCGACGCGCCGAGGAAGTGCGCGAGATCGGCCGCCGGCTGATCCGCAACCTCACCCGCGCGCCCTTCCGCAGCTTCACTGGCCTGCCGCCGGGCGCGGTGCTGGCCTGCGAATATCTCCGCCCCGCCGACGCGGCACTGCTCGACCCCGCGCGCCTCGCCGGCGTCGCCACCGATGACGGCGGCGCGGACGGGCATACCGCCATCATGCTGCGGGCCCTCGGCGTGCCGGCGGTGCTCGGTGTCGCCGGGCTCACCGAGGTGGGGCAGCAGCGGCCGGGCGAGACCATCATCGTCGACGGCACCGCGGGCGTCGTCACCCTCAACCCCTCCGCCACCACCCTGGCCACCGCCCGGCGCGCGGTGACCGCCTATGCGCGGGAATTGCAGAAGCTCGCGCTGCTCCGCCGCCTGCCCGCGGTGACTGCTGACGGGGAGGCGGTGGATTTGCAGGCCAATCTCGAAATCCCCGCCGAACTGCCGCTGATCGCGCAATCCGGCGCCGCCGGGATCGGGCTGTTCCGCAGCGAATTCCTCTTCATGAACCGCGAGAAACTGCCGGACGAGGCCGCCCAGGCGGAAGTCTACCGCAGCGTCGTCGAGGCCATGGCCGGGGACCCCGTGACCATCCGCGTCCTCGACTGGGGCGGCGAGAAGGAGATCGAGGCGCTGCAGGCCGAGGGCGTCGTGCCGGAGGCGGCCGATCTCAACCCGGCACTTGGCATTCGCGGCATCCGCCTGCTGCTGCGTGAGACCGAGCTGTTCGAGACACAGCTCGCCGCCATCCTGCGCGCGGCCAGCGCGGGGCCGGTGCGCATCCTGCTGCCGATGGTCACCAATGTCGGCGAGGTGCGCCAGGCCCGCGAGATCTATGAGCGGGTGATCCGCCGCCTGCGCCGCCGCGGCGAGCGGCTCCCCGACAAGGCCCCGCCGCTCGGCATCATGATCGAGACCCCCGGCGCCGCCCTTTCGGCCGACGCGCTGGCGCTGGAGGCGGATTTCTTCGCCATCGGCACCAATGACCTGACGATGTACACCCTCGCCGTCGATCGCGGTGACAGCGACGTCTCCGCCCTCTACGACCCGCTGCACCCCGCCGTGCTGCGCCTGGTGCAGTTCGCCACCGAGGCGGCGCTCAGGATGCGCATGCCGGTCTCCGTCTGTGGCGAAATGGCTTCCAACCCCAAGCTGATGAAGCTGCTGCTCGGCCTCGGCCTGCGCAGCTTCAGCATGAACGCCTCCGCCGTGCCGCGGGTGAAGCAGGCGATCCGGGCGCTCGACATCGACGATTGCGCGCGCTTTGCCCGCCGCGTGATGGAACAGTCCGACCCGGCGGTGATCCAGGATATGGTGCTGGGGACGGGGTAGGGTCTACCAGACGACCGGATGTGTCTCCCCGGTCTGCACATTCACGAACCCATTCGGCGCCTGCTCGCAGGGGGCCACCAGCACCCATTGCCACGGCGCGCAGGTGAGCGTGGCAAAGATCAGCCGTTCCGGGAAGCCCGGAAACCAGCGCGGATGGAAAGTCGGTTCATACATCCAATCGACTTTCGCGCCCTCGGCGTAGAGGTGCTGCATTTCTTCATCCAGCGCGTCATGCGGCCGGCACGTCATCAGGCCGCCGATTTCGTAATGGACCTTGGCCACCACCTTGCCCTCGCGCACCAGGCACCAGCCGCCCTGCATCTCCTTCAGCGTATTGGCGACCAGGGCCATCGCTTCGTCGGACGAGCCGCAGATCCAGATATTATGCTTGTCGTGCATCACCGAGCAGCCGAGCGCGGTATCGGGCGTGCGGGGGCCGCAGCCGAGCCAGAACATTTTCGAGATCTGCGCCTCGCCCGAAAAGCGATCGACGATGGCGAATTTGGTGAGGTTGCGCTCGGGGTCCCGCTGCACCTCGCCGTTCTCCACCGGCAGGTCCATGGTGATGAACCCATCGGTCCAGTGGAACGGCCGGAGCACGGCGGCATACATGGAGTTGCGGCCGTAATCCGCCTCGATTGCGAAGTCGGACGCAGTGATGGTCCGCTGAATATTCACCGTCTGGCGCGCCCAATCCGGCCAGTCGATCTTCGGCACATGCCCGGAGAAGGTCGTGCCCTCCGAGACCTGGCTGCCATCGGCCCAGACCTTGGCGATGGCGAGCGTCGCGACATCGGACAGCAGCACCACGTCGGCGAAGCGGCCGGGGGCAAGGCTGCCGACCCACTGGGTCAGCCGCATGTGGCGGGCCGGGTTGATGGTGATGCACTGGATGGCGATCTCGGGCGACAGGCCGTGCGAAATCGCGGTGCGGGCGTTGTAGTCCGAAGCGCCGAGCTTCACCGTGTCCGACGCGGAACGGTCATCGGTGGTGAAGGCGATCTGCGACCAGTCCGGCAGGGCCTTCGCCAGCAGGAACGGGATGATCTCGTGCATGGAGTAGGGCCGCAACTCCATGAAAATGCCGCGGGAAAGCTTGTCCCACACCTCCTCCGGCGTCCAGGCCTCGTGGTCGGAGGCGAGGCCGGCGGCGGCGAAGGCGTTGATGGTGGGGATGTCGCGCAGCCCGGCGCCATGGCCCTCGACGACGGCACGGCGTTCGAAAGTGGCGCGGATCATGCCCCACAGGCGATTATAGGAGGGGCTTTCGGGGTTCCACACCGCCGGCCAGTCCATCACCTCATCGAGCCCTGGCACCATCGGGCTGGTCGCCAGGAAGTCCCGCTGCTCCTCATAGCCGAACCAGCCGCCGCCCCATTCATAGGCGGTGGGGGGCACGGCGGAGCCGGGGAGCGGAAAGATCTTCAGCGGCGAGCCCTGTTTGCGGGCCTCCAGCCAGAATTCGAGGTTCTTCGGGCCGTTGACGTTGGAGAATTCGTGGCTCGCCTCGCAGGTCCAGGTATTGCCGCGCGGCATCACCAAAGCGGCCTCCCATTCCGGCGTGAGGTGGGAGCTTTCGATGTGCTTGTGCACCTCGCCGAACCCGGGCACCGCCGCGAGGTCCGGCTCATGGAACCGCTCGGCGACCTCACCGGGGTAGGAGCCGGCCGGGCCGACATAGGCGATGCGGCGGCCGGCGATGATGATCTCCTGGTCCTCGCGCCAGGTGCGGGTATGCACGTCGAACAACCGGCCGACGCGCAACGCCTTGTCGGCCGGGCGCTTGCCCAGCGCGACCAGCACGAGATTTTGCCGGATCAGCACTTCATCCTCGGCATTCAGCAGCAGATCGGCGGGCAGCGTCATCGTGGTCATCCCCTGGGGTGCGTGCGCTGCCAGACATCCATGAGCCGGGCGGTGTCGACGGCGGTATAACGCTGGGTGGTGGAAAGGCTGGCGTGGCCGAGCAGGTCCTGGATGGAACGCAGATCGGCCCCGCCGGCGAGCAGATGGGTGGCGAAGGAGTGGCGCAGCGCATGCGGCGTCGCGTGCTCCGGCAGCCCGTGCAGGCGGCGGAAATTGCGCAGCGTGCGCTGGGCGACCCCGGGATTGAGCCGCTCGCCGCGGATGCCCAGGAACAGCGGCGCTCCGGAGGCGTGATCGGGATGCAGCTTCAGCAGCTCGGCGAGCGCCCGTCGCACCGCCGGCAGCACCGGCACCAGGCGTTGCTTGGACCCCTTGCCCGTCACAAGCAGCGCGCCATCGCCCTTCGGCACGTCTCCCACATTGAGCGCCAGCGCCTCGGCGATGCGCAGACCGCTGCCATAGAGCAGGGCGAACAGCGCAATATCGCGCGCCTGGGCGGCGGAGGTGTCGGTCATCTCCGCGATATCGTCGGTCACCTCGCGGGCCTCCGATACCGTCAGTGCCTTGGGCAGCGGCTTCTGCGCGCGGGGGGCCGCGAGCAGCTTCACCTGCGGATTGGAGATGCCATGATGCCGTGCCGCCCAACGGAAGAAGCTGCGCACCGCCGAGAGGTGGCGGCTGCGGGTCGCGTTGCCCTTACCCTCCCGCGCCTCGCGCGCCAGCCAGGCCCGCAGATCGGCGGCCCGCAATCCCGCCAGCGCCGCCAGATCCGGCTCAGCGCCGAGATGGAAGGTGAGGAAGCCGAGGAAGCCCGCGGTATCGCGCCCATAGGCCTCCACCGTCAGCGGCGAGGCCCGCCGCTCATGGGCGAGCCAGGCCAGGAATTTTTGGCGTGCCTCCTCGGCCAGCACTGGGTTAGGCGCCCGCTTGACTAGACAATCGTTTGGCCGGATTTTTTCCAGTCGGCCAGGAACGCGTCCAACCCCCGCTCGGTCAGCGGATGGTTGTAGAGCATCCGCAACACGTTGGGCGGCAGGGTCGCCACATGGGCGCCCATTTTCGCGACCTCCAGCAAATGGATGGGATGGCGCACGCTGGCCGCCAGCACCTCGGTGCGCAGCGCCGGATAATTGCCGTAGATCGTCATGATATCGCCGATCAGGCTCAGCCCGTCCTGCCCGATATCGTCGAGCCGGCCGATGAAGGGGCTCACGAACGTCGCCCCCGCCTTTGCCGCCAACAGCGCCTGCACGGCCGAGAAGCACAGCGTGACGTTGGTCATCACCCCCTCGCCCGACAGCGTCTTGCAGGCGCGCAGCCCGTCCGGCGTCAGCGGCAGCTTGATGGTGACATTGGAGGCGATCGCCTTCAGCACCGCGGCCTCGCGCATCATCCCCTCATAATCCAGCGCCGCCACCTCGGCGCTCACCGGGCCCTCCACGATGCCGCAGATCTCGCGGATCACCTCGATAAAGTTGCGGCCGGATTTCGCCACCAGGCTGGGGTTAGTCGTCACCCCGTCGAGCAGGCCGGAAGCGGCGAGGGATTTGATTTCCGCGGTATCGGCGGTGTCGACAAAGAATTTCATAGGGCGTGTCCGTCTGAGGTTGGGTCTGTCGCTGGGTCGCGAGTTCGGGCAGACCATACAGGATGCGTGGCATGAACAGGAAGCCGGAGGACGACACCGATCTGCTGGGCGCCCCCACGCGCGGAAAGCGCGTGCCCGTGCTGCTGCCCTATCCCTTCGCCGGCCCCTTCGACTACCGGGTGCCCCGCGAGCTGGACCCGCAACCCGGCGACATCGTGCTGGTCCCCCTCAACCGCCGCGAGGAAATCGGCGTGGTGTGGGATGGCGAGGCCGACGGCAGCGTGGGCGACAACCGCCTGCGCGCCTTGATCTCCGTCCTCGACGTCCCCCCCATGCGCGAAGACCTCCGCAAGCTGGTCGACTGGATCGCCGCCTACACGCTCACCCCCCCGGGCGAGGTGCTCACCATGGCGCTCCGCACCAACGCCTTCCGCCCCGAGCCCATCCCGGCCGGCTGGCGCCTCGCCGAAACCCCGCCCGAAATCCGCCTCACCGACGCCCGCAAACGGGTGATCGCCGCCCTCGTCCCCGGCGAAACCGTCACCTCCGCCGAACTCGCCCGCCGGTCCGACGCCACCGCCGCCGTCATTCGCGGCCTCGCCGACGCCGGCGTGCTGGAACCCGCCGCCCTCACCATCGCCCCCCCCTTCCCCACGCCCGACCCCGCCCATCCCGGCCCAACCCTTTCGCCCGACCAGGAAGCCGCCGCCGCCGGCCTGCGCGAGTCCGTGGCGGCGCGGGCCTTCTCCGTCACCCTGCTCGAAGGCGTCACCGGCTCCGGCAAGACCGAGGTCTATCTCGAAGCCATCGCCGCCTGCCTGCGCGAAGGCCGCCAAGCTTTGGTGCTGCTGCCGGAAATCGCCCTCTCCTCCCAGTGGCTCGCCCGCTTCACCCGCCGCTTCGGCGTGGCGCCGGCCGTCTGGCACTCCGACCTCCCCTCCCGCACCCGCCGCCTCACCTGGCGCGAAGTCGCTGGCGGTACCGCGCAGGTCGTCGTCGGCGCCCGCTCGGCCCTGTTCCTCCCCTTCCCCGACCTCGGCCTGGTGGTGATCGACGAGGAGCACGAGACCGCCTTCAAGCAGGAGGAGGGCATCATCTACCACGCGCGGGACATGGCGATCGTCCGCGCCCGCCTCTGCGCCGCCCCCGCCGTGCTGGTCTCCGCCACGCCGAGCCTGGAGACGGTGGCCAATGTCGAGGCCGGCCGCTTCGCCTACCTCCACCTCCCCGATCGCCACGGCGGCGCCGCCCTCCCCGAGATCGGCCTGATCGACCTGCGGGACCATCCGCCCGAGCGCGGCAGCTTCCTCTCCCCGCCCTTGGTCGCCGAGATCACCGCCACGCTCGAACGCGGTGAACAGGCCATGCTCTTCCTCAACCGCCGCGGCTACGCGCCCCTCACGTTGTGCCGCGCCTGCGGCCACCGCATGCAGTGCCCCAACTGCACGGCCTGGCTGGTCGAACACCGCGCCCGGCGCGAACTGCAATGCCACCATTGCGGCCACACCGACCCCATCCCCACCGCCTGTCCGCAATGCGCCGCCGAGCAGAGCCTCACCGCCATCGGCCCGGGCATCGAGCGCATCACCGAGGAAGCCCGCCGCCGCTTCCCCGAAGCCCGCATCCTGGTGATGGCAAGCGACACCATCGCCGGCCCTCACGCCGCCGCCGAGGCCGCCCGCAGCATCGAGGCCCGCGAGGTCGATCTCATCATCGGCACCCAGATCGTCGCCAAGGGCTGGCACTTCCCGCATCTCACCCTGGTCGGCGTGGTCGACGCCGATCTCGGCCTCGCCGGCGGCGATCTCCGCGCCGCCGAACGCACGGTGCAGCTCCTCCACCAGGTCTCCGGCCGCGCCGGCCGCGCCGAGGCGCCGGGCAAGGTGAAGCTGCAAACCTTCTCCCCTGAACACCCCGTGATGCAAGCGCTCCTCGATGGCGACCTCCGCACCTTCATGGCCCGCGAAGCCGCCCAGCGCCGCCCCGGCAACTGGCCCCCCTACGGCCGCCTCGCCGCCATCGTGGTCTCCGCCGACAGCGCCGAAGCCGCCGACATCGCCGCCCGCGACCTCGGCCGGACCGCCCCCCACGGCGACGGCATCGTGGTGCTCGGCCCCGCCCCCGCCCCGCTGGCCATCCTCCGCGGCCGCCACCGCCGCCGCCTCCTGCTGAAAACCCGCCGCGACGTCGCCGTGCAGGGCCTGCTGCGCGCCTGGCTCGCCGAGGTGCCAGTCAAGGGCAGCGTGAAGATCGACGTCGATGTCGATCCCATCAGCTTTCTTTGATAGCGGCGCCTAATTGTTTGTTGAATCGCAAATCTACGGCGAACCTTCCCCCCACCCCGACTCATCCAGCCGGCGATGCATCGCGCGATGCAGCAAGGCGACGGCCGGGGGCAGGCCCATGATGGCGGCAACCCCGAGCAGGCACACCCCCCGCGACCATCACCAGCAGCAACGCCAGCCAGAAGCGGCGAAACCGCGCATCGGCGAGCAGCGTGCGATAGGCCAGCATGGTGGGCCGCTCTTCAGGAACAAACTAACCATATTTTAGGTTAATATTTGATCGGCTGGCAAACCGTGCCGGCTCGCGGCCGAAGCGTGCTTCCAGGCTTCCCCAAACCCGCGCATTCTGGATAGATGCCGGACAGAGGGACCCAACATGGACACATTCGATCAGGCTTTCGCTGAAAATCACGCCTTCGCTGAATTTCAGACTGCTCAACGGGTTCGTCGATCGGCCGAGGATTGGCTCAAGGCGTTCGAAGCGGCGCTTGCATCCGCGGATGCGGCATCGATCGGCGCCCTGTTTCATCAAGACTCCCATTGGCGGGACATCCTGGCCTTCACCTGGCACCTGACGCCGACCGCCGGGCGGGATGGCATTGCCGCGCGATTTGCGCTGGAGCAGGGCCGCGTCGGCGCGCATGGTGTTCATCTCCCCAAAGACCGCCGCCCCCCGCGCGAAGTGACCCGCTACGGGATCGAGAGCATCGAGGCGATTTTCGCCTTCAAGACGGCCGACGGGCGCGGCGCCGGCGTTCTGCGCATTGCGCCGGACGGTGATGGCGCGATGAAGGCGTGGCACATCTCGACGGTGCTCGAAGCGCTGGACGGCCACGAGGAACGGACTGGCGCCAACCGGCCGACCGGCGCCGCCTATTCGCGGAATTTCGGCGGCGACAACTGGGCCGATGTGCGCCGCAAGGCCACCGCCTATGCGGATCGCGAGCCCACGGTTCTGGTGATCGGCGCCGCCCAGGCCGGACTTTCGGTCGCCGCGCGGCTCAACCAACAGGGCATCGACACCCTCGTCGTCGAGAAATGGCCGCGGATCGGCGACAGTTGGCGCAAGCGCTATCATTCGCTGGCGCTGCATAACGCCGTCCAGCAGAACCATCTGCCCTACATGGAGTTTCCGCCGACCTGGCCGAAATACATCCCCAAGGACATGCTGGGGAACTGGTTCGAGTTCTATGCCGATGCCATGGAGATCAACTGCTGGACCGATACGGAGTTCGTCAGCGGGTCGTGGGATGCGGCGGCAAAATGCTGGTCGGCAGTGGTGCGCCGGGGCGACGGCACGGAGCGCACCCTGCGCCCCCGCCATCTCGTCTTCGCCAATGGCGTCAGCAGCTACCCCATGGTGCCAGACCTTCCCGGCCTTGAGGATTTCGCGGGTGAGGTTGTTCACTCCGAGGGGTTTGACAGCGGCACCGCCTGGAAGGGCAAGCGCGCCTTCATTCTCGGCACTGGCAGCAGCGCCAACGATATCGCGCTCGATTTGTACACCAATGGCGTCAAGACGACCCTGATCCAGCGCGGCCCCACGACCGTGATCTCGATCGACCCCAGCGCGCGGCTCGGCGAACTGCCCTGGAGCGAGGGGGGGACGCTCGAGGACGCCGATATTGTCGTCGCGGCCACCACGCCTGCGTTGCAGGTCAAGGCGCTGACGGCCAACGCGAAGCGGATGTACGCGTTCGACAAGGAGATGATCGACGGGCTCGTGTCCATCGGCTTCAAGCACGACTACGGCGCGGACGAGACCGGCCACCTGATGAAGTATTTCCGCCGTGGCGGCGGTTACAATCTCGACACCGGCAGTTCCGCCCTGATGATCAAGGGCGAGATTGGCTTGTTGCACTATGAAAATATCGAGCGCTTCACCAAAGACGGTGCGTTGTTGCGGGATGGTTCGGTGATTGCTGCCGATCTGGTGGTGCTGGCGACGGGATATTTCCCCCAAGGGGAACTCGTCCGGCGCGCCCTGGGCCAGGAGATGGTGGACCGCATCGGCCCGGTCTGGGGTATCGGGCCCGATGGCGAACTCGGCAATATGTACAAGCGCACGCCGCAACAGGGGCTGTGGTTCATCGCCGGCGGTTTGGCCCCGTGCCGCATCAACTCCAAGTATCTGGCGCTCCAAATTGCCGCGATGGAGCTTGGCAAGCTTGGGCCACTTTGAGGGCGAGGGAGGGTTGCTGGTGATGCCAATATAGGCAGGGAGAAAGCCGAGCGCTGTCAGCGTGCGTAGGGCGTGTGGAACCCGTCAGTCGCAATTTGCCGCGATCCCGCCGTCGCATCGTGCCACGCAGGGAGGCCGGTTGCACCCACCCTGCGAGTGTAATGGTGCGAAGATCGCGATATGGAATTCGGAGGCTTGGGCTCGGCTTCCGGGCCGTGGCCGCTGGGTACCACCCCGGGCCCATCCCGGGAGAGTACGCCAGCGGCAAGGAAACGAATAAAAAGTTTTTTTGGTTCTTTTTGTTCACAAAAAGAACTGCTTCCTCTTGCCTGATCAATCCTCAATCAACCTCCCCTGCGCATCCCGAATCTCCGGCCCATCCACCCGCGCCCGCCCATCGCCAAACTGCCGGTCGCGTTCTTGCAAGGCGGTGCGCAGCCCTTGTTCCTTGGCGACGCGGCGGAAGCGTTCGGTGCCGGGGGCGAGGTGGGCGCGGCCGTCGTTTTCGGCGGCGAGGCGTTGCAGGGTGCGGGCGCCCATGAGTTCGAGGCCGAGGTTGACGATGCGTTTATTGGCGGCCAGCAGGTCGGGGTCGATGAGGGCCATGCGGTCGGCGAGGCCCTCGCATTCGGCTTCGAGGAGGTCGGGCGGCACGGCTTTCATCGCCAGGCCGATGAGGGCGGCTTCGCGGCCGGTGATGGTGTCGCCGGTCATCAGCAGGCGTTTGGCCCATTGGGGGCCGGTGTTGTAGATCCACATCTGGTTGGGCAGGGCGCCCAGGTCCCGCGCGGGGGGGAAGCCGAAGCGGGCGTTGTCGGCGGTGATCACCATGTCCGACAGCAAAGCGATATCGGTTCCCCCTGCGATGCAGTTGCCGTGCACCTGGGCGATGACCGGCTTGTGCATGTCGAACAGCGCCATGCGCAGGCGCTGGCTGCGTTCGAGGCGCCAGATGTCGTCATCGATGGTGGTGTTCTTGTCGTAGATGCTCCCCGTTCGGCGCGGCGTGCCGGTGGCGGGGGCGTTGATGCCGGGAGTGATGTCGTAGCCGGCGCAGAAGGAGGGGCCGGCGCCGCGCAGGATGACGGAGTGGACGCGTTTGTCGTCATCGGCGTCCCACAGCGCGTCGTGGAGTTCAGTAAGGAGGGCGTAGGAGAGCGCGTTGCGCTTTTCCGGGCGATTGAGGGTGATGCGGGCGCGGCCGCGTTCGATTTCGACGATGATGTGCTCGTATTCGGCCATTGCTGGTCTCCCCGGTGTCGCCGCTGCGGCGCGGCGTTGGTCTGTAGTTTGCCCGCCTGGGTGGAGATGTCGAGGGGGGTGGGAAGAGCTTGCATGGCCCGCGCGTCTCACCGATGATCCCGGCAAGCGCGCACAGGAGGGCAGGATGATAACGTTGCTGATCAACGGTCAGAACCACAGCGTCGACGTCGATCCCGAAACACCGCTTCTGTGGGTGATCCGCGAGTGGCTGGGAATGACCGGCACCAAGTTCGGCTGCGGCATCGCCCAGTGCGGCGCCTGCTCCGTGCATATCGATGGCGCGGTGATGCGCTCCTGTTCGGTATCGGTGGGCAGCGTGGGGGCGGGCAAGATCACGACCATCGAGGGGTTATCGGCCGATGGGCAGAGCCATCCGGTGCAGCGGGCCTGGCTCGCGCATGACGTACCGCAATGCGGCTACTGCCAGTCCGGTCAGATCATGGCCGCCGCCGCGCTGCTGAAGGAGACGCCCAAGCCGACCGATGCCGATATCGACGCGGCGATGACCAATATCTGCCGCTGCGGCACCTATAATCGCATCCGCGCGGCGATCCACACCGCCGCCGGCGAAGCGTGAAGGAGGGGACGATGCAACTCGATCGCCGCCAATTCACTGCCGCCGCCCTCGCGGGCGCCTTCTCGCTGGGCTGGCGCTTCCCCGCCCAGGCGCAGGCCCCGGGGGCACCCGCCACCGGCGCCGAAATCGGCATCTGGGCCGTGGTGCACCCCGATGACAGCATCGTGGTGCGCATCGCCCGCAGCGAAATGGGCCAGGGCACCTCCACCGGCCTCGCCCAGTTGGTCGCCGACGAGATGGATGCCGACTGGAAATTCGTGCGGCTGGAGTTCGTCGCGCCACATGACAACCTCGCCCGCAAGCGCGCCTGGGGCGACATGTCCACCGGTGGCAGCCGCGGGCTGCGCGGCTCGGTGGACTACGTGCGCAAGGGGGGCGCGGTGGCGCGGGCGATGCTGGTGCAGGCAGCCGCCGTGCGCTGGGGCGTGCCGGCGGCCGACTGCGGCGCTTCCGCCAGCGTGATCACCCACACCCCAAGCGGTCGCACGCTGCGCTACGGCGAGGTCGCCGCCGCGGCGGCGAAGTTGCCGGTGCCGGCGGAGGTGACGCTGAAAACACCCGCGCAGTGGACCATCATCGGCAAATCAGTGAAGCGGCTCGACACGCTGCCGAAGGTCTCCGGCAAGCTGCAATACGCGCTCGATGTCACCATGCCCGGCATGCTGAACGCGGCGATCGCGCAGAGCCCGGTGTTCGGCGGCAAGCTGGTGAGCTTCGATGGCAAGGCGATTGCTGGCATGTCCGGCGTGCGCCACGTGCTGGCGATTGGCGACAACGCGGTGGCCGTCGTGGCCGACAAGTTCTACCAGGCCAAGACGGCGCTGGCGAAGCTGCCGGTGGTGTGGGACGAGCGCGGCAACGGCAATGTCGACAGCGCGGCAATCGCCATGTTCGTCGCCGAGGGGCTGAGCGCGGCCCAAGCCGGCACCGGGTTGAAGCAGGGCGATGCGGCGCGCGCCATCGCGGGCGCCACACGCAAGATAGAGTCGGTCTACGGCACCCCCTTCCTCGCCCATGCCACCATGGAGCCGATGAACTGCACCGCGCTTTATACCGGCGATGCGGTCGAGGTGTGGGCGGCAACGCAGAACGGCGAGGGCACGCTGGCGGCCGCCTCGGAGGCGGCCGGCGTGCCGCTCGCCAAGGTGAAGGTGCACAAGACCACGCTCGGCGGCGGTTTCGGCCGGCGCGGCAACCAGGACTCCACGCGCTATGCCGTGCTGCTGGCCAAGCAGATTCCGGGCGTACCGGTGAAGCTGATCTGGACCCGTGAGGAGGACACCCAGCACGATTTCTACCGCCCGATCACCCAGTGCCGGCTGACGGCGGGGCTCGATGCCGCCGGCAATCTCACCGGCTTTCACATGCGCATCTCCGGCCAGTCGATCATGGCCTTCGCCTCGCCGGCGACGCTGGAGAACGGCGTCGATCCGCGCATGTTCCAGAGCGCGAACGCCGAGGAATTCGGCTACCACGCGATCCCCGACCTGCTGATCGAACATGCGATGCGCAACACCCATGTGCCGGTCGGCCCGTGGCGCGGGGTGAACACCAACCAGAACGCCGTCTATATCGAGTGCTTCATCGATGAACTCGCCCATGCCGCCGGGAAGGACCCGGTGGCCTTCCGCCGCCCGCTGCTGGCGAAGAACCCGAAGAACCTTGCGGTGCTGGAGGCGGTGGCCGCCAAGGCCGGCTGGGGCACGAAGCTGCCGCCGGGCGTGTTCCGCGGCATCGCGCAGAACCATGGCTATGGCAGCTATGTCGCCTGCGTCGCCGAGGTTTCGGTTTCCGCCAAGGGCGAGCTCAAGATCCATCGCATGGTCGCCGGCACCAATCCCGGCCACGCGGTGAACCCGCAACTCATCGACGCGCAAATCGATGGCTCTTTCGTCTACGGGCTCTCGGCGCTGCTCTACAGCGAAATCACCATCGCCAAGGGCCGGGTCACGGAGGGCAATTTCGATACCTACCAGGTGGCCCGCATGGCCGACATGCCGAAGGTGGAAACCGTGGTGGTGCCGACCGGGGATTTCTGGGGCGGCGTCGGCGAGCCGACCATCGCAGTGGCGGCGCCGGCGGTGCTGAACGCGATTTTCGCCGCCACCGGCCGACGCATCCGCCACCTGCCGCTCAAGGACCAGGATCTGCGCCCTGCTTGATGGCATCTCTTGCTGGTCGGGATTTGCCTTGGACAGTCCAGGCGAGGGGCGCTGCCTGATACGCGTGAAACTCGTTCCTGAGCGGGTCGCCGATATGTGGTCATCGCTTTCGTTCGTCATGTGCCGGGCGTCGGTGCCAATTGGAATTGGCGTGCAGGAGCGCTTCGAGGATGAGCGGTCCGATGACTGTGCCAACCCGCCATCGCAGGGTGGTGCTCTGCATCCGCCAACGTGAAGGGATGTAGGCTGCGTCAAGCAAGTCCTCAGGGGAACCACTCCTGGACTTCCTGGCTGAGACCGTCGCACGACATCGCCTTGATGAGGTGGGAATAGGGCCAACTTCGCGTCGCGTTCTCGGCGTAGGTCGGCGGTTTGTCGATGTGCAGCAGGGACTTCAACCGCTTGAACGCCAGTTCGATCTGCCAGTGCAGCAGCTGCACGTTTGCTGCGGATCGGGCCGCGTGCTAGCGCGGGGCATGCCCGCAAGCCCGCCATGCTGAAGGATTTTGCCCGCCGCCCGGCCGTGCAGGCGCTGCTGGCATGGGCGATCGCGGCGTGGTTGTCCTTCGCGCTGCGCACCACGCGCTGGACCATCGAGGGCGACGACGAGGTGCGCGCGGTTGCCGCCTCGGGCCGGGCGGTGGCGGCGTTCTGGCACGAGACACTGCCGCTGATGCCGGCGCTGTTTCGGCATGCAAGGCGAGCCCACCCCACCCTGCGCGCCACGGCGCTCGCCAGCCGCCACCATGACGGGCGGCTGCTCGGCGAAATCATGCGGGCGCTGGGCACCGAGGTGGTGCACGGCTCCAGCCGCCGCGACGGGCGGGACCGCGGGGGGGCGGCGCGCCGGCGGGCGGCGGGCGGGGTGGCGCAACTCGCGGGGATTTCGGGCGCGCCGGTGCTGCCCTGTGGGGCGATGATGCGCCATTGCGTCCGCCTCGGCACCTGGGACCGCATGATGCTGCCGCTTCCCTTCGGCCGCGGGGCGATCGTCTGCGGCGCGCCGATCGACGTGCCGCGCGAAGGCTGGGCGGCGGCACTGCCGGGGATCGAGGCCGCCATCACCGCGGCGACGGCGCGGGCCGAGGCGCTGTGCCGATGATCCTTGGCCTCTATCGCGAGTTCACCACCCTCGCCGCACCGGCGCTGCTGATCCTGCTCGCCCGGCGGGCGGCGCGCGGAAAGGAGATCGCCGCCCGCCTGCCGGAACGCCGTGGAGTCGACGCCACCCCCCGCCCCGCCGGGCGCCTCCTGTGGCTGCATGCCGCGAGCGTCGGCGAAACGGTCTCGATGCTGCCGGTGCTGGCCGCGCTGCCCGGCGATGTCGCGGTGCTGATGACCACCGGGACTGTTACCTCCGCCGCTCTGCTGGACCGGCGGCTGCCGGAACTGGGTCTCGACGGCCGGGTGATCCACCGCTTTGTGCCGCTCGATGTGCCACGCTGGGTCGCCCGTTTCCTCGACCATTGGCGGCCCGATGCCGGCGCCCTGGTGGAGAGCGAAATCTGGCCGAACCTCATCACCGCCTGTGCCACGCGGGGGATTCCGCTGGCCCTGGTCAATGCCCGGCTCTCCCCGCGCAGCGCCGCGAAATGGGCCCGCCTGCCCGGCCTGGCGCGGACCCTGCTGGGCGGGTTCGACCGCGTGTTCGCGCAATCCGACGCCGATGCCGCCCGGCTGCATGCGCTGGGGGCGCCTGCGAGTTCGCTCACCGGCAACCTGAAATACGCCGCCCCGCCGTTGCCCGCCGATCCCGTTGAACTCGCCCGCCTCGGCGGCTTGCTCGCCGGCCGCCCGGTCTGGCTCGCCGCCAGCACGCATCCGGGCGAGGACGCGACCGTGCGTGCCGTGCATGAACGCCTCGCGCCGCGGTACCCTGGCCTGCTCACCATCATCGTGCCGCGCCATCCCGAGCGCGGGCCGGAGGTGGCGGCCGCGATGGCCGGGCTCGCCGTCACCCGCCGCGCCGCGGGGGAGGACCCGCCTTCCGGCAGCGGGGTCTACGTTGCCGATACGCTGGGGGAGCTTGGCCTGTTCTACCGCCTCGCCCCGATCGCCTTCGTCGGCCGCAGCCTCGGCGCGGCGGGCGGCCAGAATCCGCTGGAGCCGGCCCGGCTCGGCGCCGCCGTCGCGGTCGGCCCGGCGGTGCATAATTTTGCCGATATCGTGCCCGCCCTGGTGGCCGCCGGGGCGGTGACGCAGGTGAAGGATATCGACGCTCTCGGCGATTTCGTCGCCGGCATGCTCGACGACCCGGCCGCCCGGGCGGCGATGGGCACCGCCGGGCGCGCCGCCTCGGCAGCACTCGCCGACCTGCCGGAGCGGGTCGCCGCCGCGCTGGTCGGCATGATCGGCGGCGGCTGAGATGCGGGCGCCCGGATGGTCGCAGCGCGACGGGCTGCTGCCCTGGCTGCTCGATCCGCTCGGCCGGATCTACGCTTTGGCCACCGCGCGGCGGATGGCGCGGCCGGGCTGGCGGGCACCGGTGCCGGTGATATGCGTCGGCAACGCCTCCGTTGGCGGCACCGGCAAGACCACGGTGGCGCTCGACATCGCCGCCCGCCTCGCTGCCCGGGGTGCCACGCCCGGCTTCCTCACCCGCGGCTATGGCGGCGGCGGCGCCGTCCGCCGCGTTGATTTGCGCCGGGATACCGCGGCGAGCGTGGGCGACGAGCCGCTGCTGCTCGCCGCCCTCGCCCCCACCTATATCGGCGCCGACCGCGTCGCCTCCGCCCAGCTCGCCGTCGATTGGGGCGCCCGCTCGCTGGTGATGGATGACGGGTTGCAGAACCCCGGCCTCATCAAGGACCTGTCCTTCCTGGTGATCGACGGCGCGGTCGGCTTCGGCAATGGCCGTGTCATCCCCGCCGGCCCCTTGCGCGAGCCCGTCGCCGCCGCCGCCCACCGCTGCCAGGCCGCGATCGTGATCGGGGCGGACCTCCACAACGCCGCCGCCCGCCTGGACATCCCGGTGCTGCACGCCCGGCTGCGCACGCCGGACGAGGTGGCGGGGCGGCGGCTCTATGCCTTCGCCGGCATCGGCCGCCCGGAAAAATTCTTCGCCGGGCTCGCCGAAGCCGGGGCGGAGATCGCCGGCACGCGCGGCTTCCCCGACCATCACCGCTACACCCCGCGCGACATCGACGCCGTGCTGGCCGAAGCCAGCCGCCGCGGAGCCGAGGCCGCGACGACGCCGAAGGACGCCGCCCGCCTCACCCAGGCCCAGCGCGCCCGGGTGCGCGTGGTCGGCGTCACGCTCGAATGGGCCGATCCGGCGGGGCTTGAAGTGCTGCTCGGTTCCGTGTTGAAGCCTGCGCGATGAAGCGCCTGCGTTTTCGCCTCGAAGCCTGGCTGATCACCGCCGTCTTGTGGCTGCTCGGCCGGCTGCGCCCCGAAGCCGCCTCCAATCTCGGGGGCGCGGTGGCGCGGATGATCGGGCCGCGCCTGCGCGTCAGCCGCGTCGCCGACGCCAATCTCCGCCTCGCCATGCCCGCGTGCGACGCCCCCACCCGCGCGCGCATCATCCGCGGCGTGTGGGACAATCTCGGCCGCACCGCCTGCGAATTCCCCCATGTCCCCGCGCTGCGCGAAACGGCCTCGGGGCCGGGCTACGAGCTGGAGGGGGCCGCGCATTTCGACGCCGTGCTGGCAGCCGGCGGACCGGCGATCTGCATATCCGCCCATCTCGCCAACTGGGAAGTGATGCCGGCGGCGGCCAAGCGACGCGGCGCCGATATGGCGAGCTTCTACCGTGCGGCTTCCAACCCGCTCACTGACGCCATCATCATCGAGCGCCGCGCCCGCGCCGGCGTCACCCTCATCGCCAAGGGTGCGGCCGGCGCGCGGGCGGGGGTGGCGCATTTGCGCGCGGGCGGCATTCTCGGCTTTCTGATAGATCAGAAAATGAACGACGGCATCGAAGCCCGCCTGTTCGGCCACCCCGCGATGACCGCCTCCGCCGCCGCCGCACTCGCCCTGCGCTTCGCCGCCCCGGTGATCCCCGCCCGTGTCATCCGCCTCGGCCCCGCCCGCTTCCGCGTCGTCGCCGAGGCGCCGCTCGCCCTCCCCGCCACCGGCGACCGCCACGGCGACATCGCCGCGCTGACCCAGGCGATGAACGACTGCATCGAACGCTGGGTGGGCGACACGCCGGAGCAGTGGCTGTGGCTGCATCGCCGCTGGCCCAGGGAGATCATGCCGGAATAACCGCCCGCGCGGTGGCGCTCGGTCTTGCCGGCAGGCTTTCGGAACCCCCGGCCATCGCCGTCGACCCGCGAAAGCGTTCTCTCCTTCCTTCCTTCCCCCTCTCCCGCACTGGCGGGCTTGGGCTGCGGAGCAGACCAAGCCCGGGGTGAGGGTCGGCCACCAAGAAAACCCAGGAGCATGGCTGATAGTATCGAATAAGCAACAATATTCCCGCACCTTCCCCCACCCCGCCTAGTCCCGCGGCAGCCGGCGCGGCAGCAGCTTCATCGGCTTTCCCTCGGAATTCGGATACCACAAGATCGCCTCGCGCTCCTTGCGGGTGAGGCGTTTCGGCTTGGTCGAGATTTTTTTCGACCGCGGCTTGCGCGGGCGGCGCGGGAGTGGCGGAACGCTGGGGTGTTCGACGCCGAGGATGTGGAACATCGGGCGCAACACGCGCTGCGCCTGGGTGGA
>JAPLOH010000116.1 GCA_026400845.1 Alphaproteobacteria bacterium
ACCGTGGCCGAAGGCCGCGTAAGCCCCCGATGCCCCCCGCCTTACTTCCTAAGGGCTTGCGCCCCATGCCCGGTTTGCGCGACATGCTGTTCATCATCGGGGCCGCGGGGGGCGGCACCGGTTTCACCTCGCGTCCAGGATGGAAAGACCACGAAGCAATGTCTGACACCCTTTTCCCGGTTAGATCCGAGATCGCTGCCGCCGCGCATGTCGACGCCGCCAGGCACGCGGCAATGACCACCGAAGCCGCGCGCAACCCCGACGCCTTTTGGGCCCGCGAGGCGGCGCGCGTCACCTGGATGCAGCCGCCCACCAAAATCCGCAGCGGCGACTTCAACGGCGACGTGCGGATCAAATGGTTCGAGGACGGCACGCTCAACGCCTCCGCCAACTGCCTCGACCGCCACCTCGCGACCCGGGGCGAGCAGACCGCCATCATCTGGGAAGGCGACGACCCCGGGCAGAGCCGCCACGTCACCTACCGCGAACTGCACGAGATGGTTTGCCGGATGGCCAACGTGCTGAAATCGTTGGGTGTGGCGAAGGGCGACCGCGTCTGCATCTATTTGCCGATGGTGGTGGAGGCGGCGGTCGCCATGCTCGCCTGCGCCCGTATCGGCGCCGTTCACACGGTGGTCTTCGGCGGCTTCTCGCCCGACAGCATCGCCCAGCGCATCCAGGATGCCGGCGTCGCGGTGGTGATCACCGCCGACGAGGGCCGCCGCGGCGGCCGCGAGGTGCCGCTCAAGGCCAATGTCGATGCCGCGGTGGCGCAGTGCCCGACGGTGAAAAGCGTGCTCGTCGTCACCGTTACCGGCGGCAGCGTCAACATGCACGCCGGGCGCGACCATGTCGCCGAGCCGCTGTGCGCGGCGGCATCGCCGATCTGCCCGCCCGAGGAGATGAACGCGGAGGACCCGCTGTTCATCCTCTATACCTCGGGCTCCACCGGCAAGCCGAAGGGCGCGCTGCACACCACCGGCGGCTACATGGTGTGGGCGAGCTACACGCATGAACTGGTGTTCGACTACCACCAGGGCGACATCTACTGGTGCACCGCGGATGTCGGCTGGGTGACCGGGCACACCTATATCGTCTACGGCCCGCTCGCCAACGGCGCCACCACGCTGATGTTCGAGGGCATCCCGACCTACCCCGATGCCTCGCGCTTCTGGCAGGTGGTGGACAAGCACCAGGTCAACATCTTCTACACCGCGCCGACCGCCATCCGCAGCCTGATGCGCGAGGGCGAGGCGCCGGTGAAGCGGACCTCGCGCAAGTCGCTTCGCGTGCTGGGCTCGGTCGGCGAGCCGATCAACCCCGAGGCCTGGCTGTGGTACCACCGCGTGGTGGGCGAGCATCGCTGCCCCATCGTCGACACCTGGTGGCAGACCGAAACCGGCGGCATCATGATCACGCCGCTGATCGGGGCCATCGCGCAGAAGCCGGGTTCGGCGACCAAACCGCTGCCGGGCGTCTTCCCGCTGCTGGTCGACGCCGAGGGCCGCGAGCTCGAAGGCGCGACCGATGGCATGCTGTGCCTGCTCCACCCCTGGCCCGGCATCATGCGCACCGTCTTCGGTGACCATGAGCGCTTCATCCAGACCTATTTCTCCACCTTCAAGGGCCTCTACTTCACCGGCGACGGGGCCAAGCGCGACGAGGACGGCTACTACTGGATCACCGGACGGGTGGATGACGTGATCAACGTCTCCGGCCATCGCATGGGCACCGCCGAGGTCGAAAGCGCGCTGGTCTCGCACCCCAAGGTCGCCGAGGCAGCCGTGGTCGGCTTCCCGCACGACATCAAGGGCCAGGGCATCTACGCCTACGTGACGCTGAAGCTCGGCGAGGAGCCCACCGACGCACTCCGCAAGGAGCTGGTCGGCTGGGTGCGCAAGGAGATCGGCCCGATCGCGGCGCCCGACGCCATCCAGTGGGCGCCCGGCCTGCCGAAAACCCGCTCGGGCAAGATCATGCGCCGCATCCTCCGCAAAATCGCCGCCAACGAGACCGACAGCCTCGGCGACACCTCCACCCTCGCCGACCCCGGCGTGGTGACCGACCTCGTGGCCAACCGCGTCGGATGATCCTGCGCCCGGCGACCGTGGCCGATGCTGCCGCGGTCGCCGAGGTTTATCTGACCGCCCGCATGGCCGCCTCGCCCAACGTCAATTGGGCGCACACCGACGACGCAGTGCGGGCCTGGTTGCGCGACCACCTGATCCCGCATGGCGGCATGACCGTGGCGGTCGACGGGCTCACGCTGCACGGCTACATCGCCACCCATGAGGAATGGGTGGACCATCTCTTCATCCATCCGCTCTCCTGGCGTCGCGGCCTCGGCGCGCGGCTGCTCGACCACGCCAAGGCCGCCCGCCCCGCCGGGCTGCGGCTCTGGACGTTCCAAAGCAACGCCCGCGCGCGCGCCTTCTACGAGCGCCAGGGCTTCACCGTCGATCACCTCACCGACGGCTGCGACAACGAGGAGCTTGAGCCGGACATGCTCTATGTCTGGACGCCAATTCGTTAATTCGCTGCGATTGCGGCGATTGACGCATTGATACTTTGCCCTTGGCGGCTGTGGGCGG
>JAPLOH010000367.1 GCA_026400845.1 Alphaproteobacteria bacterium
CAAAGCTTAACCGGCGGTTGCGGCTACCCCGCCATGTCGTACATCGCGCGTTCGAAGCGGGCGAAGGCGGCCAGCGTCCTGGGGTCGGCGAAAGGCAGGGTCTGGGTCATGAACACGCCGCCGAGGCCCGATGCGGGGTCGATCCAACAATAGGTGTTGGCGATCCCGGCCCAGGCCAGGCTGCCGGCGCGCCGCCCGGTCGGCGCGTCCTCGGTGGTGATCATGAACCCGGCGCTCCAGAGCTTGGGCTGGCCGGGGAAGAACTCGGCATCGTGGGACCGCAGCGGATCGCTGGAGATCATCCGGCGCACCCGCACCCCCGGCTCCAACTGGTTGGTGGTGAGTGCCGTAATGGCAGCCGGCGAGAGCAGGCGGGTACCGTCATGCAGGCCGCCGTTGAGGATGAGGCGGATGAAGCGCAAGTAGTCCCGCCCGGTGCCGTGCAGGGCACCGCCACCCATGCAGTACTGTATGCCGCGGTCCATGGAGAAACCGAGATCGCCGAAACCGTCATCGGGCAGCCTCCGCATCGTCGTCACCCGCCTGGCGCGCTGCGCCGGGGACAGCACGACCGCGGTGTCCACCATGCCGAGTTCGGCCAGCAGGCCCTGGGCGAGATGACGGTCGAGCCGCTCGCCGGTTACCGCCTCCACGGCGAGGCCGGCGACATCGGTGGAGATGCCGTAGTTCCATGCCGTGCCCGGGTCGAACAGCAGCGGGGTGCGGGCGAGTTGGGCGGCATCGGCGGGCGTGCGCGGCAAGCCGGTGGCGCGTAGATAGTTGGAGACATCAACGTTCCAGGTGTCATATCCGAAGCCGGCCGAATGGGTCAGCACGTGGCGCAGCGTGATGGCGCGGCTGGCCGGGCGCAGGCGCGGCGTGCCGTCGCGGGCGAATCCGTCGAGCACCTGTGGTAGGGCCAGCGCCGGCAGCACCTCGGCCAGCGGCGCATCGAGCGACAGGCGCCCGGCATCGACCTGGCGCATCGCGGCGCTGGAGACGATCGCCTTGCTCATCTAGGCGAGGCCGAAGATGGTATCGGGCGTCATCGCCTCGGTGCCGCGCGTCCCGGCGGCGCCCTCGTAGAGCGTGCCGCCGGCATTGGTGGCCATCGCCACCACCCCAGGCACGTCGCGCAAGGCATCGCTCAGGATGGCATCGATGGTGGTGCGTGTCGGCATGCGTGCGTTCTCCGGTCGGGAGACAGGCGAGCGGCAAACTTGACCCAGGTCAAGGCACAAACCGCGCCGCCACGGCATGATCGCGCCATCCTACAGGAGGACCTGGCAATGATCGCAGCCGACATCATGACCAAGAACGTGGTGACCGTGACGCCGGATACCACCGTCGTCGAGATTGCCCGAATTTTGCTGGAGAAGCGCATCAGCGCGGTGCCGGTGATCGAGAACGGCCGGCCGGTGGGCATCGTCAGCGAGGGGGATTTGCTGCGCCAAGCCGAACCTGGCGCGCCGCGTCAGCCGAAATGGCTGGAGCTGTTCTTCTCGCGCGACACCCTGGCGGCCGAATACATCCATTCCCACGCCCGCACAGCCAGCCAGATCATGACGCGCGAAGTGGTCTCGGTGATGGAGGACACGGCGGTGAGCGACATCGTCGACCTGCTGGAGGGCAAGCGCATCAAGCGTGTGCCGGTGGTCGATATCGGCGGCCATGTGGTCGGCATCGTCAGCCGCTCCAACCTGCTGCAGGCCCTGGTCGCCCGCGCCCAGCCGCCCCGGCGCAGCGACGGCGACGAGGACACCCGTATCCGGAACGCCTATCTCGCCGAGATCCGCGCCCAGGCCTGGGCCGAACTGCCCGACGAGGGCAACGTGATCGTCGACAAGGCGGTGGTGCATTTGTGGGGCGCGGTGCGCTCGCCCGAGGTGCGCAAGGCGATGACCGTGGCGGCGCTGAACATCCAAGGCGTCAAAGGCGTCGAGGACCACATGGGCGAGCGGCTGGTGGCGGACGCGATGACCTGGACGAGTTGGCCGATGCCGCCGCCGGGTTGACTTATCGTGGGCGGCGGTCTCAGGCCGGCTGCGGCGCGCAGATCCCTACGGCGGCCAGCACGTGGTGGGCGATCCTTGCGAACCGCGCCTCGCCGCCCTCGACCCAGCATGTCAGCATCGCGCCTTCAAGCGAGGCGACGATGAAATCGGCGACATCGCCGGTTGGCGCCGCAAAGTCCAACTCGTCGCGTGCCAGTCCACTATTCAATACATCCGATAGCCATATTCTGTTGTGGGAGAAAAAATCTCTGACCCCAACCTGCATCGATTCAGGCAGTGTGATGTAATCGGCCGCCAACATACAGTATTGCGGCATAACCGTGCAACCGAACAGCGGCCGACCCCGACGCGCGTTCAACGGCCAGCAGCGCGGTTTTGAAATCCACGAGATATCGGCGGATCAACGCTTCCCCCAAAATCGCTTTCGACGGGAAGTGGTAGTGCAGACTTGCCTTGGTGACGTTCATCACATCGGCGACGTCAGCATAGCTGAACGCGTTGAACCCGCGCATCTGCACGATGCGTTGCGCAACATCCAGGATACGGGTCGCAGTCCCGGCTTTTTTTTCCGGTGGCGGGGCGATCATTTGGTCCTTTGCGGCGGCACCCCGCGTCGCCGCGGTTGAGATCAATGTTGCGCCATCTTGTAATATGTCACGGCGGGATAGGCAAATTTCCGGGCCGGCGATGGTGATCGAGGACTGACAGCAACCGTCGTGCGATGCCCGGACCGGTTGCGGCGGTCAGCCGTCGAGCTCGTGCCACGCGCCGATACCGCCCTGGATGTGCCGCGCGCTGGTGATCCCGGCATCCTGTGCCGCCTGCACCGCCATCGCCGAGCGCTCGCCGTAGGCGCAATAGAACAGCAACTGCCGTCCGGTCGCCGCGGCGAGTTCGTGCAGCAGGCCGCCGGCATCGAGGTTTGCCTGCAGATCGGGATAGGGGGCGTGGAGTGCGCCCGGGATGCTGCCGTGGCGCTCACGTTCGCTGCGCTCGCGCAGATCCACCAGCACGACGTCGCTGCGCCCGATCAACGCCTTGGCTTCGGCGGCACTGACCGCCCAGCCGCGCCGGGCGATCTCCTCCTGGGCGAGGCCCTGGCGCATGTTGGCGGGAACCGCGACATCCATCATCTTGGGGTTGGCGAGGTTCAGATTGTTCATCAGGTGGACATAGTCCTCGGCCGACTTCACCTGGAGCCGCGGGTTGAACCGCTTCTCCTCGCCGATGGTGCTCACCGTGTCGCCCTTGTAGTCATGCGCCGGGAAGACCTGGGTTTCGTCGGGCAGGCGGAGGAGCTTGTTGAACAGGCTGTCGTACTGGGCGCGCGGGTCACCATGCTGGAAATCGGTTCGCCCGGTGCCGCGAATGAGCAAGGTATCCCCGGTGAAGACCCGGTCGGCCATTACGAAGCTGTAGCTGTCGTTGGTATGGCCTGGCGTGTACATCACGTCGAGGCTGATGCCCTCGATGGTGAGCTTGTCGCCTTCGCCGATCCGCATCGAGACGACATCGACCGAGCTTTGCTCGCCCATCACGGTGATGCATTGGGTGCGATCGCGCAGCGCGCCGAGGCCGGTGATGTGATCGGCATGGAGATGGGTGTCGACCGCCTTGACGAGGCGCAGATCAAGCTCCCGCATCAACTGCAAATAGCGGTCGACCTTTTCCAGCACGGGATCGATGATCAGCGCCTCGCCGCCGCGGCGGCTGGCGAGGATATACGAATAGGTGCCGGAGACCTGATCGAACAATTGCCTGAAAATCATACTGCCGCCCTGCTTCGAGATGCGCGAATACTAGCAACTCCCCGGGGCCAGAGGGAAGCCGGCCCTTCCGCCAGGAAACGGCGGAATTGGGGTCGCGGATCGCAGCTATCTTGGCATGACCCATGGAATCACCGTTGCGGGCGGCGCGGACCGGTCATAGCGTGACAGCGCAACCTATCGGGGAGTATGACGATGCGTGGTTTCGCTAAACTCGGCGCAGTGGCGCTTGGCGCGCTTGGCCTGATGTCCACCATGCCGGCACAGGCGCAGAAATCGGCCGACACGCTGCGCGTTTATTGGCGCGACCAGATCAACGACATCGATCCCTACTACAACTCGCTGCGCACCGGCCTGGTCGTGGCGCACCATGCCTGGGACGGCCTCGTCTACCGCGACCCCGATGGCTATGTGATGAAGCCGCTGATCGCGAAATCCTGGAAATGGACCGATACCACCACGCTTGAGATGGAACTGCGCTCGGACGTCACCTTCCACAACGGCGACAAGCTGACCGCGGCCGATGTGGTGTATACCATTGGCGTGCTGACCGATCCCAAGAGCGGCATCGTGGTGCCGTCCAACTATTCATGGGTGGCGGGCGCCGAGCAGATCGATGCGACCCATGTTCGCATCAAGACCAAGTCGGCCTTCCCCGCCGCGCTCGAATATCTGGCCTTCGTGACGCCGATCTACCCGGCGGCCTACCGCGAGAGGGTCGGCCGTGATGTCTACAAGAAGGAGCCGGTGGGGTCCGGCCCCTACCGCATCACCAGGATCGACGGCGTGAGCCAGATCGATCTGGAGCGCTTCGAGGCCTATCCGAACGACAGCGCGAAGAAGAAACCGGCGATCAAGAAGCTCATCATCAAGCAGGTGACCGACGCGACCGCGGAAATCACCGGCCTGCTCGGCAACCAGGCCGACTGGATCTGGCAGTACAACCCCGACCAGTTCGACAAGATCGCCGCCGTGCCGACGCTGCAGGCGATGCGCCAGGAAGCCTTCCGCATCCTGTTCCTCTACTACGAAAGCTCCGGCCGCAATGGGCAGAAGAGCCCGTTGCAGGATGTCCGCGTCCGTCAGGCGATGGCGCATGCGATCGACCGCAAGACCTTCGCGGACAAGCTGATCCAGGGCGGCTCCCGCGTGCCGGACGCCCCTTGCTACTTCACGCAGTTCGGGTGCGATCAGGGAGCGGCGGTGAAGTACGACTACGATCCCGCCAAGGCCAAGAAGCTGCTTGCCGAGGCCGGCTATCCCGACGGGTTCGAGACCGAGCTGGTCAACGGCAATCTGCTGTCATCCTGGACGGGTGCCATCCAGGGCTACCTCGCCGGGGTCGGCATCAAGGCCAAGGTGACGACGCTACAGGCGGTCGCCGGCATCCAGCGGACGCAGAAGGGCGATTCCCCCATCTACATGTCCTCCTGGGGCAGCTACTCGGTGAACGACGTCTCGGCGATCATGCCGTACTTCTTCACCGGTGCGTCCGACGACATGAGCCAGGATGCCGAGGTCAAGGCCCTGCTGATCGCCGGCGGCTCGTCCAACGATCCGGACGTGCGCAAGGCCAACTACTCCAAGGCGATCAAGCGGATCACCGAACAGGCCTATATGCTGCCGATCGGCACCTTCACGACGACCTACGGCATCTCCAGGCAGCTCAATTTCCAGACCTGGGCTGACGAAATGCCGCGCTTCTATTTGTCGACCTGGAAGTAGAGGGTCACAGGAGCAAGGTTTGCGGCGCGGCGCCGGTCATATCCAGTGTCGCGCCGTCGCTCTCCTGCACCCCGCACAGCCGCACCCCGCACAGCTGCAGGAAGTTCGCCACTTCGGTGAATTGGGCGGGGTTGCGGGTGGCATCTCCGGCATCCCCGCGCGGGACCCATATCACCGTCTCGTAGCGGGCGCGGGTCAGCAGCACCCGATAGGTGTTGAGCCGGTTCGCCACTTTCTCCGCCGCGCCGATGCGCTCCCATTTGGTGCCGCGGAACTGGCGCGCCTGCCACCCCGCATTGCCCGCGCGGATCATGTCGCCGCCCCAGCACAGGCCGACGAAGTCGAGTTCCAGGCCCTGGCAGGAAAATTCGGTCGCCACCATCTCCAGCGCGTCGCTCGCCCGCACGTCCGGCCAGCGATCGAGGAACCAGTTCGCAACCGCCGCCCGATCCATATGCGGCAGTTCCGCCCCGAGCCCATCCGCCCGAAGCCGCTTGGCGCCTGAACTCGCCACTAGACCGCATCGCCGCAACCCGCGTGACGCAGCCCGCAGATGGGCTCGCAACGCCGGAAGATCCCGCACCAGGCGAAACGGGAGTGGCCCCGCAGAATCCGCAATCCGGCGTGCCGCATCCGTGTCATTCGCGATCACCGCGTCCACCCAGGCCGCCGCGGCCGCGTTGCGGATGCTGCGCACGGGAATATCGAGATGCAACCGATCATCGGTCACCAGCCCCGGCAGAGGCGGCAGCCGCTGCCGCACGACCGGGTCATCGAGCGCGCGCGAAGGTGCCGCCGCGCGCCAGTTCGGCCGCGCGGCGATCGCCACGCCCCATTCCGCGAGGCCGCCCTCGCCGGTGTGGATTTCCTGGCCATTGCCGATCAGACAAACGATGACCGCCCACTCCCGCTGCCGGGCCATGATATCGAGGAGATGCCCGGGTTCGGACTCGGTGAGCGGCACCTCGCGCGCGCGGCTTTGCGCCCGTGCATAGTCCGCCGACCAGCAGCGCTGCGCCTCGTCCACCACGATGACCCGCTCAGCCGGGCATTCCCCGGCGCGGGCGACATAGTGGTCGCGAAAGCCCGGCAGCGCCTGGATCGAGGTCTCCGCCCGTTGCCGGGCGGCGGCGCCCGCCATCCCGGTCGCCACGGCGTCCCGCACCAGTGCCGCGCGCAGCACATGCACCAGGGTCGGATTCCCGGTGAGGAAGGTCGCACCACCCTGCTGATCGGCGGCGAATACGGCGTTGAGGCCGCACAGAGTTTTGCCGGCGCCCGGAATGCCGGTGACGAACAGGGCGATGTGGCGATGCTCCGCGCGGGCCTCGGCGATCGTCCGCAGGATCGTGTCGGAGGTCAGTGACAAATTGTGCAGATCGGCACGCGAACTGCGGATATCCAGGACATCGTGGCGGCCGTAGAGGGTTCGCGCGGCATCGATGATCCCGGGCACCGGCCGATAGGCCGCTGCCTCCCAGCCGGCAACCTCCACAGTGTCCGCCAGCCCGCGGAACTGCGCCCACAGACCGCGCAGGAGATCACCGAGCCCGGGCCCTGAACTCTCCATCGCCTGACCTTGCGCGCCCGCCAGCGGCAGCGCCCAGGTGGCCGCGCGATCGGGCGCGGCGGTGGCGACCAGCACCGGGATAATCGGGATGTCGCGGCTGGCGGCATGGAAATCCTGCAGGTCGAGCGCGTAGTCCTCCACTTGGCTGCGGTCGCCGGGATCGTGCCGCGCCGCCCCGGTCTTGAATTCCAGCACCACCACGGCCCGCGGCGTCACCAGCACGACATCCAGGCGCCGTCCGAGGCGCAGGAGCGGAAATTCGAACACCAGCGCCCAGGCCGCCGCCTCCGTCCAGCCCTGCAAGGCGGCACGCAGGCAGCCGATGGTGATGCCCCATGCCCTGATTTGCTGCGGCTCGTTGCGGCGAAACCGCCTTGCATCCGCCACGGCCAATTCGCCGATGAGCCCCGCCGGGTCTCGCGCCAGGAACTCGTCGACCCGCATTCGGGGCTCCATTCTTCCAAGGGGATCACTTTGCCATGATCCGGACAATTAAACGTGGGAAATGCGCTAATGCATGCGTTGACGCGGTGCGGGGCGGCACCGCAGATATGAACGATAGAAGAGTGCGACTCTGAGGAGACCGACGTGGCGTTGATCACCTGGAACTCTGCCGTCTCGGGCAACTGGGGGACGGGATCGCTGTGGAGCGGCCGGTCCATCCCGGGGGGCACGGACGATGTTCAGATCACCGTCGACGGCGACTACGATATCACCATTCCCGACGGTGATTCCCGCTCGGTGGCGAGTCTCTACCAAAGCGCCGGCACGCTCACGCTGACCGGCAACCTCACCGTCTCGGGCAGCGCGACAATCGATTTCGCTGCGACCCTGAATGGTGGCAGCACCAATCCGCTCAACCCGCAAGGCGTGATCACCGGCACTGCCATCGACAGCACGCTGGTGAACAACGGCCTGATCATGGCCGACACTCCTGGCGGGACAATGCAGATCGACGTTCCCATCCTGCTGAACAACGGGCTGCTGGACGCCGCCAACGGGGCCATCCTGTTCATCACGTCGAGCGAGTTCGTGAACCTCTCGGCCACCGTCCTCACCGGCGGTATCTATGAGGTGGACGGCAATTCCGCGATCGACTTCGCGACCGGCGCCTATGATTTCGTCACCGACCAATTCCCACTGGCGACGGTGACGGTCAACAACGCCACCATCATTCTGAACGGCCAGGGCAGCGCGATTTTCGGCTTCGATCCGGATTTCGCCGGGCCAGGCATCGGCGGGTATTGGAACATCCAGGACACGCTGGTCACCAATGACCTCGCCGGCACGCTGGAGTTGCTCGGCGCGACCGATTTCACCGCCAGCAACACCCTGGCGAACGCCGGGGTGATCTCGCTGGGCGGCGGCACGCTGAGTGCGCCGGCGATCACCATGACCGATACCGGCGTTCTGGTCGGCTACGGCGTGGTGGCGCCGGCGGTGACGGGCAATGGCGTCGTCGAAGCGCAGGCCGGCACCTTGACGCTCTCCGGTGGCGTGTCGGCGACGACGGTGATCCAGGTCGATCCATTCGCGACCCTGAATTTCAAAGGAACCCTGACGCAGTCGATCGGCAATGACGGCACCATCGCGGTGCCCTCCGGCACCTTGCGCATCTCGGGCCCGGTCACCGGATCGGGTGGCTACTTCATCAATGGTGCCACGTCCGGCGCCGCGACGACGCTCGATCTCGCCACATCGGTGGGCGGCGACGTCGCCTTCAATGGCGCCGGCGGGCTGCTGAAAATCCAGACCCCATCGGGCTTCCTGGGGCAGATCGTCGGGTTCGGGGCGGGGGACACGATCGATCTGGTCGGCCTCGCGTCAACCAGCGTCTCGCTCTCCGGCAATACGCTCAACGTGTTGAACGGGGCGTCCGTCGTCGACACGCTTCACCTGGTCGGCGATTATTCCGGCGCATCGGTCAGCCGAGCCTCCGATGGCGCCGGCGGCAGCAAGCTCACCATCGCCGGCGTCAACCCGCGCGATTTCGCGTTCGAAGGGGCGACCTGGGCGAGCAGCACCATCACCTGGAGCCTGGCGACGTTCACCTATACATCGAGTTTCGATGCCGCGCATCCGTTCAGCCACTCGATCAATCCAGCAACACAGGCCGCCGAGGTCGCGGCGATCCAATTGGCGTTCGACTCATGGGCCGCGGTGTCGGGGCTAAGTTTTGTCGAGGTCTCGGACAGCAGCGATCCCGCGACCGCAGCCGATATACGGGTGGGATGGGGTGATCTGCTGGGCCTCGGCGGCGAAGTCGGGCAGGCCGCTTATCAGGCACTGAATGCCAGTTTCCTGCCGGGCACCATTCTTCGGCTCGAAGACCCCGCATTCAACACGATCTTCGCGAACCCAGGGGTCGTCGGCGGTTTGCAGTACACCGGCTTCATGTCGACATTCTACCAGATCGCCCTGCATGAAATCGGGCACGCGCTTGGCCTTGGCCACTCCACCGACGATGACGCCGCGATGTTCGGCACCGCTCTAGGCCTGCAGAACCAGATCCTCAACGCGAGCGATATCGCCGGCATCCAGGCGCTCTATGGCGCTCCCCCGCCGGTGATGGATACCATCCGGATTGACGGCGCCGGGGCGGATTTCGTCACCATCCAGTTCGACGACGAGATCGCCGCCGCCTCTCCGGTCGTGGTGGCCGATGCGATCAATTTCTCGTCGAACTCCGGCAACACCCTCCCATTCACCTACACCAACGGCGCCACCATTCCGGCGCTGGCCGACGGCACGGATGGGCTGCTGCTGATGCATGCGAGCGGCGTGGTCGCATTGCCGCCCGGCTACAGCGCCATCGCGATCGATTCACCCGCGCCGGTGACCGTCAGCGGCGGGTCGAGCAATGGCCAGGTCGTGCTGGCCGGCCGTGGCGGGCTGGCGTTCAACGCCGGGCTCGGCACCGGTTCGGTGTTCGCGGCTGGCGGCAACAACCTCATCAGCGTGTATCCCGGCGCCGGAAGCCAACTGATCCAGACCGGCAACGGCAACGACACCATCGTCGTGTTGAGCGGCGACGATACCGTAAACGCTGGAACCGGCGCGAACCAGATCCTGACCGGCAAGGGCAACAACGTCATCAACTCCGAAGGCACCGACCTGATCGCCGCGGGGGATATCGGCAACGCCACCATCAACGCCGGGGCCAACAATCCAGTGGCGTTCTTCGGCCCTGGATTGACGGTGTTCAACGGCGGCACCGGCAAGGCGACCGTGGTCAGCACCGTCGGGCAATCGACCGTCAACAGCGCCGGCGGCACGCAGATATGGCTCGGCAGCAACCACGATGTCGTCAACAGCGCCGGCGCCGACACCATCATCGGCAATGCCGGGGCGGCAACGATCAACGCCACGGCGGGCAATGCCTTCGTGTTTTCTGGTGCCGGCGATATTGGTTTCTTCGGCGGCAGCGGCGCGACGACAATCCTGGGCAGCGCCACCGGGTCGGCCACCCTGCACGGCGGCGCGGGATCGGTGATCGATCTCAGCTACCATTCCACCAATTTCATCGGCGGCACCGGTAGCGACACCATCGCCGGTTTCGGCGGCTCCGTAACGGTAAAGGCCGGCGCCGGCGGCGGCGTATTCCTCGGTGGGCCGGCCGGCGCCAACTCGATCACCGGCGGCAGCGGGCAGTCGATCATCCTGGGCGGCGGCGCCGGCGATGTGCTGACGGCGGGCACCGGCGCCGGGGATGCCATCGTCGCCGGCGCGGGGGCGGAGACCATCAACGCTGCCGGCTCGCACGGGGCGGACAAGATCTACGCCGGCACCGGGCCGAACCTCATCAAGACCGGCACCGGCAGCACAAACATCCTCACCAGCACCGGCGCGACAACCATCGTATCCGGCACCGCGATCGACCTTGTCGCCTTCGTCAACGGCAACCACCCGACGGTGACGATCCAGAACTTCTCGCTGACCTTCGACTACATCACCCTCTCTGGCTTCCCCGGAGGCGAAATGTCGGCGGCGCTGGCGGGGCAGAGCACCTCGGGCGGCACGGAAACGCTGACCCTGTCGGATGGGACACACATCATCCTACAAGGCGTCACCGGTCTGTCGGCGGCGAACTTCCTGTAGGCCAGCGCTCGCTGATCGGGAGCGGTCATAAGGAAAGGCGAGGGGCTCTGCCCCCTCGACCCTCGCCAGGGGCCGAGCCCCTGGACCTCATGCGTCAAGGGAATGGTTTGGAATGAGGGAGGGGGCCTACTCCG
>JAPLOH010000185.1 GCA_026400845.1 Alphaproteobacteria bacterium
CAGCACCGGGATGGTGACCCCGGCGGCACGCAGCCGCTTGAGCACCGTCAGCCCGTCCATCTTGGGCAGGCCGAGGTCGAGCACGATGCCGTCATAGCCCTCGGTCTCGCCGCGGAACCAGGCCTCCTCGCCGTCGTGCACACAATCCACCACGTAGCCGGCGCGGGTGAGGGCGGCGGCGATATCCTCGGCGATGGCGCGTTCATCCTCGACCACCATCAGGCGCATCGTGCGGTCTCCCGGCTGGTGTGGTTGCCCATCGGCCGACGATGAGTCATCGCCACGTCATCTGCATCAGCTTGACGCGCTTGGCGTCGACGGTGACGTCGCAATATTCGCCCTCGGGGGTCAGCACCGTCAATCCGTAGGTCCATCCGGCTGGCCGCTCGTCGAGCACCACGTTCATGATCTCGCCGGGGACGGTCTTGCGCACCAAAGCCAGAATCTGGGCCAGCGGCGCGGCCTGGCCGCTGGCGACCGCCTCGTGCGCGCGGTTCTGCGGCTGCTGGGCGGAGCGGGTGCTGGCGGCGGTGGCCTGCGTGGACGCAGCGGTCGACGGCGCCGGGCGTGCGGATGCGTTCGCGGCACGCGACGGGGTGGCGGCGGCGCTGCCCTGGGTCGGCGCGGCACCGCGGCCGCTCGCCGCCGGGGCCGAGCGGCTGCCGCCGCGGGTGCCGGAATCATCGCTTTGGCTGGCGTTCGAAGACGAGGTGGAAGTGGTGTCGCTGCTGGACCCGGAAGAACTCCCGCCCGCGGAACCGCTGCTTCCCGATGAGCCAGAGCCGCCCGAAGACCCACCCGACGATCCGCCACCGCCGGACCCGCCCGAAGAACCGCCCGACGAGCCACCACCGCTTGACCCACCAGAAGAACCGCCCGACGAGCCACCACCGCTTGACCCGCCAGAAGAACCGCCCGACGAGCCACCACCGCTGGATCCACCAGAAGAACCGCCCGACGAGCCACCACCGCTTGACCCACCCGAAGAACCGCCTGATGAACCGCCGCCGCCGGACCCGCCACCGCCACCGCCACCGCCACCACCACCGCCGCCTGACGAGCCACCACCGCCTCCGCCGCCGGACCCATTATCGGCCAGGGCAGGCGCCGCCCCGGCCAGGAGCAACGACGCTCCACCGGCCAAAGACCACAGCAGGCCACGACGAGTAACCGGTCGCACGATGTCCATCCTCCACTTCACGATCACACCCTACAGCGCCCTATCTGACAAATTGCTGAACAGCCCCGTCAGGATCACGTTCGGTGGCGCGTCCTATGTTCCCTCCACTACGACCCGGCCAGCCTCGCCATCCCGGCGATGCCCCGGCGGAACAGGAGTTGAACCTACCATGCGCACCATCCTTCTTGCTTCGACCATCCTCATCGCATTCGCTACCGGATCGGCCCAGGCCTCGGTCGCCGGCGATCCGCAGGCGGCCGGCATCTCCGCCGCCAAGGCCGCGCCGATGCTCCTCGCCCGCGGCGACAGCAGCGACAACTCGGGTGGCGGTGGCGGTGGCCATGGCGGCGGGTCCGGTGGCAACGGCGGATCGGGCGGCGGCGGCCACGGCGGCGGGTCCGGCGGCAACGGCGGGTCCGGCGGGTCCGGCAGCGGAAGCTCGGGCGGCAGCAGCGGCGGCAGCGGCGGCCACGGCGCCGATGACACTGGCGCAAAAGGCGGCCACGGCGCCGACGACACCGGCGCCAAGGGCGGCCACGGCACCGATGACCCCGCCGGCCACGACAGCGGCAAGAGCCGTGGCAGCGACGACGGCGCCACGCACGCCTGATCGCGGCTGAGCCGATCTCCGAAGGGGCCGGCAGGCGCGATCCTGCCGGCCCATCATTGCTGGGAACGGGGCGCGTCATGGCTCCAAGGCGCCCGCCACCTTGCGCTCCCCCCCGCCCGGCGCTACCTCCCGGCGGTCGTGACGGCGTAAGGAGCGGACTGCAATGCGCGTAAAAGATGTCAAAAAGGTCGTGCTGGCCTATTCCGGGGGGCTCGACACCAGCGTCATCCTGCGCTGGCTGCAGATCGTCTATAAATGCGAAGTGGTCACCTTCACCGCCGATCTCGGCCAGGGCGAGGAACTCGAGCCCGCCCGCCGCAAGGCCGAAATGGCCGGGGTGAAGGAGATCTTCATCGACGATGTCCGCGAGACCTTCGTGAAGGACTTCGTCTTCCCGATGTTCCGCGCCAATGCGCTCTACGAGGGCCAGTACCTCCTCGGCACCTCCATCGCCCGCCCGCTGATCGCCCAGCGCCAGATCGAGATCGCCGAAATGGTCGGCGCCGACGCGGTCGCCCATGGCGCCACCGGCAAGGGCAATGACCAGGTGCGCTTCGAGCTGAGCTACGCCTCGCTCAAGCCCGACATCAAAATCATCGCCCCCTGGCGCGAGTGGGACCTGACGTCGCGCACCAAGCTCATCGAGTTCGCCGAGACCCACCAGATCCCCATCGCCAAGGACAAGCGCGGCGAGGCGCCCTTCTCGGTCGACGCCAACCTGCTGCACTCCTCCTCCGAGGGCAAAATTCTGGAAGACCCCGCCATCGAAGCCGACGAGATGGTCTATCAGCGCACCATCTCCCCCGAGGATGCGCCCGACAAAGCCACCGTCATCTCGATCGATTTCGAGCACGGTGACCCCACCCACATCGACGGCGTGAAGCTCTCGCCCGCTGGCCTGCTCACCCGGCTCAACGAACTCGGCAAAGCCAACGGCATCGGCCGGCTCGATCTCGTCGAGAACCGCTTCGTCGGCATGAAATCGCGCGGCGTGTATGAAACCCCGGGCGGCACCATCCTCTACACCGCCCACCGCTCCATCGAGTCGATCACGCTCGACCGCGAGGCCGCCCACCTCAAAGACAGCATCATGCCCCGCTATGCGGAGCTGATCTATAACGGCTTCTGGTTCGCCCCGGAGCGCCGCATGCTGCAGGCGCTCATCGATGAGAGTCAAAAAAGCGTCTCTGGCCGTGTCCGCCTGAAGCTCTATAAGGGCAACGTCACCTGCGTCGGGCGCGAGAGCCCGCACAGCCTCTATTCCATGAAGGTCGTCACCTTCGAGGAAGACCAGGGCGCCTATGACCAGTTCGACGCACAAGGCTTCATCAAGCTCAACGCCCTCCGTCTGCGCCTCGGCGCCGCGCAGGGCCGCAACGGAGGAAAGCTCTAATGGCTATTTCGATGTATTCCACCCTCGTGCCGATGGCGAAGTCGCTGCTCGGCGGCCTCTCCAACGTGCTCGGCAAGGCCGCCGAACACGCCAAGGCCAAGGGCTTCGACGAAAGCGTGCTGGTCGGCGATCGCCTCGCGCCGGACATGTTCGCCCTCGCCCGTCAGGTGCAGATCGCCACCGACCAGGTGAAGGGCGGCGCCGCCCGCCTCGCCGGGGTGGAAATCCCGGCTTACGCCGATGACGAAAAGACCATCGCCGAGCTGCAGGCCCGCATCGCCAAGACGCTCGCCTTCGTTGACACGCTGACCCCCGCCCAGATCGATGGCAGCGAAGACAAGGAAGTCGTGCTGAAAATGCGCGCGGGTGACATGACCTTCACCGGCCAGCGTTACCTGATCGGGTTCGTCATCCCGAACCTGACCTTCCATTGCGCCACCGCCTACAACATCCTGCGCCATAACGGCGTTGAGATCGGCAAGCGCGACTTCCTCGGCGCTTTCTAAGACTGAGGGGAAGGCCATGCAGGCCGCGCTCGCCGCATTCCTGCTGGCCTTCCCCGCCCTCTTCTCCATCGTCAATCCGCCGGGCGGGGCCTTCATCTTCAATGAGGTGACCGCCCATCTGCCGCGCCCCGAGCGCGCGCGGCTCGCCGGCAAGGTCGGCCTCTACTCCGCCTTCGTCATGCTCGGCGCCCTCTGGGGCGGCGCCTATGTGCTGAATTTCTTCGGCATTTCGCTGGCCGCGCTGCGCCTCGCCGGCGGCGTCGTCGTCGCCAAACACGCGTGGGACCTGCTCTCCGCCCCCGAACGCCAGGAAGCCCGCAAGCAGGAACAAGCCGGCGCCGAAGGCCCTGCCGGGGAGGACCTCGCCTTCTTCCCCCTCACGCTGCCCTTCACCACCGGCCCCGGCACCATCTCCGTCGCCGTCGCCCTCGGCGCCGGCCGCCCCGCCAGCCCCGAGGCGCTGATCGCCTTCTTCCTCGGCGTCACCGCCGCCGCTTTGGCGATGGCGCTGACCATATGGGCCATGTACCGCTCCGCCGACCGCGTCGCCGGCCTCATGGGCAACACGGCGCGGCGGACCATGGCGCGGCTCAGCGCGTTCCTGCTGCTGTGCATCGGCACGCAGATCATGGTGAACGGGGTGCAGGATATTGTGGTGGCGATGAAGTGGGGGTTGTAGGGAGCAAGGCTCCGCCGGCTAGGGGCCGTGGGCCCCTAGGACCCCGCTACTGCTTGCGGCTGGATTGGCTTCCTTCGGTTGGTGACCCCGTCCATGGCACCCCCATTGCCCCAGCTCCGCACAACCCCCATCCTTCCGCAACAACCTCCAGAGGCCGCCATGAAACCCCTCCTCCTCGCCGCCCTCTTCCTCCTCGCCCTCCCGGCCGCAGCCCAAACCCCCCTTGCCTCCCCCGGCCACCCCGGCTGGACCCGAACGACGGAAGGCTGCTTCGTCTGGAATCCTCATCCGGAGGTCGGCGAAACGGTAAGCTGGAGCGGCGGCTGTGTCTCCAGCCGCGCCAGCGGCCGTGGCGTGGAGATTTGGCGCTCGAGCGGTGGAACCCAACGCTACGAGGGCGATATGCGAGACGGAAAGGGCAATGGGCGAGGCGTGGGGACATGGGGCAATGGGATCCGCTACGACGGCGAATGGAGTGATGGCAAACGGCACGGCCGCGGCACAGCGACCTACCCCAACGGCGACCGCTATGACGGCGAATGGCGCGATGACAAACGGCACGGCCGCGGCACAG
>JAPLOH010000107.1 GCA_026400845.1 Alphaproteobacteria bacterium
CCGCGAATAGGGGCCGACGTCGTAGGGGTAGTCCATGTGGCCTCCGGCGCCGTGTCATCCGGCGCTATGGTGATGGGGGACGAGATTAGCCGCCGGGCCCGGGCTTCGCCAGAGTTTGCGCGCGCGACATGCTGGCGGGAATATTTCGGGTCGCCGTTCCGTCTCTAAAACGTCGCCGGTCACGGCGGCCAACCGGGAGATCCATCCATGAGCGGCACCGTCGACAGCGCGACTGCCTCGATCAGCTTCACCCAACTGGCCGCCACCAGCTACCAGTACAGCATCAACCTCACCAACACCGGGACGGCCCCGATCCAGACCTTCTGGTTCGCCTGGGATGATGTGCCGGACGCCAATTTCATGACCGCGCAGCCGACCAGCATCACCGCGCCGCCCGGCTGGGTCGCGCTGGTGACGCACAACCCGATCGGCGCGACGGACGGCTACGGTATCCAGTTCTACGCCCCCTTCTCGAACAGCGCGCTGACGGGCGGACACACGCTCACCGGCTTCTCCTTCCGCAGCAGCGAGACACCGGTGCAGATGTTCGGCCCATCGCCGTACGAACCGGCCTTCAACACGATGTCCTCCTTCGTTTATCCCGGCTGGCCGCCGACCATCGGGGATCCGAACGGCGCCAATTTCGTGGTCGCCTGCTTCGCCGAGGGCACAAGCATCCTCACCGAGGCCGGTGAAGTCGCCGTCGAGCGGCTGGCGGAGGGCGTGCGGATCGTGACCCGTGAGGGGAGGCTGGCGCCGCTGCGCTGGCTCGGCCATCGCCGGATCGACTGCCGGCGCCACCCCCGCCCCGCTTCGGTGCATCCGGTGCGGGTGCAACAGGATGCCTTCGCCCCCGGCGCACCGCTGCGCGACCTGTTCCTGTCCCCGGACCACGCGGTGTTCATCGCGGGAGCATTGATCCCCATCCGCTATTTGGTCAACGGCACCACGATCCGGCGCGAACCGGTCGATCTAGTGACCTATTGGCATGTCGAACTGGCTGACCATGCGGTGATTTTCGCCAATGGACTGGCCGCGGAGAGCTACCTGGATACCGGCAACCGCACCGCCTTCGCGAATGCCGGCGCGGTCGTGATGGCGTATGCCGACCTCGCCTCTGGTGCCTGGGAGGCGCGCGGCTGCGCTCCCTTCGCGCTCGGCGGACCGGCCGTGAGCCAGGCGCGGTCCCGCCTGCTGCATCGGGCTGCCGAACTCGGCCATGGCGGCGACGGCGATCCGCGGCTGTGCGTACTGGCCGACGGTCAGGAAATCGCGGTTACCAACGTCGGCGGGCGCTATCGCGTCACGCTGCCCGATGGGGCCAGCACCGTGCGGCTGCGCTCATGCACGGCAATCCCCGCGGAGGTCCTCATCGACTCCGGCGACCACCGCCGCCTCGGCGTTGGCATCGCCGGGGTTCTGCTCGATGGGAAACCGGCCGAATTGCCGAGCGAGGCGGGCTGGCAGGCCGAGGAAGCGGACACGGACGCGAACACGGACTGGCGCTGGACCGATGGCGACGCGGCATTGCCATGCAACGGCGCGCGCCTGCTCGAATTCACCTTGGCCGCAACCCTGCCCTACCCGCCACGGCCGGAGGTTCCACCCGCCGCAATCCTGGGCTAGCCTCGCCGCAACTGAGAAGATCATTGCGGGAAACTCGTCCATGCCAGGCCCACGCGGATCAGCGCCGACGCGACGCGCGGTACTTGCCGGTGCCGCGGCTACCCTTGCCGCCCCCGCGCTGTCCCAGGCGCAGCGGCGCGACCCAAGGGTGCTGCGTTTCATCCCCAATACCGGGCTGACGGTGCTCGATCCGGTCTGGACCGCCTCGCTCGTCACCGGCAATCACGCCTACCACATCTTCGACACGCTCTACGGCACCGGGTCGGACTGGAAGCCCGCGCCGCAAATGGCCGAGGGGCATACGGTCGATGCGGATTGGCGGGTCTGGCATATCCGGCTGCGCGAGAACCTGTGGTTCCACGACGGCACGCCGGTGCGGGCGCAGGATTGCGCGGCGAGCATCCGCCGCTGGGCCAGGCGCGACGCCTTCGGCGCGGCCATGCTGGCCGCCCTCGACAGCCTGGACGCGGCCGATGACCGCACCATCCGCTTCCGCTTCAAGCAACGCTTTCCGCGCCTGCTGGAGGCCCTCTCCCGCACCTCGGCCTTGCCCTGCATGATGATGCCCGAGCGCTTCGGCGCGGTGGATGCCTTCGTCGCGCTGAAGGAGATGGTCGGCTCTGGCCCGTATCGCTTCGTGGCCGACGAGTTCAACCCCGGCAGCAGGGTGGTCTACGCCCGGTTCGACCGCTACGCGCCGCGCGGCGAGCCCGCCGACCGCACGGCGGGTGGCAAGATCGCGCATTTCGAACGGGTCGAGTGGCATACCATGCCGGACCCGGGGACGGCGATCGCGGCGCTGCAGGCGGGCGAAATGGACTGGCTCGAATCCACCCCGGCCGACCTGCGGCCGCTGGTGCAGCGTGCCCGCACCCTGCGGCTCGAATCGAAGGACCCCTATGGCTGGATGGGCATCCTGCGCTTCAACCTGCTGCACCCGCCGTTCGACAACGTGAAACTGCGCCGCGCCGTGCTGGCGGCGGCGAACCAGGCCGATTTCATGCGTGCCGGCGGCGGCGATGGGGCGGAGGCGTGGCGGAGTTGCCGCGCCTATTTCCCCTGCGGCGCGCCCAACGTCACCGAGGCGGCCGGCACGCCGGCGATGCCGATGCCCGAAGACCTCGCCGCCGCCAAACGCGCCATCGCCGCGGCGGGCTACAACGGCGAAAAGATCGTGCTGCTGGTGCCGACCGACATCCACCACCACAACGCCTTCGGCCAGGTCAGCGCCGACCTGTTTCGCCGCCTCGGGATGAATCTCGATTTCCAGGCGATGGATTGGGGCACCATGATCCAGCGCACCACCAATCGCGGCCCGGTGGAGAAAGGCGGCTGGAGCCTGTTCCACACCGCCGGGTCCATGGTCGCCACCGCGACACCGGCGCTGAACCCCTATATCCGTGGCATGGGCGCCAAGGGCTGGACCGGATGGTACGACAAGCCCGAAATCGAGGCGCTGACCCAGCAATGGCTGGACACGCCCCCCGACGCGCCGCAGCAGCCGATCTTCGAACGCATCCAACAGGTGCTGTTCGATGACCCGCCGTTCGTCCCGCTCGGCCAGTACACCACCTTCGCCGCCTATGGCCGCGACATTGTTGGTGCCCTGCCCGGCATCGGTTCATACCCCTGGAACGTGCGGCGGGCTTGAACCGTAACCCCGGACATCCGCGGCAAGCATCCTCCAAGGTGTCACATTTGCGCCGATGACATTTGCGGCGTTGCGCTAATATGCGGCCGGGCCACAGCGATTCGCCCATCCCCTCAATATCCGCCAGGAGCGACGATGTCCGCCACGATCGAGAACGCCAAGGAAGCCATCGAGCACGTGCACCACGAGCACGGCCATGCCGATGAGGGGAAGGACAATTTTTCGCGCAATGTCGCCGTGATGGTCGGCGTGCTCGCCGCGGTGCTGGCGATTGCCGAACTCGGGGAGAAGGGCGCGCAAAACGCCTATCTCACCTACCACATCACGGCCAACGACGACTGGAACTTCTACCAGGCGAAGAACATCCGCTCGAACATCTACAGCCTGCACGCGGACCTGCTGGAGAGCCAACCCAACGCCGCCGAACCCGCGATCCGCAAGCGGATCGACGACGCCCGGGCCAATTCACGCCGCCTTGACGACGACGAGAAATCCAACGGGCGCAAGCAGTTGATGGCCAAGGCCCGCGCCAGCGAGGCTTTGCGCGAGCAAGCGTTTCACCGCTACCATTTGTTCGAAGGTGTGGTCGGCGCATTGCAGATTTCGATCGTGCTTTCCTCGGTCTCGATCGTCGCCAAGGTCCGTCCGCTGGCGATCGTCTCGGGCCTTATGGGCATCGGTGCCGCCATCGCCGGTGCGGCGGTTGCGCTGCATCTGATCTGATCTTCAGTGCCGGCGCAGCAGCCGGCGCCCCTCGGCCCATTGCCACATCACGAGGCCGGGCACGCCCACCAGTACCTCGCGGGCGCGCTTGACCATGGAAAGCGCCACCGCGGCATCGGCGGGGATGCCGTAGAGCCCGGCTACCAGTACAAAGCCGCCCTCCTGCACGCCGAGCGCGCCGGGCACCGCGAAGCCGGCACTGCGGGCGGCCATGCCGAGGCTCTCGATGACGAAGGCGGCGGCGAGGCTGTCGCCATGGCCCATCGCCCACAGCGCCATCCAGGTCTCGGCCACGCCCGAGACCCAGGCTGCGAGGTGCCATGCCCCCGCCGCGAGCAGCGCCGGCGTGTCGCGCTGCAAGCGCATCAACTCGGCATGCAGCCCGCGCGCCGCCTCCAGCGTGAGGCCGGGGAAGACGCGGGAGAGCGGACGCATCAGCGCCTCGACGATGCGCATCAGGCCGAAGCGCTGGGCGGCGATGAACCCGCCAACGCAGACGCCCATCACGCCGAGGGTGCCGATCACCCAGGGGGCGCCGGCTGGTGGGCCGGTGAGGCCGAGCACGGTGAAGCCGGCGGCGGTGTAGAAGAACTGGGTCACCACCTCGATGGTGATGTCGAGCGTGGTGCCGGCGGTGGCGGTGGCCAGCGGCACGCCGCGCTGCACCAGCAGCCGCACGCCGAGAATATTGCCGCCGAGTTGCGCCACCGGCAGCAGGCTGTTCACCGCCTCGCGCATCAGCCGGATGCGGAAATAGCGCGAGGCGAGCGGCCGCCCGCGCCCCTTGGCATCCACCCCCGCCGCCGTGCGCCCCACCGAAATGCGCCACGCCAGCGCGGAGGCATGCACCTGGAAGATCATCAGCCCCGCGGCCGGCGCGATCACCCACGCGGCGCGCCACACCTCGTCGCCGATCGCCTGAACGCCGGCCCAGGCGGCCAGCGCGATCACGGCGCCGCCGCCGAGCGCGATGGCAAGGAGAGGGATCAACATGGCTCGCAGAACCGCCGCCGATGGCGCCGTGTCAAGCGGCCGTTGATTTGTAGCGCGCCCTGCCCGTGTTGATTTGTAGCGCGCCCTGCACGACAACACCCCATCAACCGCCGAGGCCCGCCATGCCCGAAATGCGCCTGCACAACTTCCTGACCAAGCGACGCGAAGTGCTCGCGCCGATCGAGCCGGGGCATGTGCGGATGTATTGCTGCGGCCCCACGGTGTACGACCTCGCCCATATCGGCAACGCCCGCCCGGCGGTGATCTACGACGTGCTGTCGCGCGTGCTGCGGCTGATGTTCCCGCGCGTCACCTATGTCCGCAACGTCACCGACATCGACGACAAGATCAACAACCGTGCCCGCGAGGCCGGTGTGTCGATCGGCGACATCACCGAGCGGACGCTGGCCGATTACCGCGCCGATATCGCCGCCCTCGGCAACCTGCCGCCCGATGTCGAGCCGCGCGCCACCGAGACAATCCAACCGATCATCCAGATCATCGAGCGCCTGATCGCCTCCGGCCACGCCTACGCCGCCGAGGGCCACGTGCTGTTCGCGGTGCCGAGTTTTGCCGATTACGGCAAATTCTCCGGCCGCTCGCCCGACGAACTCCTCGCCGGTGCCCGGGTCGACGTAGCGCCGTACAAGCGCGATGCCGGGGATTTCGTGCTGTGGAAACCCTCCACGCCCGACCTGCCGGGCTGGGACAGCCCCTGGGGCCGCGGCCGGCCGGGTTGGCATATCGAGTGCTCCGCGATGTCCTGGCGGCATCTCGGCGAGAACTTCGACATCCATGGCGGCGGCACCGACCTCATCTTCCCGCACCACGAGAACGAGATCGCCCAATCCATGTGCGCCTTCCCCGGCAGCCGCTTCGCGCGGATGTGGGTGCATAACGGCATGTTGGTGATCAACGGCGAGAAGATGTCGAAAAGCCTCGGCAACTTCGTCACCATCCGCGACGTGCTGGCCAAGGTGCCGGCCGAGGCGGCGCGCCTGCTGCTGCTGAAAACCCATTATCGCGGGTTGCTCGATTTCAACGACGCGGCCCTGGCCGAAGCCCGCAAGGAGCTCGACCGCTTCTACCGCGCCCTCGAACGCACGCCTCCGTCCGGGCCGGGCGTGGTGCCCGACGCGGTGATGGAAGCGCTGTGCGACGACCTCAACACGCCGCTGGTGATCTCCGTGCTGCACGGCCTCGCTGACGCGGCCATGGCCGGGGATGCCACCGCTGCGGCAAACATGGTCGCCGCCGGGGACCTGCTCGGCATAATCCAGGCCGATCCCGCGACGTGGTTCCGTGGCGAAGGGGACGCCGAAATCGAGGCCGCCATCGCCGCGCGCCTCGCCGCGCGCAAATCCCGCGACTTTGCGCGCTCCGACGCCATCCGCAAGGAATTGGCCGAGCGCGGCATCCTGCTGGAGGACGGGCCGGGCGGCACCACCTGGAGGCGTGCTTGACCGGACGCGACGGCGGGGCGGATATCGGCCCCATCGGCAATTCCCCGGTGGTCATCCTGGTGCGCCCGCAACTCGCCGACAATATCGGCGCGGTCGCCCGCGCCATGGCCAATGGCGGGCTGTTCGAGCTGCGGCTGGTCGCGCCGCGCGACGGTTGGCCGCAGGACAAGGCCTGGCGCAACGCTTCGGGCGCCGATCGTCTGCTCGATGCCGCGGTGGTCTACCCTGACGTGCCCTCGGCCGTGGCCGATCTGCATCGCGTCTTCGCCACCTGCCCTCGCCCGCGCCACATCGTGAAGCCCGTGCTGACCGCCCGCGGCGCCGCGGCCGAGCTGCGGAGCATCACCGGGCGGGATTTGCGCGCCGGCCTGCTGTTCGGCCCCGAGCGCGCCGGGCTCGACAACGACGATATCGCCTGCGCCGACGCGCTGATCCGCTACCCGCTGAACCCCGCCTTCATGTCCCTCAATCTCGCCCAGGCGGTGATGGTGATGGCCTATGAGTGGTGGACCGCGGCCGATCAAACCGTGCCGCGCTGGCTGATGACCAACGAGACGCGCGTGGCGAGCAAGGGCACGCTCGACAATTTCCTGACCCATCTCACCGCCGAACTCGATGAATGCGGCTTCCTGCGCAACCTGCCGAAGCGGCCGGGCATGGTGCGCAATATCCGCCACCTCTTTCAGCGCGGCGAGGTGACCGAGCAGGAATTGCGCACGCTGCACGGCATCGTCACCGAACTCGCGATCGGCCGGCACCAGCGCGGGCGGACGGAAGACACACCGGGCGCCTGAGCCACCCCGGCGGTTATTTCGTCATGCAGTCGTCATCGACGCATCAGCGCCGTTGACGCCTTGGCGACATCGCCCACATTATGCCCCTCACGCATGGCTGTCTCCTCACCGGGGGATGGCAGAACGGTCGCCACCGATTGTGGCGGCAAAGAGCAACAGGGGCTTCACAATGAACGAACAGGATATCCGCGGCCTCGTCGAAGGCGTGAAGAGCGGGGAAGTAACGCGGCGCAGCTTCGTCGAACGCATGCTGGCGGTAGGCATCGCGGCCCCGGTGTCCACCGCCATCCTCGCGCATTCCGGGGTGGCGATGGCCCAGGCGGCGACGACGTACAAGCCGACCAAGCGCGGCGGCGGCGGCCCGCTCAAGGTGCTGTGGTGGCAGGGCCCGACCCTGCTGAACCCGCATTTCGCCACCGGGACCAAGGACCAGGATGGCTCGCGCGTGTTTTACGAGCCGCTCGCGGCATGGGACCCGAATGGCATCATGGTCCCCATTCTCGCCGCCGAAGTCCCGACCCGGGAAAACGGCGGCCTGGCGGCCGACGGCAAATCAGCCACCTGGAAGCTCAAGCAGGGCGTGAAGTGGCACGACGGCCAGCCCTTCACCGCCGATGACGTGGTGTTCAACTGGGAATACGCGCGCGATCCGGCGACCGCGGCGGTCACCTCCGGCAGCTACAAGGACGTCACCGTCGAGAAGGTCAACGACTACACGGTGAAGGTGAGCTTCCCGGTCTCGAAGCCGTTCTGGGCCGACGCTTTCGTCGGCGCCACCGGGATGATCATCCCGAAGCATCTCTTCAAGGACTTCGCCGGCGCCAAGTCGCGCGAGGCGCCGACCAACCTCAAGCCGGTCGGCACCGGCCCCTACATATTCAAGGAATTCAAGCCGGGCGATCTGCTCACCGGGGTGATCAACCCGAACTACCACATGGCGAACCGCCCCTATTTCGACAGCATCGAGGTGAAGGGCGGCGGCGATGCCGTCTCGGCGGCGCGCGCGGTGCTGCAGACCGGCGAATATGATTTCGCCTGGAACATGCAGGTCGAGGACGAGGTGCTGCAGCGCCTGGAGAAGGGCGGCAAGGGCCGCGTGGTGATCAACGAATCGGGCTCGATCGAGCACATCCAGTTCAACACCACCGACCCCTGGACCGAGGTCGACGGCGAGCGTTCGTCGATCAAGACGGTGCATCCGACGCTGTCCGACAAGGCGGTGCGCGACGCCATCGCCCTCCTGATCGATCGCGAGTCGGTCGAGAAGTACATCTACGGCCGCACCGGGTTCGCCTCGGTGAACTATCTGGTCAACCCGCCGCGCTTCCGCTCCAAGAACATCCCGATGGAATTCAATGTCGATAAGGCGATCGACATCCTGGAAAAGGCCGGCTGGAAGAAGGGCGCCGACGGCATTCGCGAGAAGGGAGGCAAGAAGCTGAAGTTCGTCTACCAGACCTCGATCAACCAGCCGCGCCAGAAGACCCAGGCGATTGTCAAGCAGGCCTGCCAGAAGGCCGGCATCGACATCGAGATCAAGTCGGTCACCGCCTCGGTCTACTTCTCCTCGGACGTCGCCAACCCCGACACCTACCCGCATTTCTATACCGACCTGCAGATGTACACGACCGGCCCGGGCTTCCCCGACCCCGGCGTGTGGATGCAGTCCTACCTCTCCCGCGAAGTCTGCCAGAAGGACAACAAGTGGCAGGGGCGCAACATCACGCGCTACCGCAACAAGGCCTGGGACGACCTGTACTTCAAGGCCGAGGAGGAGCTCGACCCGATCAAGCGCGCGGCGATGTATATCGAGTTGAACGACATGGTCGTGCGTGACCGCGCCGTCGTCGGCGTCATCGGCCGCGCCGGCGTCTCGGCGGTCAACAACAAGCTCCAGGTCAACCCGAGCGGCTGGGACAGCAACTTCTGGGACCTCGCCAGCTGGTACATGGACGCCTGATCCGGACACGCATGACCGGGGCGGGCGCGGCATCATGTCGCGCCCGCCTTGTTTTCCCCTGGTCTGGAGACGCTGTTGTCGATTGCCTTCCTCATCCGCCGCATCCTCAACGCGATCCCGAGCCTGCTCGGCATCAGTGTCGTGCTGTTCACCGTGCTCGCCCTTGCGCCCGGCGATCCGTTCGGCGAACTGGTCACCAACCCCAACGTGCCCGCCGAGGTCCGTCTCGCGCTGCGCGCCAAGTTCGGCCTCGATGACCCGGTCTATATCCGCTACTTCCGCTGGATATCGGCGATGGTGCAGGGCGATTGGGGCTTTTCCTTCGTCAGCCGCGTCAACGTCGACACACTGATCCTCCAGCGCGTGCCGACCACCATCGCGGTGATCGGCGCCTCGCAGATCCTGGCCATTCTGATCGCCATCCCCGTCGGCGTGCTGGCGGCGGCCCGGCCCTATTCGCTGTTCGACCAGATCGCCAACACCATCGCCTTCATCGGCTTCTCGCTGCCGACCTTTTTCACCGGCCTGCTGCTGATCCTGGTGTTCTCGGTGCAGCTCGACTGGCTGCCGTTTGTGTTCACCACGGAAATCCGCGGCACCGGCTGGGCCTGGGTGTGGGCCTATGTCCGCCAATCCATCATGCCGGTCACCGTGCTCGGGTTGTTCCAGGGGGCGGCGCTGGTGCGCTATGTGCGCTCCTCCGTGCTCGAGGTCATCAAGCTGGATTTCGTCACCACCGCGCGCTCCAAAGGCATCGGCGAACGCAAGGTGCTGGTACTGCACGTCGTGCGCAACGCGCTGATCCCGGTCGTCACGCTGGTCGCGTTGCAGATGCCGATCGTCTTCGGCGGCGCCATCGTCACCGAGCAGATTTTCCGCGTCCCCGGCATCGGCTCGCTGCTGATCTCGGCGATGCTGGCCAACGACACGCCGGTGATCATGGGCGTGACCTTCGTCTTCTCGTGCCTCGTCGTGTTCTTCAACCTGGTAGCAGACATATTGTATGGCTGGCTCGACCCCCGCATCGCCCTTCGCTGACGCCATGAGCAGCACCGTGGCCACACCCGCCCCGCCATTCTCGCCGACGCGCGACGCCTGGCGTCGCTTCAGACGGCATCACCTGGCACTCGCCGGGTTGTTCGTGCTCGTGCTGCTCGTCCTCTCGGTTCTGCTCGGCCCGCTGCTGTGGCGCCTGGCGATCAACGACATCGATTTCGCCGCCCAGTTGAAGCCCCCCACCCTCGGGCATCCCTTCGGCACCGATGATCTTGGCCAGGACATCCTCGCCCGGTTGATCTACGGTGGCCGCATCTCGCTCGCTGTCGGCCTCGCCTCGATGGTCGTCGCCGTGGTTGTCGGCATCCTCGTCGGCGCCACCGCCGGGATGTCCCGCGGCCGGGTCGATACCGCGCTGATGTGGTTGACCGACCTGTTCCTCTCGCTGCCGCAGCTGCCTTTGCTGCTGCTCATCAGCTATTTGTTCCGCGACAGCCTCAAGACGCTGATCGGCCCCGAGGGCGGCGTGTTCGTGATGATCGTCGTGGTAATCGGCGGCCTGCGCTGGATGCCGGTCGCGCGCCTCGTGCGCGCCCAGTTCCTCAGCCTGCGCGAGAAGGAGTTCGTCGAGGCCGCCCGCGCGCTGGGAGCCTCGCGCCGGCGCCTGGTGGTCCGCCACATCCTGCCCAACGCGCTCGGCCCGGTGATCGTCGCCGCCACCATTGACGTCGCCAACGCCATCCTCGCGGAATCGACCCTCTCCTTCCTCGGCCTCGGCTTCCCGCCCGATATCCCGACTTGGGGCCGCGTGCTGTTCGACGCGAAAGACTATCTCGACGTCGCGCCATACTGGGCCCTCTTCCCCGGCTCGCTGATTTTCCTCGCCGTGCTCTCCATCAACTTCGTCGGTGACGGGCTGCGCGACGCGCTCGATCCCCGCCGCGTGCTGTAGGAGACGCCGGGATGGCCGAACCCCTGCTCGATATCCGCGACCTCCGCACCTGGTTTCGCACCGAGGACGGACTGGTTCGCGCGGTGGATGGCGTCAGCCTGGCCATCAACGCCGGGGAAACCGTGGCAGTGGTCGGCGAATCCGGTTGCGGCAAAACCGTCACCGCGCGCAGCGTGCTGAAGCTGATCGACATGCCGCCCGGCCAGTTCGCCGGCGGGCAGATCCTGTGGAAGGGGAGGGACCTCATCCCCCTCGCACCCGCCGAGATGGATAAGATCCGCGCCCGCGAAATCGCCATGGTGTTCCAGGAACCGATGACCTCGCTCAATCCGGTCTACACCATCGGCGAGCAGATCGCGGAATCGCTGCGCACCCATGAAGGCCTCTCGCGCAAGGCCGCCATCGACCATGCCGTCGAGATGCTGAAGCTGGTGCAGATCCCCAATCCCGCCAAGCGGGTGCACGACTACCCGCACCAATTCTCCGGCGGCATGCGCCAGCGCGCGATGATCGCCATGGCGCTGGCCTGCAAGCCGCAACTGCTGATCGCCGACGAACCCACCACCGCGCTCGACGTCACCATCCAGGCGCAAATCCTCGATCTCCTGGCCGACATGAAGGAGCGCTTCGGCATGGCGGTGATGCTGATCACCCACGCCATGGGCGTCGTCGCGGAGAACGCCCAGCGCGTCGCCGTGATGTATGCCGGCAAGGTGGTCGAGGAAGCGTCGGTCGAGGAGTTGTTCGGTAATCCGCGCCACCCCTATACGCAGGGGTTGATCCGCTCCATCCCCCGTGTCGACGCCCATTCGGCGACCCGCCAGCGCCTCGAACAAATCCCCGGCAGCGTGCCGAACCTGCTCCACCCGCCGGCCGGCTGCCGCTTCGCCGACCGCTGCAAATTCGTCACACCAGCCTGCCGCGCCGCCGAACCGCCGCTGATCGAGGCCGTGCCGGGGCACAAGGTAGCCTGCATCCTATGAGCGATCCATCGATGACGCCCCTGCTGTCCGTGCGCAACCTCAAGAAACACTTCCCGATCAAGGGCGGCATCCTCGGCCGCGAGGTCGCCCGCGTGCACGCGGTGGACGGGGTAAGCCTCGACATCGCCGAGGGCGAGACGGTCGGCCTGGTCGGCGAATCCGGCTGCGGCAAATCCACCACCGGGCGCTGCATCCTGCGGCTGATCGAGCCGAGTTCGGGCGAGATCTGGTATCGCGGCCAGGATGTCACCCATCTCGAAGGCGAGGCCCAGCGCGCTTTGCGGCGCGACCTGCAAATCATTTTCCAGGACCCCTTCGCCTCGCTCAACCCGCGCCACACCGTGGGCGGCATCGTCGGCGAGGCGCTGATCATCCACGGCCTCGCCAAATCCCGCGCCGCCATCGAGGCCCGCGTGGTCGACCTGCTGGAAACCGTCGGAATGCGGCCCGACCACATGCGCCGCTTCCCCCACGAATTCTCCGGCGGCCAGCGCCAGCGCATCGGCATCGCCCGGGCGCTGGCCGTCGAGCCCAAACTCATCGTCTGCGACGAACCCGTCTCGGCACTCGACGTCTCGATCCAGGCCCAGGTGATCAACCTGCTCGAAGACCTCCAGGAAAAATTCGGCCTTACCTATCTCTTCATCGCGCACGACCTCTCGGTCGTCGAACACATCTCCGACCGCGTGGCCGTGATGTACCTCGGCCGCATCGTCGAAATCGCCCGCTCGCGCGACCTCTACGACAACCCGCTGCACCCCTACACCGACGCCCTGCCCTCCGCCGTCCCCATCCCCGACCCCAAAGTAAAACGCCGCCGCATCCCGCTCACCGGCCACGTCCCCAATCCCATCAACCCACCCACCGGCTGCCACTTCCACACCCGCTGCCGCATCGCCGAAGCCCGCTGCAAAACCGAGGCGCCGGTGCTGCGGCAATCCGCCGAGGGGCACATGGTGGCCTGCCACCTCAGGGGCTGACGCGGCGCGGCTCCAATCGCGGGCCGCAGGTGCCGCGTCACAATGCCCTTAATCCATCGATGCCCGCCTTCAGCGCCGCGGTCAGCATGATGATGTCGTTGGAATAGATGATGAAGCGGTAGCCGCGCGCGAGCCAGCGGCGGGCGGCGTCCGGCGAGGTGATGAGGCAGGCGCCGTGCTTGCCGTTCGCCTGGCAGGCGGCGATCACCCGGTCCATCGCGGCTTCGAAGGCGGGCGTATCGTAGCGGCCGGGGGTGCCGAGGGAGACCGAGAGGTCCATGTGGCCGACGAAGGCGATGTCGATGCCGGGGGTCGCCATGATCGCCTCGATGTTCTCGACGCCGCGCACGGTTTCGATCTTGGCGATGATGAGATTGCGGGCGTCGGCCTCGGCGATGGAGCGGGGCAGGTCGACGCCGAGGAAGTCGTCATGCGCGATGCCGAAGGCGGCGCCGCGCACGCCGGCCGGGGGGTAGTGGGTGATGCGGGCGATGGCGGCGGCCTGTTCGGCGGTTTCCACCACGGGGACCATGAGCCCCATGGCGCCGCAGTCGAGCGGTTGCACGAGGTGGTGGTAGTCGTGCCAGGGGACATTGACGAGGGGCACGATCGGCAGGCCGCGGGTCAGCGCGAGTTGTGTGCGCACGGTCGCGAGGTCGAGGCAGCCGGCTTCCTGGTCGTAGACCACGAAGTCGGCGCCGGCGTTGACCATGATCTGCGGCAGGCCGGGGGTGGCGAATTCCATCACCATGGGGCCGAACACGGGTTCACCGCGGGCAAGTTTTTCGCGCAACGGGTTCGGTCGCATGGGCGGCTCCTATGTGGGTGGGGGTTTCGGCGGTTTGCTCGGTGGCGGCAGTGTCTTGTCGGGAAAGCGGCAGATCTCGGCGGCGACGCAGCGCCAGCACTCCGGGGTGCGGGCCTTGCAGACGTAGCGGCCATGCAGGATCAGCAGATGATGGGCATCGCGCAGCAGGTCGGGCGGGATGCGCTTCACCAGCCCATCCTCGACGGCGCGGACGGTGCCGCCAGGCGCGAGGCCGGTGCGGTTGCCGAGGCGAAAGACGTGCGTGTCGACCGCCATGGTGGGTTCGCCGAAGGCGACGTTGAGCACCACGTTCGCCGTTTTGCGGCCGACGCCGGGGAGGGCTTCGAGCGCCGCGCGATCCTGCGGCACGTCGGCGTTGTGGTGGTCGAGCAGCGCCTGGGAGAGGGCGGCGACGTTCTTCGCCTTGGCCTGCCACAGGCCGATGGTGCGGATGTGGTTCGCGATGCGAGCCTCGCCGAGGGCGACCATCGCCGCGGGGGTGGCGGCCTCGGCGTAGAGCCGGGCGGTGGCCTTGTTCACCGAGACGTCGGTGGCCTGGGCGGAAAGGACGACGGCGACGAGCAGCGTGTAGGGATCGCGGTAGTCGAGCTCGGTTTCGGGCGCGGGATTGGCGCGGGCCAGCGCTTCGAGAAAGGCGCGGACGCCGGGCAACGTCAGCGGCTTCGTCTTGCGCGGCTTTCGCGGGGCGGGCGGTTGCGGCATGGTCGGAGTGTCGGCGTCGGCGCGCGCGCTGGCAAGCGGGGGAGTATGGAGGAGACGCTGTTCGAGGCCGCGATCGTGCCATACCGCAGCCTCTCGCCGCGCGGGCAACGTATCCTGGTGGGCGTGCTGACCGGCCTGTTGATGGCCGGCACGCTGGTGTTCGCCCTGGTCGGCGCCTGGCCGGTCGGCGGATTTGCGGGCATCGAGCTGCTGGCGGCGATCCTGTTCTTCCGCTGGCATTCCAGGCGGATGCGGGCAGGTGAGCTGATCCTGCTCACCCCGGCCGCGCTGCACATCATCCGCACCGATCCGGACGGGCGGCGGCTTGAGCTGAACCTGCCGCCCGCTTGGCTGTCGGCCGGGATGGAGGAGCGGACAGGGCGGGCGGCGGCACTGATGGTGCGCGGCCAGGGGCGGGCGGTGGAGATCGCCGCGGCACTCGGCGAGGCCGAGCGGCGGGACCTCGCTTTGGCCCTCAACGCGGCGCTGCACCGGCTGCGCAACCCAGTGTTCGACAACCCCGTGCTGCGCTGAGCTTTGCGCGCGGCGCGATGCGGAGTATGCGGTTGCCCGAAGATTTCGTCCGGAGCGCCCGCCATGACCCAATATCTCGCCGATACCGTCGCCGTCCTGCTCGCCCGTGGCGCCGATGATGCGCCCGCGATCGGCGCGCCGGGCCGCCCGACGCTGACCCATCGCGGCCTGCGCGCACTCGCCGGGCGCACCCGCGAGAGCCTCAATACCATGGGCATCGGCCGCAATGACCGGGTGGCGATGGTGCTGCCGAACGGGCCGGAGATGGCGAGCGCCTTCGTCGCGGTCGCCACCGGCGCCACCCCCGCGCCGCCCAACCCCGCCTACAAGGGCGAGGAATTCGACTTCTACCTCTCCGACCTCAACGCCAAGTGCCTGCTGATCCAGCAGGGCATGGAGAGCCCGGCACGCGCGGTGGCCGCCGCGCGCGGCATCGCCATCGTGGAACTGGTGCCGGGCGAGGCGGCGGGGGATTTCACCCTGGTCTCCGACCTCTCGGGCACGCCGGCACTGGCCGGCACGGCGGAGGCGGGCGAGATTGCCCTGGTGCTGCACACCTCCGGCACCACCAGCCGGCCGAAAATCGTCCCGCTGCGGCAGATCAACGTCACCGCCTCCGCCTACCATATCGGCGAGATGCTGACGCTGGCGCCCGAGGACACCTGCATGAATATCATGCCGCTGTTCCACATCCACGGGCTGATCGCGGCCGTGCTCTCCTCGCTGGCGGCCGGCGGTTCGGTGGTGTGCACCCCGGGCTTCAACGCCTTCCAGTTCTTCCGCCATTTCGAGGAGGCGAACCCCTCCTGGTTCACCGCGGTGCCGACCATGCACCAGGCGATCCTCGGGCTCGCCGGGCGCAACCAGGAGACCATCGCCAAGGGGCGGCTGCGCTTCATCCGCTCCTCCTCCGCCTCGCTGCCGCCGCAGGTGATGACCGCGGTGGAGGCGGCGTTCGGTGTGCCGGTGATCGAGAGCTACGGCATGACCGAGGCGGCCCACCAGATGGCCTCCAACCCGCTGCCGCCGCGGCCGCATTTCGCCGGATCGGTCGGCATTGCTGCCGGCCCCGAGGTCGCCATCATGGATGATGACGGCAACATCCTGCCGACCGGCGCGCTGGGTGAGATCGTCATCCGCGGCCGCAACGTCACCGCCGGCTATGAGGCCAATCCGGACGCCAACGCCAAGGCCTTCACCAATGGCTGGTTCCGCACCGGTGACCAGGGGACGCTCGACGAGGCCGGCTACCTGCGCCTGACCGGCCGCCTCAAGGAGATCATCAACCGCGGTGGCGAGAAGGTCTCGCCGCTGGAGGTGGAGTATTTGGTGGTGCAGGCAAGGGTAAAGGCAGAAGAGGCCCCCAAGCAGGTAATGATTTTCATCTCGGTATTGAAATTGATTTGATCGATGC
>JAPLOH010000138.1:0-1263 GCA_026400845.1 Alphaproteobacteria bacterium
TGTTGATCGTCATCTCGCCGAGCTGCTCGTAATCGATCACGCCGCGCAGGCACCGGCCAATCAACCGCTGAATTTCGACGGTGCGTCCATCGAGTCGACCCTTACTTATGTCGCGAGCCTTGCGCTCTCCTGTTGAGGCCGGCAGCATGCCGTATTCCGCAGTCAGCCAGCCGAGCCCTTTTCCAGTGCGCCAGCGCGGTACGCCCTCTTCGATCGATGCCGTGCAGATCACCCGCGTACCGCCGCAGCTGATTAGCGCTGAACCGGTTGCCGTGCTGACAAAGCCAGGTTCAATCGTGACCGGTCGCAGCTCGTCGGCACGCCGTCCATCGTGGCGTTCGGCTTGGGCGCTCATGCCAACGCTCCCGCGTGGAGCGTTACCTGCTCAACCGGCCCCAGCGGCAGTTGCAAGAAGCGCGTACCGATCGCAGCAAACATTTCAGGGTCGCCGGTTGAGAGGAACCGGTAGGTCCCTTCCGTTTGATCAGGATTTGCGAGGTCGCGCGCTCCGAGCACGTGTTCAACCTGACGCGCAAGCGCCACTCCAGATGTGACGATCCGGACGTCGCGCCCCGCCTCTCCGAGGCGGCGATCATCGCCCTATTGGGCGTGATGATTCGCGCGCTGCTGGCGGCCCTGCTGGGCCGGGCCAGGGCGCAGCCGCGCGCGATTGGCGTGGACGGCGTGATGGCGGGAGTGCTGCGCTCGGAGGCCGAGGCGGAGATGACGCTGGAGCCCTATGTGGAATGGGTGGCCGTGCCGGCGCCGTGGCGGAATGGGCGGTTGCTGCCGAAGCGGCATGCGCGTGTGCCTGGTGCGCAGATGCCCGCGCATGGCGTGCGGCTGGCGGCGTTGGTGCGTGGGCCGCCTTTGGCGGTGTGACGCGCTCAGACTGGGTTGACGGGCATTGCCAGGGGGCGATGCGCGGGCGCTGACGCGCGCCCGCTGTTTTGTTCTTTCACATTTGCATCCGGCGCACCTTCATCGCGCAGAATTCGGCGTAGGCGGCCGGGGCTTGGGTGCGGATTTTGCGATCATGTCGGCGGTCTCGTAGCCGTGGGCAGCGCAGTAGGTGGGCGGGCCGATGAGAGTCCGGGGGTGGCGGCGTCGGGGATGCCGCGGAAGCGGATCACCCCCCGGCTCTGCTAGCTGCCTTGCGCGGTGAGGACGAGCGCTATGCTCAAACCCCCAGATATCGCTGGGCGAGATCGGGGGCGGCATCCAGCTCGGCCGAGCTGCCCTGCCACACCGTGCGGCCCTTTT
>JAPLOH010000138.1:1268-44007 GCA_026400845.1 Alphaproteobacteria bacterium
GCCCTTTTCGATGATGAAATGCCGATCGCCCAGGCGCTTCAGATGGGCGAGGTTCTTGTCGACCACCAGGATCGACTGGCCCTCGGCCTTGAGGCGCTCGATGCAGCGCCAGATTTCGGCGCGGATGAGGGGGGCGAGGCCTTCGGTCGCTTCGTCGAGCACGAGGAGGCGCGGGTTGGTCATCAAAGCGCGGCCGATCGCCAGCATTTGCTGCTCGCCGCCGGAGAGAGTGCCGCCCATCTGGGCGTGGCGCTCGGCGAGGCGGGGGAACAGGGCGTAGACGCGATCCAGCGTCCAGCCGGTGCCGCGGGAGGTGGCGACCAGGTTTTCGCGCACGGTCAGCGCCGGGAAGATCAGCCGCCCCTCCGGCACCAGGCCAATGCCGAGGCGGGCGATGCGTTCGGGGGAGCGGCGGGCGATATCCACGCCGGCGAAGCGGATGGTGCCGGCGCGGGCGGGCAGCAGGCCCATCAGGGTGCGGATGGTCGTGGTTTTGCCCATGCCGTTGCGGCCCATCAGGGTGACGAGCTGGCCGGGGGCGATGGCGAGCGAGATGTCGTGCAGCACTTGGCTGTGGCCGTATGCGGCTTGCAGGCCGGCGATCTCCAGCATCACGCCTCCTCGCCAAGATAGGCGGCGCGCACCGCTGGGTCGGCGCGGATGGCGTCGGGTGGGCCGGAGGCGATGGCCTGGCCGTAGACGAGGACGGTGATGCGGTCGGCCAGGGCGAAGACCGCGTCCATGTCGTGCTCCACCAGGAGGATGGTGGTGTGGCGCTTGAGGCCGGCGAGGATTTCGGTCATCGCCTGGCTCTCGGTGGCGCCGAGGCCGGCCATCGGTTCGTCGAGCAGCAGGAGCTTGGCCCCGGTCATCAGCGCCATCGCGAGTTCGAGCTGGCGTTGCTCGCCATGGGCGAGATCGCGGGCCGCGACCTCGGCGCGGGCGGCGAGGCCTATGCGGGCGAGCGTGTCGCGGGCGGGGTCGGTGAGGCTGCGGTCCCGCGCCGCCTCGCGCCAGAAGCGGAAGGAGTGGCCGGCGCGGATTTGCTCAACGAGGGCGACGTTTTCGAGCGCGGTGAATTCGGGGAGGATGGAGGTGACCTGGAAGGAGCGCGTCATCCCCAGGCGCACTCGCGCGGCGATGGGGGCGGCGGTGATGTCGGCGCGCGCGAGGCGGATGGTGCCGGCGTCGGGTTTCAGTTCGCCCGAGATCAGGCCGATGGCGGTGGATTTGCCGGCGCCGTTGGGGCCGATCAGGGCGTGAAGTTCGCCCTCGGTGACATCGAGATCGAGGTTGTTGGTGGCGATGAGGCCGCCGAAGCGCTTCATCAGGCCGCGGACTTCGAGGAGGGCGCTCATCGGAACAACCCCAGGATACCGCGCCGGGCGAACAGCACCACGAACACGAGGATGGGGCCCATGACGATCATCCAATGCTCGGTCCACTGCGCCAGCCAGGATTGCAGCAGCACCATCGCCGCCGCCCCGATCACCGGGCCGACCAGCGTTCCGGCGCCGCCGAGGACGACCATGATCATGAAATCGCCGGACATCGTCCAATGCAGCATGTCCGGCGAGACGAAGCGCAGGAGGTTGGCGTGCAGCGCCCCCGCCAGCCCAGCCACCGCACCGGCGATGGTGAAGGCGGTGAGCTTGTATCGGTAGGTGGCGAGCCCGATCGCCTCCATCCGCCGCGGGTTCTGCCGCATCCCCTGCAACACGCGGCCGAAGCGGCTGTGCACCACCCGGTGGAGCAGGGCCAGCACGAGCACCAGGGCAGTGAGGCAGACGTAGTAGAACGCCACGTCATCCCGCGGCGCGATCCCGGGGATGGCGTTGCGGCGGCGGAAGCCGAGCCCGTCATCCCCGCCATAGGTCTTCAGCGAGACGAACAGGAAGAAGAACATCTCGGCGAAGGCCAGCGTGATCATGATGAAGGAGACGCCGATGGTGCGCAGCGACAGCGCACCGATGGCGAGTGCCGCGATCGCCGAAACCGCAATTGCGAGCGGCCAGACCAGCCAGGCTTCGGTGAGGCCGGGGATCACGCCGAACATCGGCTCCCCCGCGGCGTGGAACGCCATGATCCCCACCGTGTAGCCGCCCAGGCCGAAGAACGCGGCGTGGCCGAAGGAGGAGAGGCCGGTATAGCCGATCAGCAAATCGAGCCCCGCCGCCGCGATGGCGTAGATGGCGATCTGGGTGCCCAGCGTGATGAGATCGGGCTTGCCGAGAGCGGCCGCAACTGCCGGCACCAGGCAGGCGAGCGCGATCGCCACCAGCGCCGCGAGATAGCGTCTAACCATGCGCCGGGAACAATCCGCGCGGCCGCACCAGCAGCACCACCGCCATGAGGATGAACACCGCCATCGAGGACAAGCCAGCCCCGATCGCATCTGCCTCGGTCGCCACCATCACGCTTTTCAGCAAGCCCGGGAGGAAGGCGCGGGTGAGCGTATCCACCATGCCCACCAGCAAGGCCCCCGCCAGCGCCCCCCGCACCGAGCCGATGCCGCCCACCACGATCACCACGAACGTCGTGATCAAAATGCGGTCGCCCATCCCCACCTGCACCGACAGCAACGGCCCCGTCATCGCCCCCGCCAGCCCCGCCAGCGCCGCGCCGAGGCCGAAAATCCCGGTGCTCAACAGGCCTATATCCACCCCCAAGGCCCGCACCATATCCCGATGGGTCGCCCCGGCGCGGATCAGCATGCCGACGCGGGTATGCCCGATCAGCCCATACAGCAGCGCCGCCACCGCCATCCCCACCACGATGATCGCCAGCCGATAGACCGGATACGGCACGCCGGGGATGAACTCCACCGAGCCGCCCAGCCACCCCGGCACCGCCGCCATCAACGGCTGGCGGCCGAACAGCATCGCCATTGCCTCGTTGAAAAACAGGATCATCCCGAACGTCGCCAGCACCTGGTCCATATGGTCCCGCGCATACAACCGCCGGAGCACCGCAACTTCGATCGCCACCCCCGTCGCCGCCGCCGCCGCCAATCCCGCCAGCAAAGCGAGCGCGAACGACCCCGTCCGCCCCTGCACCCAGGCCGCCGCGAACGCCCCGATCATATAGAGCGAGGCGTGGGCGAGGTTGATCAGCCCCATGATGCCGAACACCAAGGTCAACCCGGCGGCAAGCAGAAACAGCATCACCCCGAACTGCAACCCGTTCAGCACCTGCTCGGCGAGCAGGGTCATCGCAAGGGCGCCGTCAGATCTTGCACTGGGCCGCGTATGCGTCCCCGTGGTTGCTCAGCACCTTGCCCTTGGTGACCAGCGCCAGCTTGCCATCGGCCCCCTTCTCGACGCGCAGGCCGAACCAATCCTGCACCGGATGCTGGTTGGCACCGAACTTGAACGCGCCGCGGACGGAAGCGAAATCCGCCTTCAGCATGGCGGTGCGGAACGCCTCGGCATTGCCGGGATTGGCGGTTTTCAGCGCCGCGGCGATGGCGAGTGCGGTGTCGTAGCCCTGGCTCGCGTAATAGGTCGGCATCCGCTTGAAGCGCTCGGTGAAGCCAGCGACGAAGCGTTTGTTCGCGGGGTTGTCGAGGTCGCTGTTCCAATGCGCGGTGACATCCATACCGAGCGCGATCTCGCCCACCGCGCCGAGCGTGGTGGCGTCGAGCGAGGGCGCCACGAGCACCATCGGGATCTTCCCGACCAGGCCGGCCTGCTGATACTGGCGCAGGAAGGCGATGCCGAGGCCGCCGGGATGAAACTGGAACACGGCATCAGGGTTGGCGGCGCGGATTTGCGCCATTTCCGGCGCATAGTCGGTCTGATCGAGCTTGGTATAGGCCTCACCGACGATCTCGCCCTTGAAGAAGCGCTTGAAGCCGGTGATGGCATCCTTCCCCGCGGGGTAGTTGGGGGCGAGGAGATACATCCGCTTATAGCCGAGGCGGGTGGCATTCTCGCCGGCGCTTTCATGCAGGCTGTCGTTCTGCCAGGAAATCACGAAGTAATTGCGATGGCAGTTCTTGCCCGCCAGGCTCGACGGCCCGGCATTGGGGCTCACATAGACCGCCCCCTCCTCCAGCACATCGGGCGCTACCGCCTCGAGGATGTTGGAGAACACGATGCCAGTGAACAGCTTGATGCCATCGGATTTCAGCATGCGGTTGGCGATCTGTTTGGCCTGGGCCGGCTTCAGCCCGTCATCCTCGATCACCAGCTCCACCTTGGTGGCGCCGAACATCCCAGTATCGGCGGCGAGTTGGAAGGCGTCACGAATATCGGCGCCGAGATAGCCGCCGGGGCCGGAGAGCGTGGTGATCATGCCGATCTTCACCGCCGCCCCCTGGGCGCGGACGAGGCTGGGCGCGGCGAGTGTGGCGGCGGCGACGATGGCCGCGCGGCGAGTGATGGTCATGGTGGCTCCCTGGTTGGTGTCAGAGCGATACCCAGCCCGGCGGCGGCTGCTTGCCCGGATGGAGCGTGCCGCAGCTTTGGCAGGTTCGCGCCTGTTCGTTGCTGTAGAAAGCGTCGTAAAGCGGCGGCAGGTCGGTGACAATGTTCTTGAGCGTCAGCTCGATGCGGTGAACGCAGGCGTGGCATTTGAAGCAATACCACTCGAACGCGTCCTTCATGTCAGGCGACCGCTGGCTCTCCACCACCAGGCCGACCGAGCCGGCCTGCGGGCGCTGGGGGGAGTGGCGCACATGGGCGGGGAGCATGAAAATCTCGCCCTCGCGGATCGGGATGTCGCGGATGGCACCCTCGTCGATCACCTTGAGCACCATGGTGCCCTTGAGCTGGTAGAAGAACTCCTCGACGGGATCATCGTGGAAATCAACGCGCTGATTGGGCCCGCCCACCACCTGCACCACCATCCCAGCGTCCTCGAACACCAGCTTGTTGCCAACGGGGGGCTTCAGCAGATGGGCGTGGGCGTCGATCCAGGCCTTGAAATCGAAGGGCGCACGTAGGGCCATGGCGTCTACTCCGCCGCCTGCTTGCGGCCTGGTGCATGGGTGGCAAAGGCGGCGGCGATGGCGCCGCGCTCGGCCTCGGTGAGTTCCAGCATCGGCCGACGCACCGCGCCGCCGGTCTGCCCCAGCATGTCCTGCCAGTATTTCTGCGCCGCTTGCGGCTTGTCGCCTGGCCGTGTGCGCTTCAGCGCCGCGCGCAGCGGGTCGAGCGTGGCGCTGATCGCCCGCGCCCGTGCGTGATCGCCGGCGAAAGCCGCATCGGTATAGTCGCGCATTCTGCGGTCATCGACGGTTTGCAGCAGATAGGGTGGCGAGGAGCAGAGGTAGACCTGCCAGTTCAGCTCAATGATGTTGTCGAGCCATTCCTCCTCGCTCGCCGTGCTGACGATCAGCTTGTCACCGGCGAGATGGGTGAGCCGCGTGTACATCTCGCGCGGCACTGAATACTTGATGGCGACGATGTTGGGCAGATCGGCGATGCGGGCACACAGCTCCGGCGACATCAGATAGCCGCTGTCGGGGTGGCTCCACAGCGCGATGCCGATATTCACCTGTTCGCTGATGTAGCGGTAGTATTCATAGAGGATGTTGTCGCGATCGTGGACGAAATGCAGCACCGGCGCATGCACCACGATGTAATCCGCCCCCACCGCCTCGGCGTGCTTGGCGAGGTCGATCACCACGTCCATGTTCTGGTCGGAGCAGGACATGATGGTCTGGCCATGGGGCGCGCAGGCATCGACGGCGATCTCGAAGGCACGTTTGCGCTCGGCGAGCGACATCGAGAAGAACTCGCCCTGCTTGCCGCAGACGAACACTCCGTCGATGCCGAGATCGCGCGTCCAATGGCGCAGATTGCAGGCGAAGCCCACCTCGTCCACCGCGCCATCGCCGGGTCGGAAGGGCGTGAGCGCGGCGGCCCATATGCCACGCAAATTCTCGCTTGCATGGGCCTTGGCATCGGCGCGGCGGATCATGCGGTGCGCTTCACGTTGTAGAACACCGGAATTCCCCCCTTGATGACGCCCGTGAGGTCCTTGCGGTAGGCGGCGGCGAAGAAGAACGCACCGAGCGGGATGTAGGGCACGTCTTCGAAGCACTGGAGTTGGATTTCCCGGCCGATCCGCTGCTGCTCTGCCGCATCGGTGGCTTCGATCCACGCCGACCTGAGCGCCTCGACCTTGGGCATGCTCGGCCAGCCGAATAGCGAGTTCTTACCAAGCCCGCGCATGAACCCGTGTGCGGCGGGGCTCATCTGCGAGAAGCCCGGCCCGTAGTTGAAGTTGAGGTTCCAGCCCCCCTTCTCCAGCGGCTCCTGCGAATTGAGCCTGGCCGCCACCGTCGCCCAATCGGCGGTGACGTAGTCCATGTTCATGCCGAGTTTGCGGAACACCTCGCCGCCGACTTCGCTCATCGCGTTGATCGCCGCCAGGTCGGTCGGGACCAGCAGGTTGAAGCGCTGGCCGTTGTAGCCGGCCGCTTCGAGGTCCTTCTTCACGCGGGCGAGGTCGCGCGCCGCGGTCAGCCGTTCCATCCCGGCATCGTTGGCGAGCGGCGATTGTGGCGCGAAATATCCCACCCCGGCGCTGGACATGCCCGGCGCATCGCCCGCCACCGCCTGCATCATGTCCTTCTGGCTGAAGGCGCCGAGCAGCGCGCGGCGGATCGCCGGGTTGTCGAACGGCGGCATCAGATGGTTGAACCGCAGCACGGAAACGTAGCCGAGGGTATCGACGATATCGACGACGATATCCTTGTTCTTGCGCAGCAGCGGCAACAGGTCGGCATGCGGCTGTTCCCACCAGTCGATCTCGCCGGATTGCAGGGCGGCGGCGGCCGTCGCGGGGTCGGGGATGGTGTGCCACTCGATCCGGTCGATCATCGCGATCTTCGGTCCCGCCGTCCCCTCGGGCTTGCCCTCGCCGCGCGGCACGTAGCCGGCGAATTTCTCGTAGACCGCGCGCGAGCCCGGCACCCGCTCGCCCATCACGAACTTATATGGCCCGGAGCCGACGATCTCCTTCACCGCGGAGGTCGGGTCCGCATTGGCCAGCCGCTCCGGCATGATGGCGGGGGCGAAGGGATTCTGCTTGCCCAGCAGATCGGCCAGCAGGCGGAACGGGCGCTTGAGGCGGAACTCGATCACCTTGTCCGACGCGGCGACCACCTCGTCCACCTGCTGAAAAACCGAGAGCGCATAGACGTCGCGCTTGGACCAGCGCTTCAGGCTCGCCACCGCATCGCGCGCCAGCACCGGCTCGCCGTCATGGAACTTCAGCCCGTCGCGCAGCGTGATTTTCCAGGTCTTGCCGTCATTCTCCACCACATGCCCTGCCGCCATCTGCGGCTTGGGCTGCACCTGGTCGTCGAGCCCATAGAGGAAATCATAGACCAGATAGGCGTGATTGCGCGTCACCAGCGCCGGGGCGAAATGGGGGTCGAGCAAAGCGATATCGGCCTGCGGCGCGAATTTCAGCACTTTCGGATTGCCGGCGGCCCGCACGGCGGGGGCGGCCAGCGTCATGGCGGCGGACGAGGCAAGGAAGCTGCGGCGTTTCATCGCGGTCTCCACTCGGTGTGATGCGAGGCAGACGCTAGGGCGGATGGCGACGGGACGGAAGGGGGTGGGCTTATTTGCTGGTGTTTCACAACAAAAACGGAGCGGGCAGGAAATCGGGGCGCCTGAAAACAAGTTTCCATGGCGTGCGTCACGTCCGGCGAATTTGGTGTAACATGGCGGCGCACCAGGGATACCCGGTCAACGCTCCAAGGGGGATCGCCATGCGCCGTATCATGCTCGCCGCCGCTCTGGTCATGCTGGCTCTGCCGGCTTTGGCCCAGTACAAGCCCGGCCCGGAAAATGTCGCCTTGCCGAAAGACTACGCCACCAACTTCATCCGCTACGCCACCGTCGACAAGGCAGATCGCAAGATCATCCGCTACCTGTTCGTCAATCCCGAGGCATTCGGAACCGCAAAGGCCGGCACCCCGCTGCCGGACGGCACGGTGATCGTGATGGAAGATCACGCCGCCCGCCTCGCGCCCGACGGCATCCCGCTGCTCGACCAGCAAGGCCGCTTCATCGCCAACCCCGCCATCCTGGCCATTGCCATCCAGGAAAAGCGCAATGGCTGGGGCGTCGGCTATCCCGCCGAGGTGCGCAACGGCGAATGGGAATACGGTCGCTTCAACGCCGACGGCAGCCGCAACCCCGGCCCGGTCGCCGCGTGTTTCGATTGCCACATCAAGGTCCGCAGCAGCCAGGATTTCGCCTTCAACTTCTGGGACTACCTGCAGACCCGGAAGTGACGGCGATTGATATCGGACGTTTCGGGTCGAAGGCGAAGGAACCATTTCTTTTGCAATAACGAGCAAAATTTTACTTCCGTTTGCTTCTGACCGCCCGTTGGGAGTGCAGGGCAAACGGAGGGCGTTTTTTGGTTCCTTTTCCGGCGAAAAATCACCGCCGGAATACCCAAGCACGGCGGCGCATTCTGCGCGCGCCGCGCCGGCCTCAGCGCACCGCCTCGGCCTTCACCCGCGGGGCGTTGCCCCGCTGGGCAAACTGATAGGCATGCAGCGAGTCCCGCACGTTCGACGGCGCACCAGCCGCAGCGCGAGCAGTGCATCGGCGGGAGTGTTCGCCAGTGCCGCGTCCTGCTCGATCGTGAGCGCGGGCAGCCGGTGGCCGGACATCGATGCGATGCCGACGGCAGAGCCGCCGGGGGCGATCACGTCACCTAACAATTCCAGCAGCACAGGTTTGCCGGCGCCGATCCGCCGGGCGATGGCCAGTCCGATCGGGCCCGGCCCGTTGACGACGAAGACGACGTGGTCATCGTGCTGTCCTTTCGTTGACCGCGACGTTACCGCCCGAACGCCACTGCATAGCGTTCGGGCTTGAAGCCGACCAGGATGACGCCATCGAGATCGAGCACCGGGCGCTTGATCATCGAAGGCTGGGCCAGCATGAGACCGATCGCCTTCGTCTCGTCCACCCCCGCGCGCGCCACCTCCGGCAGGCCGCGGAAGGTGGTGCCGGCGCGGTTCAGCAGCGTTTCCCAGCCGACCTGACGCGCCCAGAAGCGCAGTGTCGGCGCGTCGATGCCGGCCGTCTTGTAGTCGTGAAAGGCGTAGGTGACGCAAGCGGCATCCAGCCACGCGCGCGCCTTCTTCATGGTGTCGCAGGCCTTGATGCCGTGGATGGTAACAGCCATGTCAGGTTCTCCCGATCGATCGCGTCGATTTTCTGGCTGCCGACAGCGCCTGGCAAGCGATCGGTTCCGCGCCACTGCAACACGACCGACGCCATACCATCACACACAAGCAATCCCTGCCAGCTATGTCTCCAGGCGAACCCTGGAGGCCAGCATGCCCCGTATCGCCCGCCGTACCGCAATCGCCGCCGCCGCGGCGACTCTGCCGCGCTTCTCTGTGGCCCAGACCGACACGCGACCGACCATCACCGTCGCGGTGCAGCGCCTGGCGACGTCCAACACGCTCGACATCCTCTTCGAGGCCTCCAACGTCGGCACCCGCCACTACAACCTGTATGTCGAGCCGCTGATCGACACCAACTGGACCGGGGACCTCGCGCTCCGCCCGGGCCTGGCCGAATCCTGGCGCCGGATCGACGGGAGCACGCTGGAATTCAAGCTGCGCCCGGGCGTAACATTCCATAACGGCGACGCCTTCACCGCCGAGGATGTCGCCTGGACCTATGGCGAACGCCTGTTTGGCGCCGGCGACGAAACCGTGCCGTCCGGCGGCAAGCCCGATCTGCGCTGGGCGCCCGCGAAAGTGCGCGCCGGCGCCAAGGCCGCCTATCCCGCGCTGGAAAAGATCGAGATCGTCGACAGCCACACCATCCGCTTCGTCAACCGCGTGCCGGACGTCACGCTGGAGGGGCGCGTGTCGATGCGCACCGGCTGCATCCTCAACCCCCGCGCCTTCCGCGAAGCGCCGACCTGGATGGACTGGGCGCGCAAGCCGGTCGGCACCGGCCCCTATCAGGTCGCCGAATACCGCGCGGAAAACCGCCTCATCCTCGAGGCGTTCGACGGCTACTGGGGCGGCCGCCCGCCGATCAAGACGCTGCGCTTCCTCGAAGTGCCCGAACTCGCCAGCCGGATCAACGGCCTGAAAGCCGGCGAGTTCGACTTTGCCTGCGACATCACGCCCGACCAGATCCCCACCATCGAAAGCAGCCCCCGCCACCAGGTGGTGGGCGGGCTGATCACCAATATCCGCGGCCTGATTTTCGATCAGAACCACAAAGTCCTCAAGGATGCCCGCATCCGCCGCGCGCTCTCCCACGCGATCGACCGCAACATGATCGTCGAGACCATCTGGGGGGGCCGCTCGCGCGTGCCCAACGGGCTACAGTTCGATTACTTCGGCCCCATGTATGCCACGGATTGGAAGGGCATCCGGTTCGACCCCGCCGAATCCCGCCGCCTGCTCGCCGAGGCCGGCTACAAGGGCGAGCCGATCCCCTTCAAGGTGCTGGCGAACTACTACACCAATCAGGTCGCCACCGCGCAGATTCTGGTCGAGATGTGGAAGGCCGTCGGTGTCAACGTGGACCTGCAGATGCGGGAAAACTGGGGCCAGGTGCTGGATGGCAAGGTCGAACGGGCGATGAACGACAACTCGTTCTCTGCCTTCTTCAATGATCCGGTGTCCTTCTTCCCCACCACCTTCGGGCGCAATGGCGAGTTGGAGCAAGGCGGCTACTGGCGCAATGCCGAGGCGGCCACGCTGATCGACCGCATCCAGACCTCGACCGACATCGCCGCGCGCGCCGCGGATTTTCGCCGGGTGCTCGAAATCGTCGAGCGCGATGATCCGGCGCTTCTCGTCCTCCACGAAACCGCCAACTTCACCGCCAAACGCCGCGACATCGCATGGTCCCCCGCGCGGTCCTTCGTGATGGACTTCCGGTCCCGGAATTTCGCGATAGGGTGATCGGCGGGATTGTGCGCCGGCACGACGTGCCGGCGCCGCTCACTCCCACTCGATGGTGCCGGGCGGCTTGCTCGTGATGTCGTAGGTGACGCGGTTGATGCCGCGGACCTCGTTGACGATGCGGTTGGAGACGCGGCTGAGGAAGCCCATGTCGAAGGGGTAGACGTCCGCCGTCATGCCGTCCGTGCTGGTCACCGCGCGGAGTGCGCAGGCCATGTCATAGGTGCGGCCATCGCCCATCACGCCCACCGTACGCACCGGGAGCAACACGACGAAGGCCTGCCAGATCGCGTCGTAGAGGCCGGCGTTGCGGATTTCCTCGAGGTAGATCGCGTCGGCCTTTCGCAGCAGGTCGGCCTTTTCGCGGGTGATGGCGCCGGGGATGCGGATGGCCAGGCCCGGGCCGGGGAAGGGGTGGCGGCCGACGATGATCTCGGGGATGCCGAGTTCGCGGCCGAGCACGCGCACCTCGTCCTTGAACAGCTCGCGCAGCGGCTCCACCAGCTTCATGCGCATCCGCTCGGGCAGGCCGCCGACGTTGTGGTGGCTCTTGATGGTCACCGAGGGGCCGCCGGTGAAGCTCACGCTCTCGATCACGTCCGGATAGAGCGTGCCCTGAGCGAGGAAATCGGCGCCGCCGATCTTCTTGGCCTCCTCCTCGAACACCTCGATGAACAGGCGGCCGATGGTCTTGCGCTTGATCTCGGGGTCGGTGACGCCATCCAGCGCGCCGAGGAACAGGTCCGAGGCGTCGCGGTGCACCAGCTTGATGTTGAAGCGGTCGCGGAAGGTCGCCACCACGTCATCCGCCTCGCCGTGGCGCAGCAGGCCGTGATCGACGAAAATGCAGGTGAGCTGGTCGCCGATCGCCTCGTGGATCAGCACCGCGGCGACCGAGGAGTCGACGCCGCCGGAGAGGCCGCAGATCACCCTTCCGGAGCCGACCTGGGCGCGGATCTTGGCGATCTCGGCGGCACGGAAGCCCCCCATCGTCCAATCCCCTGCACAGCCCGCGACGTCGCGCACGAAGTTGCTGATGAGTTGGGCGCCGTGCGGGGTGTGCACCACCTCCGGATGGAACATCAGGCCGTAGAAGCGGCGCGCGTCATCGGCAAACGCCGCGAAGGGGGCGCCCTCGGAGGTGCCGACCACGCGGAAGCCGGGCGGCAGGCTGGACACCCGGTCGCCATGGCTCATCCACACCTGCTCGCGCGCACCCGGCGACCAGACGCCGTGGAACAGCGCGCAGGGCTCCAGCACGTCCACGAAGGCGCGGCCGAACTCGCGATGGTCGGAGGCGGACACGCCGCCGCCAAGCTGCTCGCACATCGTCATCTGCCCGTAGCAGATGCCGAGCACCGGCACGCCCTGCTCGAACACCATCTGCGGCGCGCGCGGCGAATTGCCATCGGGCACGCTGGCCGGGCCGCCGGAGAGAATGATGGCGCGCGGCGCGAAGGCAGCGATGCGGGCGGGGTCGGTGTTGAACGGCCAGATTTCGCAGTAGACGCCGCATTCGCGCACGCGGCGCGCGATCAGCTGCGTCACCTGGCTGCCGAAATCGAGAATGAGAACGCGATCGGCTGAGGTCATGGACTCGGTCATCGCTGGGGCACCTTGGCTATCACAGTGCGCGCCCTTGCAGCACGCGCGCCGGGCCCGTGCAAGCCGCCATTGCGCATCGCAGCATCGTGGCCAGCGAGAATCCTGGAACCGCGGGCCGCGGGGCGCTACAGTCGTGGCAAAACAACGTCCAGGGAGGTTCCACCATGCTACGTCGCACCCTCATTGCCTCAGCCGGCGCCCTCGCCGCGCCGGCGATCGTCGAGACCGCCAACGCCCAGAGCAAGTTCGACTGGAAACAGGCCAAGGGCACCAAGCTCGAAGTCAATTTCGGCAAGCACCCCTCGGCCGACGTGATGCAGGCGCATCAGAAGGAATTCGAGGAACTGACCGGCATCAAGGTCGGTTCCGAGCAGGTGCCGGAACAGCAGCAACGCCCGAAAGTGGCGATGGAGCTGACCACCGGCCGCCCAAGCTTCGATGTCGTCTCGATCTCGCTGCATGTGCAGAAGAAGCTGATCGAGAAGGGCAAGTGGATGGAGGATCTGCGCCCCTACATCAAGGACGCCGGCAAGACCAACCCGGACTTCGACTTCGCGGACTGGAGCCCCGGCGCCCTCAAATACGGCACCGCGTCGGACGGTACCCTGCATACGCTCACCCATCTGCCGGATTTCTGGATGGTCTACTGGAACAAGGCCCTGTTCGCCGAGAAGGGCCTCAGCTTCCCGAAAACCATGGACGAGATGCTGGATACCGCGCGCAAGCTGACCGATCCCGCCAAGGGCATCTACGGCTTCGTCGCGCGCGGCCAGAAGAACGCCAACGTGCCGGTGTTCACCCAGATCATGCTCGGGCTCGACAAGGAGACCCTCTCGCCGGACGGCAAATCACTCCAGATGGAGAGCCCGGAGGCGATCTGGGCGGCCGAGCTCTATGCCAAGCTGATGCGCGAATGTGCGCCGCCGGGCTCGATCGGCTTCAACTGGAACGAGTGCCAGACCAGCTTCATGCAGGGCAAGATCGGCATGTGGCTCGATGGCATCGGCTTCTCCGCGCCGCTGGTCGATCCCGGCAAGTCCAAGGTGGTGAAGGATGTCGGCTTCTCGCCGATGCCGGCCGGGCCCAAGGCGCGGCACTCCGCGATGTTCTGCTCGGGCCTGTGCATCCCCACCGCGAGCAAGAACAAGCTTGGCGCCTGGCTCTATTTGCAATGGGCGACCAACAAGCAGCTCAGCACCGAAATCCTCGGCAAAGGCGCCGGCATGCCCGGCCGCGCCAGCCCCTTCCGCGATACCGAAGTGCGCAAGACCAGCGCCTTCCCCGGCGAGTGGTTCGATTGCGCGATCGAGTGCCAGAAGATCGTGCGGCCAGGCCTGCCCGAAATCGTCGCGGTGACCGAGTTCCGCGACGTGTTCGGGGTGGCGCTGACCAATCTGATTTCGGGCGGCAATGCCAAGGACGAGATGGCCAAGGCGATGGCGGCGTTCAAGCAGGTGTTTGATAAGGAGAATGCGTAAGCGTCAGTAAGAAAGGCGTTCTTTTTTGAAAAAAAGAACCAAAAAACTTTTATCCGATTTGCTTCGTTCTCTCCGCGGAGAGAGCGAGGCAAACGGGTAAAAAGTTTTTGCTTCTTTTTTCAAAAAGAAGCGCTTCCTACCCTGGCATCAAGATACTCCAGCAACACCGTCTGGAACGGCGCGAGGCTCTTGTAGCCGCGCATTTCCTCCGGCAGCGCCCGGATCGCCGAGGCCAGCCGGGCGGCAACCTCCTTGTCGGCGGCGATGCGGGCCATCGGATAAATATGCACGCGGATGCCGAATAACACCGTGCCGCTCGCCGGCAGCAGGCTCAGCGTCTGGCGTTCAACGCGCAGATACAGCGTCTCGCCGGCATTCGCTGCGTTCACGTTGGGGTTGCGCGCGCGGCGTAAGTGCCGGCCGCCGGGCTGGAACAGCGCGGGGTCGTCATTGGCCGACCAGTTCACCCGCTCGACCATGCGGCCCTCCTTGAGGGTGGTGATCAGCCGATCGACCGGGCGAGCGAGGCGTTCGGCGTAGAGCGGCACCGGGCCGTGGATGTCGGCGAGCGGCCGGCCAAGCTTCTCGTGCAGGCGCCAGCGCGAGGGGAAGCACAGCACCGCGGCGGTGAGGATCGGGCCTGCCTCGGAGAGGCGGAGTAGGCAGAAATCCTCCTGCACCAGCAGCCCGGCGATCTCCAGCGGGTCCCGCTCGGGGGATTCGACGTTCCAGCTTTCACCGGTTAGTCGGTTATGCAGGATGGCGCCCTCGCGGGCGAACCACTCGGGATGGCGGCGGGGCAGCAGGTCGGCGACGCGGGCGAGCGTCTCGGCGCGGGCCAACTCGCTGCCAGGCTCGGCGCCGAACACGTCATGATGCCGCTCGGCCAGCAACTGCCGCCGCTCCGCCATCTCGGCAGGGTAGTGCTCGTCAATCACCACCAACTCGTCAGGATGGCGCGCGATCAGCCCCATCTGCATGCGGTAGGGGCCGGCCTCGAATGAGAGGTAGACCGGCTCGCGGGGTAGAACAAAGTCGAGCATCTCAGGTCTCCAGCGACTGTCCCCATCTTGCCGCCACTTTTCTGCGACGCAACTGGATTAGGCGATCCTTTCAAGGACGGCCGCAAAAAAACCATCGGTGCCATGGGTCCGCGGGGTCAGTGCGAGATAGGGACCGGGGCAGGGCAGGGGGGCGGGGAGGGTCCAGGCTTCGGCGAGGGGCAGCAGGCGGAAGTTGGGGTTGGCGGCGAGGAAGGCCTCCACTTGCGCCTCGTTTTCGTCGAGCAGGACAGAGCAGGTGGCGTAGACGAGGCGGCCGCCTGTTTTTACCAGGCGGGCGGCCTGGCCGAGGATGGCTTCCTGCTTCACCACCAGTTCGGCGAGATCGATTGGGCGGAGGCGCTGGCGGGCGTCGGGGTTGCGGCGCCAGGTGCCGGTGCCGGTGCAGGGCGCATCGACCAGCACGCGATCGAAGGTGCCGGCGCGGCGCTTGATCCATTTGTCGCCGGCTTCCGGGATATGCCGCTCGACGTTGTGGACCCCGGCGCGGCGCAGGCGCTTGACTGCGCCTTCGAGGCGGGGGGCCGAGACGTCGGAGGCGACGATGTGGCCGCGATTTTCCATGGTCATCGCCAGCGCGAGGGTCTTGCCGCCGGCCCCGGCGCACCAGTCGGCCACCCGCATTTCGGGCGCGGCGCCGACCACGGCGGCGATGAGCTGGCTGCCTTCGTCCTGGATTTCCACCAGCCCGTCCTGGAACGGCTGCAAGCCGACCACCGGCTGGCGGCTGGGCACGCGCAGGCCCCAGGGGGAGAGCTCGGTCAATTCGGCGGCGAGCCCGGCGGCGGCGAGCGCGGCCAGAGCGCCGTCGCGGTCGGTCTTGAGCAGGTTGACGCGCAGATCGACCGGCGCCGGCAGGTCCATCGCCGCCATTTCCACCTCGAGCGCGGCGCCAAAGCGGGCTTCGAGATACGGCAGGATCCAGTCCGGCGCCTCGATGCGCACGGCGGTCGGCATCTCGGGATGGCCGAGCGTGTGGCCGGAGAGGGCGGCAATCACCGGCTTCTCGGGGGGCGTGATTTTCTCCGGCGCGAACTGGCCGCCGGAATAGGTCTGGTTCACCCCGTCGGCGGTCCAGCCTTCCAGCATCAGCGAGGCGGCGACCAGCATGCGCGGGGAGACGCGGCCCTTGCAGCGTTCCAGCCACCAGGTGAGGCGCCGCCGCGCGCGGATGACCGACCATGTGCGGTCCGACACGGCGCGGCGGTCACCCGAACCGATGTAGCGGCGTTCGCGGAAGAAGGCGTTGGCCACCGCGTCGGCCGGTTTGCGGGGTGCTGCGTCGATGGCGGCGAGCAGTTCGATCGCGGCGGCGACCCGGGCCGAAGGCGTCATCCCTCTTGTCGGTAGTTCGGTGCCTCGCGGGTGATCGCGACGTCGTGCACGTGGCTTTCGCGCAAGCCTGCGCCGGTGATGCGGCGGAAGCGGGTGTTCTCCTGCAGGTCGCGGATGGTCGCGGCCCCGGTATAGCCCATGCCCGCCCGCAGGCCGCCCACGAGCTGGTGCAGCACGGCGGCCACTGGGCCCTTGTAGCCAACCCTTCCCTCGATGCCTTCGGGCACCAGCTTCAGCGTGTCCTTGATTTCCTGCTGGAAATAGCGATCAGCCGAGCCGCGGGCCATCGCGCCGATGCTGCCCATGCCGCGGTAGGACTTGTAGCTGCGGCCCTGGTAGAGGAACACCTCGCCGGGCGCCTCGTCGGTGCCGGCCAGCAGGCTGCCGATCATCGCGCAATCGGCGCCGGCGGCGATTGCCTTCACCAGGTCACCGGAGGTGCGGATGCCGCCATCGGCGATGGCCGGCACGCCGTGGCGGCGGCACATCTCGGCGGTTTCCATCACCGCGGTGAACTGCGGCACGCCGACGCCGGCGACCACGCGGGTGGTGCAGATGCTGCCCGGGCCGATGCCGATCTTCACCGCGTCGGCACCGGCGGCGATCAGGGCTGCGGCACCCTCGGGGGTGGCGACGTTGCCGGCGATCACCTGCACGGCGTTGGAGAGCTTCTTGATCCGCTCGACGGCGGCAAGCACGCCGGCGGAGTGGCCATGCGCGGTATCCACCACGATCACGTCCACCTCGGCGTCGATCAGCGCCCGGGCGCGGGCATGCCCGTCCTCGCCCACCCCTGTGGCGGCGGCGACGCGCAGGCGGCCCAGCGGGTCCTTGTCGGCGTCGGGGTGGGCCTGCGCCTTGTCCATGTCCTTGACGGTGATGAGGCCGACGCAGCGGAAGTGGTCATCCACCACCAGCAGCTTCTCGATGCGGTGGCGGTGCAGCAGGCGGCGGGCCTCCTCGCGATCGACATCGGCGCGCACGGTGACGAGGTTTTCCCGCGTCATCAGCTCGTAGACCTTGAGCGAGGGGTCGGTGGCGAAGCGCACGTCGCGGTTGGTGAGGATGCCGACCAGGCGGCCGGTATCGCGTTCCACCACCGGCACGCCGCTGATGTTGTGCGCCGCGGTCAGCGCGCGGGCATCGGCCAGGGTCTGGTCGGGGTGGATGGTGAGCGGGTTGACCACCATGCCGGACTCGAACTTCTTCACCCGGCGGACCTGGGCGGCCTGTTCATCGATGGTGAGGTTCTTGTGGATCACCCCCATGCCGCCGCGCTGGGCCAGCGCGATAGCCATCGGGCTTTCCGTTACCGTGTCCATCGCCGCCGAGATCAGCGGGATATGCAGCGAGATCTCGCGGGTGAGGCGGCTGCGGGTGTTGGTGTTGCTCGGCAGCACCTCGGAATAACCGGGCACGAGCAGCACGTCATCGAAGGCGAGGGCGTCGCTGATGCGCGCGGCAAAACCGGCGGAGAGCGGAGCGGGAGATGTATCTTGGGGCGCCATGGCCGGACCTTTCCGAAACCTTGGCGGCTCCACATAGCGACCGCAGGGCCGCGAGGCAAGCAATCTCGCATGACGATTCACGGACGCTGCAATGCCGCAGGCCTATTCGGCGACGCGGAATCCCTGTGCCACCACGTAGAGCTCGCTGCTTTCCTTGCGGCTGGACGGCGGCTTGGCGTGGCGCACGGTGGTGAAGTGCTTCTTCAGCGGGTCGAGGATCTGCTTCTCGGCGCCGCCCTGGAACACCTTGGCGACGAAGGTGCCGCCGGGTGTCAGCACTTTGATCGCGAAATCGATCGCCAGCTCCGCGAGGGCGACGATGCGGATATGGTCGGTCGAGGCATGGCCGGTGGTGTTGGGCGCCATATCGGACAGCACGAGGTCCGCGGGGCCGCCGAGCTCCGCCATCAGCCTGGCCGGCATGTCCTCGTCGTTGAAATCGCCCAACAGCATGATCGCGCCCGGCACCGGGTCAACCGGCAGCAGATCGAGCCCGATCACCCGCGCGGCACCGCGGTGGATCGCCACCTGGGTCCACCCCCCCGGGGCCGCGCCGAGATCGACCACGCGCAGGCCGGGCTTCAGCAGCTGGTACTTGTCGTCGAGCTCGATCAGCTTGAAGGCGGCGCGCGGGCGCCAGCCCTGCGCCTTGGCGGCGACGACGTAGGGGTCGTTCAACTGCCGCTTGAGCCAGGCCGCGGAGGCGACGCTGCGTTTCTTGGCGGTCTTGACGTAGACGGCAAGGTTGCGCTTGCCGCTTTTCGGGGGGGATGCCATGCGGCTAGATCCTGGTGTCGCGGCGCGGCCGGGGCGGCTTCTGCTCGGCGCGCATCATACGCAGCAACATCCCCTCGCGTAGCCCGCGATCGGCCACCACCACCTCGGGCGCCGGCCACAGCCGATGGATGGCGGCGAAAATGGCGCAGCCGGGCAGCACGAATTCCGCCCGCTCCGGCCCGATGCAGGGATGCTGCGCGAGCCCGTCCCGCCCGAGCCGGCGCAGCACCGCCAACGCCGTTACCGCGTCGGCATGGGACAGCACCGCGCCATCCACCGCCGGACGGCTGTAGCGCGGCAGATCGAGCGCGATGCCGGCGAGCGTGGTGACGGTGCCCGACGTGCCGAGCAGCCGCACGCCGCCCTGGCGCAGCTCCTGCTCGATGCAATGGACCCGGCCGAAGGCGCGCAGCCGGCCCATGGCATCCTCCACCATGGCGTCGAACCCCTCCTCGGTCTGCGCCGCCGCGCCGAAACGCTCGGCCAGCGTCACCACACCGATCGGCAGCGAGATGTAGCCCACCAGCTCCGGCGCATCGCCCGGGCAGCCGGCGCTGGCCAGGCGCACCCAGGCGATCTCGGTCGAACCGCCACCGATGTCGAACAGGATCGCCCGCCGCCCACCGTCGCGCAGCAGAGGGGCACAGCTTTCGAGCGCAAGCTCGGCCTCCTCGCGCGTCGAGATCACGGTGATCGGCAGTCCGGTCTCGCTGCGGACGCGGTCGAGGAACTCGCTGCCATTGATCGCCTGGCGGCAGGCTTCGGTGGCGACCGCCCGGACCGCCCGCATCGGGCGGCGCGACAGCCGCGAGACGCAGCCATGCAGTGCCGCGATCGCGCGGTCCATCGCCGTCGGGCACAGCCGTCCGGTATCGTGCAACCCCTCGCCGAGGCGGACGATGCGGCTGAAGCTGTCGAGCACACGAAACCCGTCACCGGCCGGGGTTCCGACCAGCATGCGGCAGTTGTTGGTGCCAAGGTCCACCGCCGCGAACGCCAGCGGTTGCGTGCGGTCGCGGTGGTCGGGCAAGGCACCAGGATCGTGGCGGGCGGCTTCGGCCATGGGGTTCCCAAAAAGCAAATCACATGTTCGCGCCCTATATGGGGACGGGCAAGGGCGAATACCGCATTTTCGCAGGATTGCGTGGGGGAAACACCCATGCTAATCCCCCGCGCCCACCGGATAACCGGATGGGGGATAGTTTAGCGGTAAAACTCCCGGCTCTGACCCGGGCATCCTTGGTTCGAATCCAGGTCCCCCAGCCACCCGGCCGAAATGCCGAGTGACGCCAGATAGTTTGCGGTTTTCAGTGGCTTGCGGGCCTATGATCGCCACTGCCGAGGTGTCTGGCGTGTTTGCGCAGCGTGGTCGGCGGCAGCGATTTCGTGTTCCGGGGCGTGCAGAGCAGAACAAGGAGGCCGTCATGTCGTTCGACAATCTCCCCGTCCAGCCGAAAATGGGGCCGGTCGCCGAAGCCTATGCCGCGGAAATCCTGGAACGTTCGCGCGCCGTCGCACACACCACGCGCGTCGTGCTGGACGTCCCCTACGGCGCTGACCCATGGCAGCGGATCGACATCTACCTCCCCGATCAGCCCAACCTCATAGACCTCCCGGTCCTGGTCTTCCTGCACGGCGGCGGCTGGGAGATGGGCCACAAGGAGTGGATGGGCTTCATGGCTCCTTGCTTCACCGATCTGCCGGCGATTTTCGTCTCGGTCGGCTACCGCATGATCCCCGAGGTACACTTTCCCGCGCCGCTTGATGACACCATCGCGGCGCTCGCCTGGGTGCATGCCAACATCGAGACCCACGGCGGCAATCCGGACCGCATCTACATCGGCGGCCACTCCGCCGGCGGCCATCTCAGCGCGCTCGCCACGCTGCGCCGCGACCTGTGCGCCGCCGCCGGGCTGCCGGCCGACGTACTGAAAGCCTGTTTCCTGGTGAGCGCCGTGGCGAAGTTCGAGGTTGGCGAACTGGAAGCCCGCAACAAGCGCCTGTTCCTCCACCCAGAAGACGCGGTGGAGGCCAGTCCGCTCACCCATGTCGCCGGCAATCGCGTGCCGTTCCACATCGTCTGGGGCGAACACGACCTGTCCTACGTGATGAGCACCTCGCCGCTGCTGGCCGACGCGCTGCGCGCCGAGGGCGCGCATGTCGAAGCCGAACAATATCCCGGCCAGGACCATTTCCAACCCAGCCTGGATGGCGGCGAGCGCGGCAGCGCCTGGGTGCAGGCCGTTCGCCGCTGGATGGGCGGCTGATCCTACCGCGTCTTGTCGACGTTCCAGAACACCAGTTGCGGCGCCTGCATCATGCCTACCACCTCGGCCCGCCAGGCGTAGGTGTTGTAGTACATGCCGGCCAGCACCGCCGGCAGGGACCCCCACAAGGCGCGCGACAGGTCATCGACGATCTTCCGCCGCTCGCCCGCGTCGCTCTCGGCCATGTAGGCCGCGCGCAGCTTCTCCACCGTCTCGTCGCAGGGCCACCCGAAATAGCTGGCACCGCCGCAGCGGGAGTCGATCATCAGGTTGGTCACCGGCGAGGTCAGTGTCGGTCCGCTCATGCCGATCGCGTTGAGGTTCCAGCCGCCCTCGGCGGTCGGCTTGCGGTTTTCCCGCCGCACCATGATCTGGGCGAATTCCATCACCTGCAGATCGACGTTGGCGCCGATCTTGCGCAGGTTCTCGGCCGCCACCTGCGCCATCGCGTTCGCTCACCCTTGTAGCCGGATTCCGCCAGCAATTGCCGCGCCTTCGCCAGATCCTGCTTCTGGTAGGGTTCGGACCCCGCCTCGGTTCCGTTCGGCGACCTGCACAGGAAGAACGAGAAGCACCGCTCCTCCCACGAGTCCTGCTTGCCATAGGCCGCGGCCATGAAGTCCGGCTGATTGACCGTCAGCGCCAGGGCCTGGCGCGCCTTCAGGTTGTTGAACGGCGGTTGCAACTGGTTAATGCGGATGAAGCCCAATCCGCCCAGCGGCTGCAACCGTCCCGCGATCAGGTTTTTGTCCGCCCGCACGAAATCCACCAGGTCCGCCGGCAGCAGGTCGACGAGGTCGACCTCGCCGGTCTTCAGCGCATTCGCCCGCGTTGCCGCATCGGGTATGTAGCGCATCTCGACGCCGTCGATCTTCACCACCTTGCCGCCGGACATCCCGCTCGGCGGCTCCGGACGCGCGACATAGTCGGTGTTCTTGGCCCAGGCCGCCGAACTGCCGATCTGCCACCGCTGCGGCAGGAAGCGGAACGGCCCGGAGCCAATCGAGGTGGTGATCTGCTTGAACGGATCGGTCGCGGCATCCTGGGCGCGCATGATCGCTGCCATGCCGAACCCGCTCCAGGCCAGCGTGGTCTCGACGAACGGATAGCGCTGCTTGAAGGTGATGGAGAACCCGTCCTCGCCCTCGGGCTGGAAGGTCGCTATCGCGGCGGCCATCTTCTGGCCCAGCGCGTCGCGCTTCATCCATCGGGTGATCGAGGGCACGACATCCGCGCCGGTCACCTTCTGCCCGTCGTGGAATTTCAGTCCCGGACGCAGCTTGAAGTCGTACCGCAACCCGTCGGGCGAGACGGTGTAGGTGTCCACCATCTGTGGCCGCGGAGTGAGTGTCGCGTCCAGTGAGAACAGCGTATCGTAAACCATCATCGAATACTGGGCGGTGGTCAGCGCGCCGTTCACCTGCGGATCGAGCCCGGTCAGATCGGCAGCCGGCGTGTAGCGCAGGATTTTCGGCGGGGTTTGCGCCATGGCGGCGCCGGCGGTCAGCAACGCGGCAGCGGTGACGATCCAGCGGCGCATGGCGATGGTTCCTTCAATGTTCTCATTCCCCGGACGCTCACATTGCGAACGCGACGGGCCCTTGTCAATCGCTCGCGCCACGCTCGATCAGCGCCTTGATCAATAGCGCCTCGGTCTCGTGCCCCACCGCCACGCGCCGCCAGCGGTCCTCGTTCATCCCCGCGTCACGCCAGGCGAGCAGCGTGACCAGGCACGTCTCCGCCCCGCGCCCGGTCCGTTCGCCCGGCACCACGTGCGCGACTATGCGCGGCACCAGCCGCTCCGGCACGGCGCCGACATGGAACCACACGCTCATCCGCGCCGGGTCGGCCTCGATCCGTACCAGCCCGGCCGAGCCGTCGAACAGCGAGTGGCCGCGAAACAGGCCACCCGCGACCGCCTCGGTCTGCCAGCACCCGAACGCCCAGCGCCCGAGTTGCAAACCGTCGGCCAGAAACCGGAATGCCCGATCAGCCGGCGCCGCCACCAACTCCGTCACCGCATGACTGAGTGCCATCGCAAATCCTCCCTACCCCACCAGTACCGCCTTGCCGATCACCTTGCGGTCGATGATCGCCTGGATGGCTTCCGCCGCGCGTTCCAGCGGGATGCGGTGGGAGATACGCGGCCGCAGCTTGCCCTCGGCGGCGAGCGCCAATAGCACCTTGATATTGGCCGCCGCCAGTTCGGGCTGAAACTCCGTCACCCCTCCGATGCGCACGCCGACAGCTTCGGCGCCCTTGATCAGCAAATGGTTGGTCTTGGCCAGCGCCGGGGCACCGCCGAGGAAGCCGAGGATGAGGATGCGGGCGCCCCAGTTGAGGCAGCGCATCGACTCGTCGAACACCGCGGCGCCGATCGGGTCATAAACGATGTCCGCCCCCTTGCCGCCGGTGAGGGCCTTCACCTGGTCGCGGAAGCCGCCGGTATAGTCGATCGCGTGGTCCGCCCCCTCGGCGAGGCAGGCGGCGCGTTTCGCCTCGCTGCTGGCGGTGGCGATCACCTTGGCGCCGTAGAGCTTGGCGATCTGGATCGCCGCCATGCCGATGCCGCCGGCGGCGCCGTGGATCAGCACCCAGTCGCCCGCCTTCATGCGGCCCTTCTGCAGCAGCGCGTGGTAGGAGGTGTGGTAGGCGCCGCGATAGACCGCCGCCTCCTCCAGCGAGAACCCCGCCGGCACCAGGTCGCAAGCTGACGCCTTGGCGTTGGCCAAGGTGCAGTAGGCGCCGGTCCTGTGGCTCGACATCACGAGATCGCCCGGCTTGAATTTTGTCACCCCCGGCCCGACCGCCACCACCTCACCGGCCGCCTCGCTGCCGGGGATGAAGGGCGGCTCGGGGCGGTACTGGTAGGTGCCGGCCATCATCAGCACGTCGACGTACTGGGCGCCGCGCGCGCCGATACGGACCTGGATTTCCCCCTCCGCCGGTGGCGGCGGGTCCGGCAGGTCGCGCCATGCCAGCACCTCAGGCCCGCCGAACGCTTCGCAGACGATTGCCTTCATCGTTTCTCTCCTTCGTATGCCCGAGAGTTTCCTCCGAACCCGTCCGCGTGCCAAGCTGCGTCCCGGAGCAACCGGGGGAAGAGCCGAGAGTGATCGCCTATGTCGCATCGCGCCTGGTGACGGCGTGCGTGATGGTCGTGCTGGCATCGCTCGTGGTGTTCCTCATCGCCAACACCGTGCCGGGGGACCCGGTATTGGCGCAGCTCGGCGATCTCGCCGCCGCCAACCCCGCCGTGGTCGCTGCCTTCCGCCATCGCTGGGGGCTCGATCTGCCGCTGTGGGAGCGCTACTGGGTGTTCCTGCAGGGACTCGCGCATGGCGATTTCGGCGAGAGCATCGCCTCGCACCGCCCGGTGCTGGAGGATTTGCGCGAATATGCGCCGGCGACGGTGGAGCTGGGGATGCTGGCCTTCCTGCTCTCCCTCGTCATCGGCCTGCCGCTTGGCATTCTCGCCGCCGTGAAGCGCGATACCTGGATCGACAACGCCGCCCGGCTGGTCTCGCTGATCGGCGTCTCCGCCCCCACATTCTGGCTCGCCTTCGTCATGCTCGCGATATTCTACGGCGCGCTCGACTGGGCGCCGGGGCCGGGGCGGCTGAGCGCCTCGGCCTTCCCGCCCACCCCGGTCACCGGGCTACTGCTGTTCGACAGCGCGCGGAGCGGTGACTGGGAGACCTTCTGGGATGCCGCCGCCCATCTCGTGCTGCCCGCCATCGTGCTGGCGAGTTCGACGCTCGGGCTGATCACCCGCACCACACGCGCGGCGATGCTGGAGGCGCTGGGGCAGGATTATGTGCGCACCGCCCGCGCCAAGGGGCTGCCGGGCCGTGCCGTGGTCGTCGGCCACGCGCTGCCCAACGCCATGCTGCCGGTGGTCACCCTGGCCGGCCTCGCCTTTGCCAATTTGCTGGCCGGCGCGGTGATGACGGAGACGGTGTTCTCCTGGCCCGGGCTCGGCCGCTACACCTTCCGCGCCGCGGTGGCGATCGACTTCCCGGCCATTCTCGCCATCACCGTCATCGTCGCCGCGCAATTCGTGCTGGTGAACCTGCTGGTCGATCTCTCCTACGCGGTGCTGGACCCGCGGACGGTGAAGCGGTGAGCGAGACCCTGATCCTGGTGCAAGAGGCCCCGGGCCGCCGCTTCGCCCGGCGCTACGGGATTGCGGTGGCGGGCGGCGGGCTGATCCTCGCCTGGCTGCTGCTGGCCGTGCTGGCCCCCTGGGTGGCGCCGTATGACCCGAATTTCGTCGACGTCGCCGGCCGCCTGCGCCCGCCATCGTCGGCCCATTGGCTGGGCACCGACGCGCTGGGGCGGGACGTGCTGTCGCGGGTGATCTGGGGCGCGCGGGTGTCGATGCTGGTGGGCTTCGGGGTGGTGCTGCTGGGCGCCGCCTTCGGCACGCTGCTCGGCGCCACCGCCGCCTATGCGCGCGGCTGGGCGGAGGAGGCGCTGATGCGGGTGACCGACCTCGTATTCTGCTTCCCGCCGATCATCCTGGCCATGGCGATCGCGGCCGCCCTCGGCATCGGCACGCTCAACACCATGATCGCCATGCTGGTGGTGTGGTGGCCGAAATTCGCCCGCCTCGCCCGCAGCCTGGTGATCTCCCAGCGCGCGCTCGAATATGTCGAGGCGGCGGTCACCAGCGGCGCCGGGCCGGGGCGGGTGCTGCTGCGGCAGATCCTGCCCAACGCCGCCGGGCCGCTGATCGTGCTGGTCACGCTCGATCTCGGCAACGCCATCCTGGTTTTCGCCGGCCTGTCCTTCCTCGGCCTCGGCGTCACCCCGCCGGCCGCCGAGTGGGGGGCGATGGTGGCCGAAGGGCGGGAGTTGGTGCAGCAATGGTGGGTCGCCACCTTCCCGGGCCTTGCCATCCTCTCGGTGGTGATGGGCTTCAATTTCCTCGGCGACGGATTGCGCGACTGGCTGGACCCCCGCGCCGAAAGCCGCTGACCCCTTTTTGCACACGGAGCCGCCCATGACCGCCAGCATCGCCATCACCGACGGCATCGCCGTGATCACCATGGATGACGGCAAGGCCAACGCCGTGAACCCGGCCTTGGTCGCCGCGCTCAACGCCTGCCTCGACCAAGCCGAGCGCGAGGCCAAGGCGGTGGTCCTGGCCGGGCGGGCGCAGCGCTTTTCCGGCGGGTTTGACCTCAAGATGATGGCGGCGAGCCCGCGTGAGGAGGTGCGCGCTTTGGTGACCTCGGGCGGCCGGCTGGCGATGCGGCTCTACGGCTTCCCCATGCCGGTGGTGGCCGCCTGCACCGGGCATTGCGTCGCCATGGGCGTGTTCCTGCTGCTGGCCTGCGACATCCGCATCGGGACCAGGGGAGGCTTCAAGATCGGCGCCAATGAGACGGCGATCGGCATGTCGCTGCCGATCTTCGCGGTGGAGTTGCTGAAGGCGCGGCTCGATCCCCGTGCGCTCACCAAGGCGTCCATCCTGGCCCACCTCTACGACCCCGAAAGCGCCGTCACCGCTGGCTATTTCGACAGTGTCGAAGATGCTGCCGATCTACTCCCCGCCGCCATCCGCACCGCCACCGAACTGGCGGCACTCCCCGGCACCGCGCTCGCCACCACTAAGCGCCTGATGCGCCAGCATACGCTGGATGTGGTGATGCCGACGCTCTAACCGGGTAGAGCGTCAAGAAAGCGGATCACCTCCGCTACCACCACATCGGCCTGATAGAACGCCTCCATGTGGGACACCCCCGGCAGCGTCACGAACCGTGCCCCCGGGATCAGCCGCGCGGCCTCGGCGTTCTGCGCGAAAACCACGTCGGCATCGCCGCAATACAGCAGCGTCGGGATCGCCATCGTCGCCAGCCCCGCCGCGATCCCCGCCTCGTCGAAGGACATCGCGGCGAAGGCGGCGTGATCGCCGGCCCGCAGCCCCGCGGTGAACCCCGGCGGCATCAGACCTGCGAAGGGGCGGATCGCCTCTACCACCGCGTCCGGCCCGTCCTTCATCGCCGCCTCGATCACCCGGCGCATCCCCGAGCGCACCCGGTCGAACGGGTGCTGCCCGCCGATGATCAGCGCGCTCACCCGCGCCGGTGCGAAAACACCCATCGCATAGGCGTAATAGCCGCCCATCGAGTAGCCCCAGAACGGCGCCCGGCCGATCCCCTCGGCATCGAGCACCGCGACCACGTCGCCCACCCGCTTGTCGATGCTGTACGCCGCCTCGTCATGTGGCGTGTCGCTGCCGCCATGCCCGCGGGCATCCAGCATCACCAGCCGGAACCGCCCCCGGAGCGCCGCCACCACGCCAGCCTCATGCCAATCCGCGATCGACTGCAGGAACCCATGCTGCAACACCAGCGGCGGCCCATCGCCCTCGACGCTGTAGTGGATGCGAACCCCGTTATTGACCGCATAAGCCATCGGACGCCCTCCCTTTTCCCAGCGCTACACCCGGCACCACGCCGCCGCAACGCCGCGCTTGGACGCAAGCCAAATTCCCCCTAGGCTCGCCCCAAATCCCGGGAAGGAACACGCCATGCGCCGCCGCACTCTAGCTCTCGCTTTGCTCGCCGCCCCCCTCCTCGCCGCCCCCGCGCTGGCGCAGAAGAAGACCACCCTCGTCGTCGGCCTCGATATCTCCGATGGCCGCAACTACGACACCGCCCGCTCGGCCGACCTCACCCCCCCGCTCACCCATGGCGCCGTCTACGAAACGCTGGTGACCCTCGGCACCAATGATCTCGTCACCATCCGCCCCTCCCTCGCCACCGCCTGGGCCACCACCGATGGCGGCAAGACCTGGCGCTTCACGCTGCGCCCCGGCGTCAAATTCTGGGACGGCTCGCCGATGACGGCGGAGGACGTGAAGTTCTCCCTGGATCGCCTGGTCAACCTCAAGGACCAGCCCGCCACCTACGCCGCCAACATGGGCGCCGTCACCATCGTCGACCCGATGACCGTCGATATCGCGGTCAAGAACCCCGCCGAGCCCCTGCTGATCGACCTCACCGCCCCCTCTTTCGCCATCTATTCCAAGAAGATGGCCGTGGCCCAAGGTGCGGTCTCCGAACCCGGCGCCAATGACAGCGACAAAGCCACCGCCTGGCTCAACAGCAATTCCGCCGGCACCGGCCCCTATTACATGACCCGCTGGGAGCGCAATTCCGGCGTCGAACTTCGCCGCAACCCGAACTGGTGGGGCGGCAGCGCGCCCTTCGAGCGCATCGTCATCCGCCACATCGCCGATGGCGGCGCCCAGCTGCTCTCCGTGCGCAAGGGCGATATCGACCTCGCCATGAACCTCTCCGCCGAACAGCTCGACAGCGTCGCCAGCGCCGACGTGAAGGTGATCCAGGGCGGCAGCACGGACACGCTCTATTTCATGATGACGTCCGACCCCGCCCTCAACCCCGCACTCGCCAAACCCGAGGCCCGCCAGGCCGTCGCCGCCGCCATCGACTTTGACGGCATCATCAAATCCCTCGTCGGCGGTTTCGCCGAGCGCCCGCCGGCCTTCCTGCCCAACGGCATCGCCGGCACCTCCGCCGCCCACACCAAGGATTTCGGCTTCCGCGAAGACGTCGCGAAGGCGAAAGCCATGCTCGCCGCCGCCGGCATGCCCAACGGCTTCGAATTCGAACTCGCCTACCCCAACGCCGCCTATTTCAGCACCAACTACGCGCTGATGACCCAGAAAATCCAGGCGGACCTCGCCCGCGTCGGCATCAAAATGAACCTCCGCCCGATGGACAACGTCAACTGGCGCAGCCAGTTCAACGGCGGCAAGCTGCAAGCCACCATCGCGCCCTGGAACTCCCCCTCGCCCAACCCCTACCTCTGGACCGGCGCCTCCATCCAGCGCGTCGCCACCCGCATGCACTGGACGCCCACGCCCGAACTGAAAGACCTCGTCGCCGCCGGCGCCGCCGAACTCGACACCACCAAACAAGCCGCCATCCACGAGAAAGTCGCCCGCACCATCGTCACCAACGCCAACTACGTCACCCTGATGCAGCCCATCTACCGCATCGCCATCCACAAGAACGTCACCGACGTGATGCTGACGCCCAACGTGTGGAAAATGGAACTCAGCAAGATCAAGCCGGCCGGTTAAGCAAGCAAGCGCTTCTTTTTGAAAAAAGAAGCAAAAACTTTTTATCCGCTTTCTCCCCCCCTCCCGCGTTTGCGGGAGGGGGCCGGGGGGAGGGCGGTGCCGCCCGTACCAACTCTGACATGACGCACACACTCCAAACCCCCCGCCTCCTCCTCCGCCCCCACCGCCCGGAAGACCTCGAACCGGCCGCCGCCCTATGGGCCAACCCCGAGGTCACCCGCTACATCGGCGGCCGCCCCTTCACCCCAGAGGAAGTCTGGGCCCGCCTCCTCCGCTACGCCGGCCACTGGTCCCTGCTCGGCGACGGCTACTGGGCCATCACCGACCGCCAAACCGGCACCTTCCTCGGCGAAGCCGGCTTCGCCGACCACCGCCGCGCCCTCGATCCCCCCTTCGCCGACCAACCCGAAATCGGCTGGGCCCTCGCCCACGCCGCCTGGGGCCGCGGCCTCGCCCGCGAAGCCGTCGGCGCCATGTCAGTCTGGGGCGACACCCGCTTCACCACCCCAACCGTCTGCATGATCCAGCCCGCCAACACCCGCTCCAGCCGCATCGCCGAGCACTTCGGCTACCGCTGCTTCGCCGAAGCCACCTATCACGGCACCCCAACGCGCCTGTACCGCCGCCCCCCAGCCCGCCCGGAGGCCCCTGCATGACCGGCCATATCGACCCTACCCGCGAAAGCTTCGCCGTGTTCCGCGCCAAGGACCGGCCGGGCCCCATCCATATGCTCAACCTCGTGCGGTTCCGCGACCAGGCGGCCTACCCCGATGGGCGGGTGGCGACTGGCGCGGAGGCCTATGCTGCCTATGGGCGGGAGAGCGCGCCCGTCTTCGCCCGCCTCGGTGGCCGGATTGTGTGGCGTGGCGGGTTTGAGCACATGCTGATCGGGCCGGGGGAGGAGGCGTGGCATGAGTGCTTCATCGCCGAATATCCCTCGGTGGCGGCCTTCGTGGAGATGATCCGGGACCCCGTATACCGCGAGGCAGTGAAGCATCGGCAGGCTGCGGTGCTGGATTCGCGGTTGATCCGGATGAAGCCAGAAGCGGCGGGGGCGGGGTTCGGCGGCGGCGATTGAGGCCGGGTGCCGCGGGGGGAAACGCCACCCTGAATTTCCCGATGGGGGCGCAGGCGAGCGATGCAGCTCGCCGCGCAACAATTCATTTGACTCTTTTCGCACTCGCGTCGATCCTGGTGGCATGGAACGACTGCGCCGATCAGGCGCAGGCAGGAGGAATGCATCGGATGGTCTCCCCCCTCCCCCCTCGCATAATCGCCAATAACACGATCCGTTGCGCTGCATCGGGGTCACTCCCATGGCGATAACCCCTTTCGACGAGCAGGTGTGGGTCAAAAACACGCTGAATGCAACACCGGCCCTTCAAGTCGGCAGCCCGACGTACAGTGGCGATACCAGTATTTTCGGATCATTGACCGTTACAAATGTCACCGCGAGCGGCAATGTCACCGCGAGCGGCGCAGTAACTGCGACAGGCGCAGTGGGAGCCGGATTGCTCGTCGTTAGCGGAACTTCGACATTTTCCGGGAATGTATCCATTGCCAGCCCGGGGGTATTGACCACCAGTGCCCGGGCCAGCTTCGCAGGCGGCTTCACCGCTGCTTCAGGCACGATAACCGGCACCGGCACGATAGGGACTCTCAGTGTCTCGAACGGCACCACGCTCGGGTCACTCTCGGTGTCCGGAACATCGGCTCTGTCCGGGGCGGTGACGTTCTCCTCGGCGACGCCGGCCTCGTTCCTGAACGGGTTGACGACGACCAATGTGACGGCCTCGGGCACGACCTCGGCGTTCCCGGCGCTTGCGGTCAACGGAAATCCATCGATTTTTGTTCAGCACCCCGCTGATCTCCAGAATCAGCCAGGATATGTCAGCAACTTCATTCATGGCACCACGACGAAGGTTGGGCAGGGGGGTACCGCTCCAGTCTACGGTAGCGAGTATCTTGGAGCCTATGTCCTCAAGAGCAATGTTGGTTCGGCCTCCACGTTGAATTACGCCAATAAGGTCGCGCTCTATGCAGAAACGCAGGTCATGGAAGTTACGCAGGGAACAACGCATGTTTCCGGAAGCGGTCCTGCCTGGAGCCTGAATACCCTGCTGTTCATCGACTCTACCGTCGGGACCCTGACCACCGGGACCACAATACCCGGGACCTGGGCGGCCACCGGATATGAGCTGGACATCAACAATCAGAGCAGCCTCGCATTTGGGTCATCAACGGTAGCGGGAACCGTTGTAGGGCTCAATATCTCAGCAGGTGGGAAGAATAGCGTAACTGCTGCAATGACAGTGAATGGCGTTGATACGGCAGAGATTCCGCCGACTTCCAACCTGTTTCAAACCGGCCTCTCCTTCCAGGCCGGCTCCGTCAACGCATCCAGTATCACCGACTACACCAACGCCTCCTTCGGTCACTATATCGGCGGGAGCAAATACTGGGGCATCGACCTTCAAGGACTGGTCGTCAAGGCAGGCGGCTCATCCCTTCGCATTGGAACCTACGCGACCGCGACGGCCTGGGCGGCATCGACCCCTTATGCCGTGGGAGACCACCGGGCGAACAACGCCAACATATACGTCGTTACGGCCGTTACCGCCCCCGGTACTTCCGCGGCGTCCGGAGGTCCACTCAACACCGGAACCGCAATCGTCGACGGACTGGTGACCTGGGCCTATAAGACGCCCGTCAGCGTTGCGCGAATCAACGCCTATGATCCGTTTCAGGCTGCGGATGTTCAAGTTCTCGCCTTCAGCAACCCCGGCACATCTTCAACGACCGGGATTCTGGCGCTTGGTTCGTCCAATGCAGGGACAATCCAGGTCGGCAACACGATACTCCCTGCCACCAACAATGCGCAAAGCCTGGGTAGCTCAAGTGCCTACTTTCTCACCGGCTACATCACGGACATGTACGGAACCGTTCACACTCCGTCCTCGGCCGCGCTGAAGGGCAATATTTCTGATCTTCCATCGATGTTGCCGCTGGTAAAATCCCTGACACCGCGCAGCTATACTTGGCTGCCGGGGATTATTGATCTTGTTGAGGTCACGTCGCCGGTCCTGGTTCAGGAATTCGAGGAAGTGACGATAACTGAACCGCGCATCGAGTTGCGCGATGGCGTACCGATCCGAGCGATAGGTGAGACTGTCGAACGGCGACCGCTTTTCGACGAGGTACCCGTCCTCAACGACGACGGAACTCCGGCGATGGTTCATGGCCCCGGGCGACCGGCAGAATATGACGAGGCCGGCAATCTGGTTCGTGAAGCTGTCGCGCCGAGTTCGCGGCAACTGATGCACCGTACGCCACGCCTCGTCCATCAGCAAAGTGTCAACCACAAGCCGGTCGCCAGGCCCGACGGGCGGACCCATTTCGGGTTTCTGGCAGGCGAGGTGAAGGACGCGTTTCTGGCCTCCGGCTTCGACTACGGCGGCTATACCATGACGAAGGATGGGGTCGAGGGCATCCGCTACGACCAGCAGGTCGCGGTGTTGTGGAAGGCGGTGCAGGAACTGGCGCAGCGGCTGGAGGTGTTGGAGCGTTCCACGCCAACGTAAGCGAGTCCTACGGCGATTGCGTCTGCATTTTTCTTTGGGAGACCGACGTGGGCACGCTGAAATGGAATACACTCGGCGGCAACTGGGGCGACTCCTCCTCGTGGACCGTCCTTTTAGGCAATGATATCGTCCCAACATCGGTAGATGATGTGACGATCGATTCATCGCTGAATTATGCGGTGACCGTCGCCGGTAGCCAGTCCGCCCATGACCTTACAGTCAATGCCTCCGGCGCCCATGTCGAGATCACCGGCGCCCTGGCGGTTCGCAACTTGTCGGTCCAGAGCGGTTCGGTCGATCTTTTCGGTACGCTCAGCATGACGGGCACGCTCACGCTGGCGCAACCTCCTGGCGTTTCCTTTACAATGTCCTCAGGTGCGATATTGCAAGGCGCCACAGTATCGACAAGCAGTGGCGGTTTCGGCGCGCTCGCCGGAACTTACGACGACATAACCGTTTTGGGGACACTTGGTCTCGGCAGTGCTGCCGTCAGCGTCGTTCATGGTTTGACGCTTCTTGGGGCCAATGGAACCGGACCGGGCACCCTCTCAGCGGGAACCTCCGGGACCATCACTTTTCAGGATACTGAGACGTTCGACAATGCGGTGATCCTCGTCGACAATATCGCATTCATTGTTGCCAGTGGCACAACACTGACACTTGGCCCCAACATCAGCACCCTCCCTGTTTCCGACCATGGGATCAGCTTCGGCGGCCAAGGCGCCCTAGTGAACTACGGTACCCTGAACATGGGGCCGTCGCAATTTGGTGGGAACCTCGTCATCGGTAACCCGGAATTCGACAACGAAGGAGTCATCAGCTTTCCATCGTTCAATCAACAGATTGTTGCTGCCGGCAACTTCGTCAATGGTGGCACCTATTCGGCCTACGGTCTTACGGCAGCCGGCACTGTGTCCGGCAGTGGCCAGTTCAATGTCCATTCGGTCATCGCTGGAAACATTGCCGCTGGGGTTCACATCAAGGGTACCGGGCTCGGCATCATCACATCGTCGATCTCGCCACAAGCGACAATCGACGGTCTCATCAACAACAGCAATATCGATATCACCGGCCTGCCGTACAGCTTCAATCTCAACGCCTTCTGGTCCGGCACCCCGGCCGACGGCACGCTCACGATCAAGGATGGCGCCAATGCAGTCGCCAGCTTGCATCTGCTCAACGTGCAGCCCGGAACCACCTTCACCCTCGCCCCCGACGGCAACGCCATACCGGGCACGAATATCACCGCCATCGCCTGCTTTGCGGCCGGCACCCGCATCGCCACGGCGGATGGCGAAATGCCGGTTGAGGCGCTGCGCGTGGGGGATCGGGTGCGCTCGGCCTTTGGGGGCGAGGTGCCGATCGCGTGGATCGGCCGCCGCACGCTGCGGGCGGCGGCGCTGCGTAATCCCTCGGCAATCTATCCCGTTCGCATCGCCGCCTCCGCCATTACGCCGGGGGTGCCGACGCGGGATTTGTTGGTGAGCCCGGACCATGCGCTGTATCTCGACGGGGTGCTGGTGCCGGCGGGGCTGCTGGTGAATGGTGGTTCGATCGTGCGGGTGGCGGTGGAGGAGGTGACGTATTTCCACATCGAGTTGCCGCAGCATGACGTGATCCTGGCCGAGGGGGCGTTGTGCGAGTCCTATCTCGATACCGGCAATCGCGGCGATTTCGACAATGCGCCGCCGGCCGTGCGGGCGGAGGAGGATGCCAATGTGATCTGGCTCTCGCGTGCCTGTGCGCCGCAGTGCCGCAATGGGGCGCGGCTGGAGGCGATACGGACGACGTTGGCGGTGGTGTCTTCCATGTTGCGAGTGCGGGGAGGGGTGGCAGAGGGCGTCGGCCGGGTTGTATGAAAAATTTCCACTAAAATGGGAATTTACGGTTGACGGGGTTTGAAGTTCTTGTTATGTTCGGTTCCTTCATATGCCAAGGAGCTTTTCGATGTCGCCCGTCCCGTTCACCTTTCAGGAGATTTTGCGCCGCCTCGTGCTGCGCCTGGTCCTGATGGTGGACTGCGCCGTGTCGCGGCGGATGGCGGGGTTGCGGGGACGGTTGGCTTCGATGGGGGCGGGGCATCGGCATCGCCGGCGTGTGGCGCGGGCGTTGGCGCAGGCGGAGCGCTCTGCGGCGATCTTGGCGGACCCGGCGTTCTGGGCGGATGCGCGGACGGTGGGGAAGGCAATGGAGGTGGCGCGCATCGTGCGGGATGCCGGGCGGCGGGCCTATGTGCGCTGCGTGATATGGCCGACGCGGGTGCGGCGGCTGCGCGGCGGGGCAGAGGTGGCCGAGGTGCCGGAGGGGGATGGCCGATGTACGGGCTGGGTGGGGGATGGGCGGCTTCGCGGGCAGGGCTTGCGGCTCCCCCCCCTCACCCAACCCTCGCCCCAGGGGGGAGAGGGCTTTTTGTTGGGGTTTGGGAGGGAACGGCGGAGGGGTGGCTTCCGGCGGGGGAGGCGTGTGCTCAGGATAGCGGCATCATGCTGGCTGCCGGCCGTTGAATGTCGGGCCGACGCGGGGCAGGACCTCGGCGATGAGGCGGGCGGTTTGGGTGAGGATGGCGTCGGCGCCGCGCCCCGTGCGTTTGCGGAAGGCGTCCATGGCCGGGCGCAAGGCGGGGTCGTCGGGGTGGCCGAAGTGAAAGGCCATGCCCGCGCCGAGGGCGGGACGGGCGTCCTGAAACGGGTGGTGCGCCGGAGGGGCGATGCGCTCCTGGTCAGTCGCCGCCATCGTTGTCCGGCGGTTCTCCTCCTCAATGGATTTCATCTGGCTGATCATCGACGCGCCGATCCCGCCAAACTTCGCCCACCATTTGTAGAACGACGCACGGCTCAGCCTGTACTCGCGGCATAGCTCAGCCACGGCGACGCCGCCGTCGGCCTGGCGCAGGATCGAAAGGATCGGCGGATCACTGTATCTGCTCGTCTTCATCGAAAATCTCCTCATGCATCATGCCGAGAAAATTATACGCCCGAAGCCCCTGAGGTTCAGGTGTGATTACCCCTACCAGTTGGTGAAGCTGCCGTCGCGACGGCGCAGATGCGGCGCCTCCCAGAAGCGGAAGCTCTCGGCCTTCACGCGCGCCTCATCGACCTCGACCCCGAGGCCCGGCGCGTCCGGCACGATATACTCCGCGCCGTCGAGCTTCACCTGCACCGGGAAATACGCCGAATTGTCGAAGCCGAGATGCGCCTCGGTCGGCGTGGTGCGAACTTCGAGCCAGGAGAAATTCGCCACCGCGGCCGACATGTGAACCGTCGCCGCGGTGCAGATCGGGCCAAGCGGGTTGTGTGGCATGAGGTCCACGTAATGCGCCTCGCTCCAGCCGGCCACTTTCATCGCCTCGGTGAAGCCGCCGACGTTGCAGATATCGATGCGGTTGAACTCGTGCAGCCCCTGCTCGATATAGGGCAGGAATTGCCATTTGCTGGCGAATTCCTCGCCGATGGCGAGCGGGATCTCCATCATCCGCCGGAGCTGCGCGTAGGCCTCGGGCGTTTCGTCGCGGATCGGCTCCTCCAGGAAATCGAGCGTGCCACGCGGCATCTTGTGGGCGAAGCTGGCGGCCTCGGCGATCGAGAGCCGGTGGTGGTAGTCCACTCCCAGCACCACCTCCTCCCCCAACGCCTCGCGCGCCTTGATGCACCATTTGGCGGTGACGGGGATGGATTCGCGGGGCTCGTAGACCGAGGGGTTCTCCTGGCCGGATGGCGACAGGCGCATCGCCTTCCAGCCATGCGCCATCAAAACCTGCGCCTGCTCGATCATCGCCGGCCCCGGCGGCGCCGAGGTGGTGGCGAAGGTCGGGATACGGTCGCGCTGCTTGCCGCCGAGCAACTGGTGCACCGGCACGCCGAGCGCCTTGCCCTTGATGTCATACAGCGCGATGTCGATCGCCGAAATCGCCGCCGTCAGCACGCGGCCGCCCTCGAAATACTGGCTGCGATACATCTCCTGCCACAGCGCGCCCGCCAGCATCGGGTCCCGCCCGACCAGGAATTGCGCGTAGTGCTCGACCGCGCCAGCCACCGCCTTCTCGCGGCCGGAGAGCCCGGATTCACCCCAGCCATGGATGCCCTGGTCGGTCTCCACCTTCACCAGCAGCTGGTTGCGGATGCCGATCCACACCGGATAGGCGACAATACGGGTGATTTTCATGCGAGCCCCCTGGCCATCGGGATGAAGCTTCCGTCGCACCCGCGGCGCCGTCAATCGCCAGGGCACTCGCGGGAATGGATTGGCAAGCCCGGCGAGTGCTGTACACTCGCCCGAAACCGCTGGGCGCACCCCGCCACGGCAGATCATCGGGAGAAACACCATGACCATCAGGCTCACCCGCCGTGCCGCCGTCCGTGGCCTTGCCGCCGGCGGACTCGCGACCCCGTTCATCAATGGCTCGGCCAACGCCCAGGCGGTGAAGTTGATCTTCTCGCACCATCTGCCGATCGTCCATCTCGGCCACCGGATGACCGAGAATTTCGCCAAATATGTCGCCGAGGGCACCAACGGGCAGGTCACCGTCGACATCAAGCCGGCCTCGCAGCTGTTCAACCTGCGCACCTCCGTCGAAGCGCTGCAGCTCGGCACGCTTGATCTCTGCTGGTCCGATCTCGCCACGCTCGGCAACTGGCAGCCGCAATTCGGCTTCCTCTCGATGCCCTTCATTTTCACTGATTATGACCACGTGAAGCGCGTGCTCTATGGCAAGGTCGGCGAGCAGGTGGTGGCGGACGTGCAGGCGACGCTCGGGATCGAGACGCTGTGCCTCGGCGCCTCCGGCTTCCGCGTTTTCCTCGGCCGTAAGGAGATCAAGACCGCGGCGGATTGCCGTGGCATCAAGCTGCGGGTGCCGGAAATCCCCACCTGGGTGGAAATGGCCCGGGCACTCGGCGCCAACCCCACCCCGATCCCGGCCGGCGAAATCTACACCGCGCTGCAAACCGGCGTGGTCGATGCCATCGAGGTGCCGGCCGATTTCATCGTCTCCGGCAAGCTCTACGAGGTCGGCCCCAACGCGACCCGCACCCACCACATCTTCACCGAGGTCTCGATGTTCGCCTCGGCCAAGCGGATGTCCGCGCTGTCCGCGCCGCACCAGAAGGTGATCCGCGACGCCGCCAAGCGGGCCACCCAGGTGGAGATGTGGGAGGCCAACCTCAAGGAGCAGACCGAGGCCTGGGCCGAAATCACCCGACGCACCAAGGCGGTCTCGGACCCCGACGTGAAATCCTTCCGCGACAAGATGGCCCCGGTGATCGAGAACTTCGTCAAGAAGGCCGGCGCCAAGGGCAAGGCCTATGTCGACGGCGTGATCGCCGCGGCCTGATCATGTTCGCAGCCTTCGAAGCCGGGATGGACCGGATCTATGCGATCCTGCGCGCGATCTGCGTGGTCATCCTGGTGGAGTACCTCATTCTCGTCCTGTTGCAGGTGTTCTTCCGCTACGTGCTGAACGAAAGCCTGTTCTGGGCCGAGGAGGCGGTGCGCTTCAGCATGGTGTGGTCGGTGCTGCTCGGCTCCGCGCTGGTCGCGCGGGACCGGGCGCATATCCGCATCGACGTGGTGGAGAACCTGCTGCCGCCGGTGGCGCGCCGCAGGCTCGATCTGGTGCTGGATGTTCTGATGATCGTCTTCATGCTGATCCTCATGGTCACCGGCATCCAGTTCGCCGGGCGCAGCATGATGCAGACCTCGCCCTCGCTCGATTTGCCGATGTGGGCGGTCTACGGCGCCATTCCGATCGGCGCCCTTCTCCAGGCGCTGTTCATGGCCTCGATGTTGCGCCGGCCCGCCACGCCGCATCTGGCCGCGCTGGACGGAGAGCCGGTATGAACGCGGCGATCATGATCTTGCTGTTCCTCGGCCTGATGTTCGCGGGCTTCCCGATCGCCTATTCCATGGCGCTTTCGGCGGTGGTGGCGCTGGCGATCGAGGGGCAGGTGCCGCTCTTGCTGCTGGCGCAGCAATTCTACGCGGCGCTGGACAATTTCTCCCTGCTGGCGATCCCGCTGTTCATTCTCGCCGGCGAACTGATGAACACCGGCGGCATTACCGAGCGCCTGGTGCGCTTCACCGGCGCGCTGCTTGGCCATATCCGCGGTGGGCTGGCGCACGCCAACATCCTCACCAACATGTTCATGGCGGCGATCTCCGGCTCGGCGGCGGCCGACGCGGCGGCGATCGGCTCGATGATGATCCCGGCGATGAAGCGGGACGGCTACAAGGCGGAATTCGCCGTTGCCGTGACCTCCTCGGCAGCCCTGATGGGCCCGATCATCCCGCCCTCCATCGTGGCGGTGATCTACGGCTCCATCACCAATGTCTCGATCGGCGGGCTATTGCTGGCCGGCGCGGTGCCGGGGGTGCTGGCCGGGCTCGGCATGATGGTGGTGGCCTATTTCATGTCCGCCCGCTACGGGGGTGCTGCGGCAAAGCGGGCGACGGTGGCGGAGTTCTGGTCCGCCTGCCTGCGCGTCATCCCCGCGGCGATCATGCCGGCGATCATCCTGGGCGGCATCGTCTCGGGCGCCTTCACCCCCACCGAGGCGGCGGGCGTGGCGGCCGGGTACGGCTTCATCTACGGGCTGATCGAGCGGAAATTCACCCCGAAGGTGCTGTATCACCTGTTCTTCAACGCGGCCTCGGTCTCGGCCTCGGTGCTGGTGACGCTGGCCGGCGCCGGGTTGTTCGGCTGGGTGCTGGCGCGCGCCGGCACGGCCGAGGCGGCGCTGCATGCGCTGGCGGCGATCACCGACAACCCGCAGGTCGCGCTCGTCATTATCCTCGCCTTCCTGCTGTTCCTCGGCGGGCTGGTGGAGACGGTGCCGGCGATGATCCTCAGCGTCCCGGTGCTGCAACCCATCGCCAAATCCTTCCACTATGACCCCGTGCATTTCGGCTGCCTGGTGCTGATGACCCTGGTGCTCGGTGCGGTGATGCCGCCGACCGGCATCGTGGCGATGATTTGCTGCCGCATCGGCGGCGTCACCTTCGCGGCCACGCTGAAACTGCTGCTGCCGTTCGTGCTGTGGTGGTTCGCCCTTATTCTCGTCGTGGCTTTCGTGCCGCAGATTGCGCTCTGGCTGCCCTCGGTCATGCTCTGATGGCGGCTCTCACCTTCCAGGGAGGTTGCAAATGCCGAGTTACGTGATGCTGGCGAACTGGACCGACCAAGGGGTCCGCAACGTCAAGGATCTGCCGAAGCGGATCGATCAGGCCAAGAAGATGCTCGCCGAAATGGGTGGCAGCTTCGCCTCGCTGCACGCGACGATGGGCGCCTACGACCTTGTCGGCATCTACGACGCGCCGGACGACGCGGTGGCGCTGCGCTTCACCATGATGCTGCAAAAGCTCGGCAATGCCCGCACCACCTCGCTGAAAGCCTTCCCCGAGCCGGCGTTGCGCGAAATCGTCAAATCGATCGGCTGACAAGGAGACTGACCATGGCCAACCGCCTCCCCCGCCGCGCCCTGCTTGGCGCCACCGCCGCCGGCCTGCTGCCGGCGCCGGCCGTGATCGGCCAGACCAAGAGCCCCTATGCGGGGACCACGATCAGGGGCGCCGCTTTCGCGCTGCCGTTCCATACCTATCTGCGCAACTACTTCCCCGAATTCGAGGAAAAGACCGGCATCAAGATCGTCTTCGATGTCCAGGCCTTCCCCGTCTACAACCAGCGCATGGACCTCGAACTGTCCACCAAGGGCAGCACCTACGACGTCTGCAACGTCACCTTCATCTACACCTCGCGCTGGATCGGCGCCGGCTGGATGACCGACCTCGATCAGTTCACCACCGACGCCAATGCCACGCCGCCGGACTGGGATCCCGCCGATTTCGTCTCCGGTGCCCAGCTCCCGATGCGCGACGGCAAGGGCCATACCTACGGTTACACCATCGAAGCCGGCGCGATGATCATGGCCGCCGCCCGCGGCGATCTGATCGAGAAGGCCGGGCTCAAAATGCCGACGACGATGGACGAGTTCATCGCCGTGTGCGACGCGACCCACAACAAGGAGGGCGTCGCGGCCTATACCGCGGACAAGCTGCATCACTGGAACTGGATGCCCTATCTGATGGGCCATGGCGGCACCGTCATCAAGGACCCGCCGCGCAACATCACCCCCGCACTGGACAATGACGTCACCGCCATGTCCGCCCAATGGTACGCGGACCTGATGACCAAGTACGGCGTGCCAGGCCTGCTCTCCTACACCGATGACCAGGCGATGCAGTCCCAGCTCGCGGGGCGGGCCAATATCCGTACCCAGTCGCTCACCTGGATGCTGCCGCTGTTCAAGGCGGCGGACAGCACCGTCAAAAACACCGTCCGCTACGCCATGATGCCGTCCGGGCCGAAGGGGCTGTTCCCCGGCGTGAACAGCCACGCCTTCGGCATCCCCGCCGGCTCGCGCAAAAAGGGCGCGGCCTGGGAATTCATCAAATGGGCGCTCTCGAAGGAGATGCTGCAGCGCATCGTCAACGAGCACGGCTATCCCTCGATCGCCCGCCGCTCGGTGATCGACAGCCCGGTGTTCAAGCAGGCACTGATGCTGAACGGCCAGGATGTCGCCGGCCTGTTCCTGCAAACCCTCGAACACGGCGCCAAGGGCGGCTACATGAAATACCGCACCATCCCGGTGTTCCCGCAGGTCGGCGACAAGATCAACCGTGCGATCGAGGCAGTGGCGACCAAGCAACTCGATGCGCGCAGCGCCATGAAGCAGGCCCAGTCCCAGGCGATCGAGGATATCAAGAAGGCCGGCTTCGACGTCGATCCCGCCTGACGCGGAGCGCAACAATTGGGTCTGCACCGCAGCCGGCAGCTGTTCCTGTGTTTCTGCCTGGCGCCCACTTTGGCCGTGCTCACGGTGATCACGCTGTTGCCGCTGATCTATCTGCTGGTGACCTCGTTCACGCCGCTGAACCTCACCAACCCCGCGTCGCAGTGGAACTTCGCCAAGCCGATGGTCAACTACGCCGCACTCCCCGGCGATACACGCTACCTCAACTCGCTATGGGTGCAGGCGAAGCTCTCGTTCTGGACCGTAACCCTGCAACTGGCCATCGGCTTCGGCTTCGCCCTGCTGTTGAATGTCCCCTCGGGGCTGCTGCGGGCGCTGCGCACGGTGTTCCTGATCCCGATGGTGCTTCCCCCGATCGTCGTCGCGATCATCTGGAAGGTGCTCTACACGCCGGATATCAGCCCTTTCCACTGGGCGATGAAGGCGCTCGGCTACCCCGTCGCCTCGGCCATCACCGAGCCCGGCTGGGCGCTCACCGCGATCATCATCGCCGATACCTGGGAGTGGTTTCCGCTCACCATGCTGATGATCCTGGCGGGGCTGCAAACCATCCCGGAAGATCTGCTGGACGCCGCCAAGGTGGATGGCGCACGCGCCTGGCAAACAACGCTCCACGTCACCATCCCCTATATCCGCGGCACGCTGATGGTCGCCGGCGTGCTGCGGCTGATCGACAGCATCAAGGCCTTCCCGCTGATCTACCTGCTGACCGATGGCGGCCCGGGCTCGGTGACCGAGGTGACCAACTACTACGCCTTCCAGCAGGCCTTCAATTTCTCCTTCCTGGGCTATTCCAGCGCCATTACGATGGGCCTCGTCGTCATCGTCCTGGTGCTGAGCTGGGCGATCGTGCGGATGACCGGATGGGGCGCCGAACATGAGTGACCGCCGCAAACGCATCTGGCTGCACGTGCTGGTGATCGTGCTGGTACTCCTGATCCTGGCCCCCTTCGGCTGGCTGCTGCGCATGTCGTTCCAGACCAACGCACAGATTTTCGCCTTCCCGCCCCGCCTGTTCTTCAGCCCGACGCTCGCCAATTATCAGGGCTTGTGGGAGACCGAATTCCGCCACTCCTTCGTCAATTCCCTGGTCACCAGCATCCTCTCCACCGTCATCTCCATGGTGGTCGGCACCCCCGCGGCCTATGCGCTGGCGCGCATGCGCACACGCTCTAACATGCTCAGCCTGTGGATCATCGCCAGCCGCCTCGCGCCGCCCACCGCCTTCGCCATCCCCTATTTCCTGGTCTATCGCGAAATCGAGCTGATCGACAGCATCAAGGCCTTCCCGC
>JAPLOH010000035.1 GCA_026400845.1 Alphaproteobacteria bacterium
GCCAGCCTGGTGATTTTCCCGCTCGGGGCGATCGTGGTCGGCCTCGCATTCTGGGTTGAATTTCGCTTCGAGCCGCCGCTATGGGTGCATGTGGTGATATGGCCACTGGTGACCTTCCCCCTCGCGGTCGCCCTGATGCGCCCGATGAAGGCGGCACTGGTGGCGCTGCAATTCGCCCATCGCAGCCGCGAGATGGGCCTCTGACCCCGTGCGCCGGCTGATCCTGCCCGGGCTGTGCACCATCGCCGCGCTCGCCGTGCTGATCGCGCTCGGCACTTGGCAGATCGAACGCATGCACTGGAAGCAGGCCGCGCTGGCCGCCATCGCCGCAGCCGAGGCCTGGCCCGGGATCGACCTGCCCGCGGCGCCGACCCCTTATCTCAAGGTGCGCGCGACCGGCCGCCTGCGCTTCGATCTCGCGGCCCTCTACGGCGCCGAGGGCCGCGGGCGACGCAGCGGGCCGGTGATGGGGGCGCAACTCCTGGTGCCGCTCGAGCGGGCTGCCGGCCCGCCGGTGTTGGTGATGCTCGGTTGGGTGCCGGGCCTGCCGGCGGAGCGGGCACCGCGCGAGGCCGGGGTGGAGGGCTATGTCCGCCTGCCCGAACCCGCCGGACTGTTCGCCGCCACTGATGATACGGCCGGGCGCCGCTTCTATTCGCTCGATCCCGCCGCCATCGGCCCCGCCCTCGGCCTGCGTGATGTCGCCCCTTTCGTCATCGTTGCCCTCGGCGCGCCGCAGGATGGCCAGCCTGAGCCCGCGCGCAGCTTGCCGCGGCCGAGCGACAACCATCTGTCCTATGCGTTAACCTGGTACGGGCTGGCGCTCGGCCTAGTCGGCGTGTTCTTTTTCTTTGCCCGCAAGGTGCTCCGCGCATGAACCATCCTTACGCCCGCCTGTCCGCCCGCTTCGCCCGCATGGCGACCATCAACGAAGCCGCCGCCGTGCTCGGCTGGGATGCCGCGGCGATGATGCCCGCCGGCGGCGGCGCGGCGCGCGGCGACCAGCTCGCCGTACTCGCCGGCCTCGCCCATGAGCAGCTCACCGCCCCGGTGGTGGCCGATGAGATCGCCGCGGCGGAGGCCGAGGTCGCCGGGCTCGACGACTGGAACGCCGCCAATCTCCGCCTGATGCGCCATGCGCACACCCGCGCCAACGCAGTGCCGGCCGATCTCGTCGAGGCCGCCGCGCGGGCCAATTCGGCCTGCGAGAAGGTGTGGCGGGAGGCCCGCGCCACGTCCGATTTCGCGCAGGTCCGCGACCATCTCGCCGAAGTGCTGCGCCTCGTGCGGGAGCAGGCCGCGGCCCTCGCCCCGGTGCTCGGCCTGTCGCCCTATGACGCTCTGATGGATGGCTACCAGCGTGGTATCGGCGCCGCCGACGTCGCCCCGGTGTTCACCGCCTATGAGGCCTTCCTCAAGGACGCCCTGCCGCGCGCCGAGGCGATCCAGACCGCCCGGCCGGCGCCGCGCCGCCCGGCTGGCCCCTTTCCGGCGGACCACCAGGAGGCGCTGTGCCGCCGTATGTCCGCCCGTGCCGGGCTGGAGGCCGCGCACTCAAGGCTCGACCGCTCCGCCCACCCGTTCTGCGGCGGCACGCCGAGCGATGTGCGCATCACCACCCGCTACGACGAGAGGGACTTCTCGCAAAGCCTGATGGGGGTGATGCACGAAACCGGCCACGCCCTCTACGAACGCGGCCTGCCGGCTGCCTTCGCCCGCCAGCCCGTCGGCGAGGCGGCGGGGATGGCGGCGCATGAGAGCCAGTCGTTGATCATCGAGATGCAGGCCTGCCGCTCCAATCCGTATCTCGGTTTCATGGCGGGCGAGCTTGCGTCCACTTTTGGTCCCGACCCGGCCTACGACGAGGGCAACCTCGCCGGCATGCTGCGCCGGGTGCAGCGCGGCTTCATCCGCGTCGATGCCGACGAGATGACGTATCCCGCCCATGTCATCCTGCGCTTCCGCCTCGAACAGGCCCTCGTCGCCGGTGATCTCGGGGTGGCAGACCTGCCGGGCGCCTGGAACGACGGGATGCAGGCCCTACTCGGCGTCACTCCGCCCGACAACGCGAAAGGCTGCCTGCAGGACATCCACTGGTACGACGGCGCAGTGGGCTACTTCCCGAGCTACACGCTGGGCGCGATGGCCGCCGCTCAACTCATGGCCGCCGCCCGCCGAGCGGTACCCTGCATCGATCTCGCACTTGCCGAGGGCGATCTCGCGCCACTGCTCGGCTGGTTGCGTAAGCACGTGCACAGTCAGGGCAGCCGCCTCGGCTTCAACGACCTCCTGTTCGCGGCCACCGGCAAGCGGCTCGACCCGTCAGACTTCACCGCGCACCTCACGGCGCGCTACCTCACCTGAACCGGGGGGACCTGAAGGGCATGCGAGAAATAAAATGTCGCACGGGACTCGCTATTCTGCTCCGCGAGGTCCATATGAGCCTCACGGCATTTTCTGACCTGGGCTGACCGCTGAAGCAAGCGGTGCTTTTGCATCCGGTTCCCTCCCACTTCGAAAATAATTTCGGCCCGCACCTCGCGGGTCGCCGGCATGCAAGGACTTACAAAAATGACAGTTGGTTCGGTCAAGTGGTTCAACACCACCAAAGGCTTCGGCTTCATCCAGCCCGACGACGGCAGCAAGGATGTGTTCGTGCACATCTCCGCCGTCGAGCGCGCTGGCATGACCCTGAAGGAAGGCCAGAAGGTCAGCTTCGACCTCGAGCGCGGCCAGCAGGGCAAGGTCTCCGCCGTCAATCTCAAGGACGCCTGATACACGCCAACGCCGCCGCGCAATCGGCGCGGCGGCGGATCGTGGGTTTCGTTCAGCCGGACACCGGCAGCCGCATAACGGCACAGGAGACGAGATGGCGATTCATCGATACGCTCTGGGAGAACGCGTCGAGCTCACCCTTGGCCGGCTCGACGGAAACGTGCCCCGCGGCACCTATACGGTGACGCGGCAATTGCCGAGCGAAACGCCAGACATGCAATATCGCGTCAAGAACGTGCGCGACAGCCACGAGCGCGTGGTCCGCGAGAGCCAGCTCCGCAAGGGCTGATCCGCCGCCGCGCGATACCCCCCATACGACGCCAACGCGCGGAAGGAAGCCATGGCATTCAAGGTCAACTACAACCAGCAGCGCGCGGAGCGAAATCGCGCCAAACTGGCGAAGAAGGAAGCAAAACAGCGCGAGCAGGAGGAAGAGGTGCTGCGGCGCAAGGCCGAGCGCGACGCCGCGCCCGACACTCAACACGCCGTGAAGGACGACGAGCATGGCCCCGCCCAGGCGTAAAATCGAAACCAGCTTCATCGCCTTCGACGTGCACTACGTCGATGGCACGCGCAGTTCCAACCGCCGGGTTCCCGCCACCGCCCTGACCGGCCTCGACGGCGATGAGCCCGCCAAGGCCATCATCGCCGAGCAGGACCGCGAGATTGGGCAGGCTTCCGGCCGTCCGCGCCCGGACATCCGCACCCTCACCCGCTCGGCTGCCAAGTAGCGCGCCAGTCCCAGTTGCGCCGAACAGCGTCGCGCCGCCCTGCGTTGCGCGGCCGGTGGCGGAATTCCCTCGCCTCCGGCCAGCGCATCGCCTATGTGTGCACCGCAGCAATTCCACTCCAATCACGACCGGACCCCCGATGGACATCCGCAACATCGCGATCATCGCCCATGTCGACCACGGCAAGACGACGCTGGTCGATCAGCTGCTGAAGCAGTCGGGCTCGTTCCGCGAACACCAGCAGGTGGCCGAGCGCGCGCTCGACCGCAATGACCTCGAACGCGAGCGCGGCATCACTATTCTCGCCAAGTGCACCTCGGTGGTGTGGAAGAACACCCGCATCAACATCGTCGATACCCCCGGGCATGCCGATTTCGGCGGCGAGGTCGAGCGCATCCTCGGCATGGTCGACGGCGCGATCGTGCTGGTGGATGCCGCCGAAGGCGTGCTGCCGCAGACCAAGTTCGTCGTCGGCAAGGCGCTCGCCCGTGGCATCAAGCCGATCGTCGTAGTCAACAAGATCGACCGCCAGGACTCCCGCGCCGACGAGGTGCACGAGGAGGTGTTCGACCTGTTCGCCGCCCTCGACGCTTCGGACGAGCAGCTCGACTTTCCGATGCTCTACGCCTCCGGCCGCCAGGGCTGGGCGGTGGAGAACCTCGATGACGAGCGCAAGGACCTCGCGCCGATGTTCGACCTGGTTCTGCGCCACGTGAAGGCACCCGAATTCGACAAGAACGCGCCCTTCGCCATGGTCGCCTCCATCCTCGATTACGACAACTTCCTCGGCCGTGTGCTGACCGGCCGCATCGAGCAGGGCACCGCGCGGCTCAACATGCCACTGAAGGTGCTCCGCCGCGATGGTACCGTGGTCGAAACGGGCCGCCTCACCAAGCTTATGGGCTTCCGCGGCCTCGAACGCGTGACCATCGAGGAGGCTCATGCCGGCGACATCATTGCTATCGCCGGCCTCACTGACGCCACCATCCCCGACACCATCGGGACAATGGAACTCACCGCGCCACGCCACGCCATCCCGGTCGACCCGCCGACGCTGGCGATGACGTTCCGCGTCAATGACGGCCCGCTCGGCGGCCGCGAAGGCAAGAAGGTCACCTCGCGCCAAATCCGTGAGCGCCTGTTGCGCGAGTCCGAAGGCAACGTCGCCATCAAGGTCACCGAATCCAACGAGACCGACGCCTTCGAGGTCGCCGGCCGCGGCGAACTTCAACTTGGCGTGCTGATCGAGACCATGCGTCGCGAAGGCTTCGAACTCACCATCGGCCGTCCCCGCGTGCTCACCCGCGAAAACCCCGAAACCGGCGCCCGTGAGGAGCCGATCGAGGAAGTGTTGGTCGACGTCGACGAGCCCTATACCGGCATCGTCGTCGAGAAGATGAGCAAGCGGAAGGCCGAGATGCGGGACATGCGTCCCTCCGGCGGCGGCAAGGTGCGCATCACCTTCATCATGCCCAGCCGTGGCCTCATCGGCTACCACGGCGAATTCCTGACGGACACCCGTGGTTCCGGCATCATGAACCGTCTGTTCCACGGCTACGGCGCCTGGCGCGGCCCGATCGAGGGCCGCCGCAACGGCAGCCTGATCTCGACCGAACCCGGCGAGGCGATCCACTACGCCCTGTTCTACATCCAGGAGCGCGGGACATTATTCGTCGACCCCGGCGACAAGGTCTACGAGGGTCTGATCCTCGGCGAGCACTCGCGGCAGTCCGACCTCGACGTGAATCCGATCAAGGAGAAGAAGCTCACCAACGTCCGCGCCTCCGGCAAGGATGACGCGATGCTGCTGATCCCGCCGCGCCGCATGAGCCTCGAACAGGCGATTGCCTACATCGAGGACGACGAACTCGTCGAAGTCACCCCCTCGGCTATTCGGCTGCGCAAGCGCTACCTCGATCCCCATGAGCGCAAACGCTTCGAGCGTCGCGCGGCGGATGCCGAGGTGGTTGCCTAAAAAAGGAAGCGGTTCTTTTTGAAAAAGGAACCAATACTCTGTTCACTTGAGGATACGGAGCATTCCTGGGTCTCTGGCGCGGAAATTTTCGCTGACGGCATCGAAGAAGGTTTCCCACCGTGCCGGGACGGTTCTTCGCAGGAAGGTCAGGACCTCGGTCTGGAAGGCTCGAAACAACGTCGAACATCGGTTGTGGGTGAGCATCTTCTGCATCAGGCCCCAGAGGCGTTCGATCGGGTTGAGATGCGGACAACAGGGCAGGACAAAGCGAAGCCTGACGCGGCAACCCGGCCGTGCGAGCCATTCGCGGACCGCCCTGGCACGGTGGCGGCGGGCGTTGTCGACATGGACGTTGATGCGGCGCTTTGTGGGAAAACGCCGCGCGATCAGCCCCGGACGGCTGGCAATGCTGATGCCGAATCGCCGCTCGATGTAGTCGCCGACCGCGCGCGTGCTGCGCGGCAGGGTGGCGGTGACCCAGGCTTTCAGCCGCGCCTCCCTCCCGGCTCAGCTCCACCAATGTCTGCCGCTCATCCGCCGTCAGAAACCCGCTCTTGCGCATAGACAAACACTGAATCAGCCCACGGCCTTGCGCCGGATCCTCAGCGAGTCGGGATATTGGTTCTTTTTTCAAAAGAGAACCGCTTCATCCACTCAGTCTATATGCGAGAGGCGATAGAGCCGCCCACCCTCGATATCCGCCCGAGACGCCCAGGTGGCATGGGTGCCGCTGCTGATTTTGTGGGGCAGGCGGATGCGGCAGACCGGGCCGTCTTCGACGTGTTGAGCGTCCACCAGGATGCATTCGGATTCGTGGGAACGTTCGTCGGTGATGAAACTGACGAGGTAGCCGTCGTCTTCGGCCTTGCTGCCCAACCGCGGCGCGAAGGGGGCCTCGCTGCCGAAGCGGTCGGGCCCGAAGGCGAGCGAGGTTGAGGCGCCGGTGGCGAGGTCATGCTTCACCAGGCCGGTGAAGAGGAACCAGCCGGGCTTGGCTTCGGCGGAGTAGGCGTAGCGGTAGGGCAGGCCGGTCTGGCGGGCGTTCATCATGCCGAATTCGAGAATACGAGGGTCGAGCCGTTCCTCCCGCGTGGTGCCGGTGCGCAGGTTGAAGCGCCAGCGGTGCAGACGGGTGCCCATGGCGTGCTGGTCGAGATAGACCATCATGCGCTCGTAGCCGGTGGGGGCCTCCTTGGGCGATTCCGGCATGGGGTTCTGCTGGTGGTAGCCATCCACCACGATCTCGTCGCCGTCCTCGTAGGCGTTGATCCAGTGCAGTACGAAGGTCGGCGAGGATTCGAACCAGCGGATATCCTCGGTGCGGCCATGGCGGGGGATGATGGCGAAGCGCGAGGGGATGTTCTCGAAAAAGCGGACGACATGGCGGCCCTGGGCGAGGGGCTCCGGGTCCCAGAACAGCGGAAAGTCGTTGAGGATCGAGTAGTTGGCGGTGAAGATCATGTCGTGCGGCAGCCGCGGCCCCGGCAGCGGCACCGGGATATAGGTGGTCAGCCGGTTGTTCCGGTCCACCACGCCGTAATGCATGTAGGGGGCGTGCTTGGAGTAGTTGAAGAACAGCAGCTCGCCGGTGCGCTCATCCACCTTGGGGTGGGCGGAAATGCCGTCTAGCGGCACCCAGCCCTCGGTGCCGAGGTTCTCCATCGTGTAGGGATCGAGCCGGTAGCCCTCGCCGCACTGGTAGTAGGTCGAGAGCACTTGCCCGGCATGCACCACCACGTCCGTGCTGGAGCTGTCCTTGATCGCCCCGTGCGAGCCCCAGCCGGGCCGCAGCGATTTCTTCGGGTTCTCCATGGTGCCGGCCCAGATCGAGCCGCTGGCCTCCTGCTCGGCCTGGAATCCCTTGGTGCGCACCATGCGATTGCGGTAATTCGCCCGCCCGTCGCGGAAGCTGATGGCGTGCAGCATGCCGTCACCGTCGAACGGGTGGAAGCGGCCGACCGGCTGATGCACCTGGTTCTGCGTGTTGCGCAGGTAGACCCCATCGATATCCCTGGGGATACGGCCCTCGATAACGTCGAGTTCCTCGGCATCCACCTCCTCGTGCAGCGGCATGTGGGCGCCGTTGAGGTAGGGGTGGTTGCTGGGCGCCAGGGTGGCGCGCACGCTGTCCCGCCGGGTGATGCGCATGGAATCCTCCAACAATTTTGTAACAGTATGGGGGAAAGCAAGGCATGGAAGGCAAGGGGTTCTTTTTTGGAAAAAAGAACCAAAAAACTTCTATCCGTTTGGTTCCGAACCCTCCCGGGAGAGTGCGAAGCAAACCGGATAGAAAGTTTTTGCTTCTTTTTTCGAAAAGAAGCGCTTCCTTACCTCGGCGTCGCCCCATACTTCTCCATCAACGGCGCCAGCAGCCCGCCGCCGCCGTTCATCGCGAGGTTGCCGCCATCCATCGGGATAATCGCGCCGGTGATCCAGCTCGCGGCGTCGGACGCCAGCAGCACCGAGAGGCCCTTGATGTCGTCGGGCTGGCCGAAGCGGCCGGCGGGGATGCCGTGCAGGAAGGTGTCGCGCAGGAAGGGGTCCGCCTCCATCCGCGGGCCGAGCCCGTTGGCGCCGAGCACCTGGGCGGGCAGGATGCAGTTCACCCGCACCCCGCGCGGCGACCATTCGGTGCTGAGTTCGCGCGTCATGTGGATCACCGCCGCCATGCACATGCCGTAGACCGACTGCTCGCGGCCGAGCGAGGTGACGCCGGAGATCGAGCCGATGCTCATGATGCTGCCGCGCCCCTGGGCCAGCATGCGCCGCCCGGCGTGCTGGCAGGTGTAGTAGCGGGAGATGACCAGGTTGTGGAAATTGCGCTGCACGTCGGTGATCGCCATGTCCTCGGCGGGGCCGGGCTTGGCCTCGCCGGCGACATTGCCGAGGATGTCGACGCGGCCGAATTCGCGATCGATCGTGGCGAACACGCCGTCGATATGGGCGAAATCGGTGACGTCGCCGGCGATCGGCAGCGCCTTGCGGCCCATCGCGGCGATCGCCTGCGCGGTCTCCTCGATGCCCGCCACGTTGCGGTCCAGCAGCACGACGCTGGCGCCGGCCTCGGCCAAGGCGAGTGCCATCGCGCGGCCCATGCCCTGGGCGCTGCCGGTGACGACGGCGACGCGGTTGGTGAGATCGAACATCTGCATGTCCTGCTACCCTTTCACGGCGCCGGCGGTGAGGCCGGAGGCGTACTGATCGACGAAGAAGGAATAGACGATGGCCACTGGGATCGAGCCAAGCAACGCGCCCGCCATCAGCGGCCCCCAGAAGTAGAAATCCGCCCGCGTGAGCTGCACCAGCACGCCGACCGGGATGGTCCGCTCGGACGAAGCGGTGACTAGGGTCAGCGCGTAGATGAACTCGTTCCACGACAAGGTGAAGGCGAAGATGCCGGCCGAGAGGATGCCGGGCCGGGCCAACGGAATGGCAATCCGCAGCATGGCGCCAAAGCGCGTCATGCCGTCGATGCGGGCGCAATCCTCCAGCTCGGTCGGGATGGTACGGAAATAGCCGCTCATCAGCCAGGTGACGAAGGGGACCAGGAAGGTCGGATAGACCACCACCAGCGCCCAGATGCTGTCATCGAGATGGAACTGCGCCATCACCTCCACCATCGGGATGAACAACAGCGAGGAGGGCACGAGGTAGGTGACGAAAATCGCCGTGCCGATCAGCTCCGACCCGCGAAACCGCAGCCGCGCCAGGGCGTAACCGGCCGGAATGCCCATCGCCAGTGCGATGATGGTCGACAACGTCGCCACCATCATCGTGTTCATCGTCCAGGTGACAAAATCCGTCTTCTCGAAAATGAAGCGGAAATGGTCGAGCGACGGCGTCGCAACGTAAAGTGGGCTCTTGGCACCGTCATACAACTCACTGTCCGGCTTCAGCGCGGTGATCGCCATCCAGTAGAACGGACCGACCAGGAACAGCATCGCGAAGGCGAGCGGAGCGTAGATGAACAGCCAGCGCTCCAGCCGCGGATTGTTGGACCGTATCTGGCCCGTGGCAAGTCTGGCGCTCATGCCCGGCTCCTGGGAATGCGGTGGATCGGGGAGAATGAAGGCCAGGCACAGCGCCCCCCGCCTTGCGTCCCGAACGTCCGAACATCCCCGAGACTGGACATCAGGCGACCGTGCTGCGCCGGATGCGGCGGAGTTGCCATATGATGAGGATGAGGAGGACGGGGAGCATGGTGAGCGAGATGGCCGCGCCTTCGCCGATGTTTCCGGCGGCAAGGCCTTGCTGGTAGCTCAGCGTGGCCAGCACGTGGGTTGCGTTCATCGGGCCGCCCTTGGTGAGGCCGTAAACGATGCCGAAATCCGAGAAGGTCCAGATGATCGACAGCACCAGCGCGGTCAGCAGCACCGGCATCACCAGCGGCAGGGTGACGTAGCGGAAGCGCTGCAGCTTGCCGGCACCGTCGATCGCCGCGGCGTCGTAGAGTTCGGGCGGGATGGATTGCAGCCCGGCCAGTACGGTGATGGCCATGAAGGGAGTGCCGCGCCAGGTTCACCAGGGTGACGGAGAACAGCGCGAGGTCGGGGTCGGTCAGCCAGTTCGGGCCTTTTTTCATGAGGCCGGAGTGTTCGAGCGCCCAGTTGATGACCGAAAAATTGGGGCTGAACATCCACAGCCACGCCATGGTGCCGAGCACCGTCGGCACGATCCAGGGCAGCAGCACGGCGGCGCGCACGACGCGCTGCATCGGCAGATGCTCGTTCAGAAGCAGCGCCAGCCCGACGCCGAACAACAGCCGCATCGTCACCGACCCGGCGGTGAAGATGAAGGTGTTGCGCAGCGTCTGGCGGTAGATCTGGTTGTCGAAAAGGTCGATGAAGTTGTCGAGCCCGACGAAAACGCCGGGATCGGCCAGGGTGCGGTCCGACAATGCGTAGCCGATGGCGACGAAGAACGGATAGGCGACCAGCGTCACCAACAGCAGGACGACGGGCGCGACCAGCATGTAGCCGAGCGCGCGTTCATGATCGAGCCAGTGCCCCAGGCCACGGCGCCGGCGCGGCACCGTGGCTCGGGGGGTTGGCATCACCCCAGCCTGGGACACCGCGCGGTCAGGCGCGACGCTTCTTGGCGATCTGCTCGTACTCCTTGCTCGCCCAGTCCATCGCCTCCTTCGGCTTCAACTGGCCTGTGCAGGCTTTTGCGAACATGTCGACCAGCACGAACTTTGCCACCGCCTCGGCTGCGGCCGGGGTCGGCGGGCCGGAATAGCCGGGCAGGCGGTTGATCTTGTTGAGTTCACGGAAAATCTTGAGCTTGGGATCCTCCGGCCACACGTCTTCCTTGTCGAAGCCGGCGAAGGTCGGGATGAAGTAGCTCTGCCCGGTCTTGGTCCATTTCGGTAGGAAGGCGCGGCTGTACCAGGCGCGCAGGAAGTGCTTCTGGCCTTCCTTGTTGGCGCTGGAGGCGAAAGGCAGCCAGACGTTGATGTTGTAGTTGGCGAAGCGCCCGGCCGGGCCCTTGGGCCAGAGGCCGTGGTCCATGTTGTCGACGATGTTCTTCTTCACCGGGTCGGTCGGCGCCGCGGCGCGCGAGGAGAGGTAGATGGTGTTGACGTTCACCGTCGCCGAGCACTTGCCGGAGAGGAAGGCCTGGTTGTTGTCGGGGTCGAGCCAGGCGGTCGTGCCTTCGATGAAGTACTGGTAGATCTCCTTGTACCACTCGATGGCGGCCAGCGTGCCGGCCGAGTTCAGCGTCACCTTGCCGTCCTTGTCGAACTCCTGGCCGCCGAAGGCCCACAGCACCGGATAGTTGGTGGAGCGCCCGTCGCCGCCGGCGTGGCCGAGGGTCATGCCGATCGGGGTGCCCTTGGCGTGCAGGGCCTTGGCGGCCTTGGTGAGGTCGGCGAAGGTGTCGGGGAACTTGTCGATCCCGACGGCCTTGAACATGTCCGTCCGGTAGGCCCAGGCGGCCGGAGCCTGGCCGATGCACAGGCTCTTCCAGCGGCCACCGACGATGCAGGCATCCTTGCCGGCTTGCTGCCAGCCGCCATACATCTTGCCCGCCTCGTCCGCGATGTCGGTGACGTCGTTGAGCTTGGCGGCGTAGAGGAAGGTGGTGAACTCGTCGGCCACCGCGAGGTCGGCGCCGCGGCCGGAGCCGATGGTGGCAGCCACCTTGGTGCCGAGCTCGGCGTCGGCAAAGCGCTCGACGCGGATTTCCATGCCGGTGTCCTTGGCCACGTCGGCGGCGAGGTTATCCAGCATCTTGTTGCACTCGGGGACATACCAATTGCCCGCGAGAATGGTCAGCTTGGTTCCCTTGAGTGCGTTCTGGGCAATCGCCGGAGCGGCCAGCGGCGCAGTGGCGGCCGTCGCGATCAAGGCGCGACGGGTGATCGACGCCCTGTTGAGCAAGGGTGGGGTCAGCGAACGGTTTTCGGTCATGGTCCGGTCGTCTCCTCTGATGGTCTTGTCTGCAGACGGCCGCGAGAGCGACGCCTGTTCACCTGGTTTGGTCGGTGGCAACTAATATAATAGCTATAATCGCCCGCGCGTCGATGTTCCAGCGAAGTTTTATCGCCCCTGCGCGGAGATTCCTGAAGTTGCGGCGGGAGCGCTTCACAATTCGGCAATTTGTCCGGGCTATGAGCCGACGACTGCCGCCCCAGGCAATCCGGAGCCCACCCCAATGTTGCCACGTCTCGCCCTGCGAACCCGCCTCTATCTCGGCTTCACCGCCCTCGTGCTCCTCGCGCTGGTCCTCGCCGGCACCGGCTATTGGGGGCTCGACCGGTCGGCCGCCCAGCTCGCCACGCTCGAACGGGCCACCGCCAACCTTGTGCGGGTCACCCGCATGGGCACGGAGCTCGAGACGATCCGGCGGACGCAGCTGCGATTTGTCCATGAGGCGCACGAGGCCGCGCTCGACGAAATGCGCACCAGCCAGGGCAAGCTGCGCACCTACCTAGCGGAAGCCGTTTCCACCACTGTTGCGGCTGAACGCAAGGCGATCTACGCCGCCGTCGCCGAACAGCTCGTCACGCAGGGAACCGAGGCCCAACGCCTCGCGGTTCTCGTGAAGGACGCACGGGCGGCGCGCAAGGTCCTGTCCACGGCGGGCACCAACGTCACGGCCGCAACCACCGACTTGATCGACGTCGCTCAATCCAGCCATGACGAGATCACCATTACCTCGGCGGCGGATGTCCGGCAGCTGATCACGCAGGCCGATCTCACGGTGTGGCGGTTCTTCGCCACTGGTGATGGCGCCGAGATCGCCGGCTATGGCGGCAGCTTCGAGCGCTCCGTCAACGCCCTTGACGCGCTGACGACTGTCGCCACCCCTGACCTGAATCGCGCAATCGCCGCCGTGCGTGCAGCCCTTCAGACCCATCGCGCCGCCTTCGCTGCGGCGAGCCCCGCCGTTGGGGCGCCGCTCAAGCATTTCGAGGCTGTCCTGCGGCCGCTCGGCCAGGCGATGGACAAGGAGTTGGGTCGAGCGGAAGCCAGCATGACCGTGTCCTTCGAGGCCGACGCGCGCGACGCCGCGGCCGCCCTCAGCCTCGCCAAGACTTATCAGGTCACCATCACTGCCATCGGCCTGCTCGCCGCGTTGGTGTTGGCGGTGCTGATCGCCCGCTCCATCACCCGCCCGCTTGCCGCGATGACCTCGGCGATGACCCGCCTCGCCGGCAATGACCTCGCTGTCGAAGTGCCGGCGCGGGACGCCACCGACGAAGTCGGCGCCATGGCCCGCGCCGTCGAGGTGTTCAAGCAGAACGGCATCGACGGCGCCAAGCTCGCCGCCGAGCAGCGCGCCGACCAGGCAGAAAAGGAGCGCCGTGCCGCCGCACTGGCCGCCCTTGTAGCCAAATTCGAGACCTCGGTCGGTGCCCTCACGGATGGGCTCGCCCAGGCCGCCAGCGGTCTCGAGTCAACCGCCACCTCCATGACAGCAAGCGCCGGCCAGACCAACGCCCAGGCCTCCGCCGTCTCCGTCGCGGCGCAGCAGATGAGCGCCAACGTGCAGACCGTCGCGGCCTCCGCCGAGGAACTCGGCAGCTCGATCGGTGAGATCAGCCGCCAGGTCGCCCAATCCGCCGAAATTACCGCCCGTGCCGCCCAGGACGCGGCCCGCACCGACGGCATCGTCCAGGCGCTTGCCGAAGGGGCGCGGCGCATCGGCGACGTGGTGGGGCTGATCAACTCCATTGCCGGGCAGACCAATCTCCTGGCGCTGAACGCCACCATCGAGGCTGCCCGCGCCGGCGATGCCGGCAAGGGCTTCGCGGTGGTCGCCTCCGAGGTGAAGTCGCTGGCCAACCAGACGGCCAAGGCGACCGGCGAGATCGGCCAGCAAGTCACCCAGATCCAGGCCGCCACCGCCGAGGCGGTGCAGGCCATCAGCGGCATCGTCACCACCATCGCCGAAGTGAGCCGCATCGCCGCCGGTATTGCCGCGGCGGTGGAGGAGCAGGGGGTCGCGACCCAGGAAATCGCCCGCACCGTTCAGCAGGCGGCCATCGGCACCCAGGACGTCACCGAAAACATCGCCGGCGTCTCCCACGCTGCCAATGACACCGGCCAGGCCGCCACCCAGCTTCTCGCCGCCTCCGGCAACCTCGCCCGCGAAGCCGCCAGCCTGTCCAGCGAAGTTGCAACCTTCACCGCCGGCGTGCGTGCGGCCTGAGCGAACCACCAGAAAACCTATCCCGGCAATCATCGGTCGCGTCGTTGCAGAACGGCGGCCGGCAGCGGTTCGTTTTTGAAAGCAACGGCTGAAAATTCTGGCCATTTGCTCTGCTTTCTCCGTGGAGAGAGTAGAGCAAATGGAGAAAAACATTGTGGTTTATTGCTTCAGCAAGAAGTTCTTTCTGCCATGACCCTCACGAATCCCCTCATTTCAATTCAGCCTGATCTAGCCCCGATTCGCGGCTGTCC
>JAPLOH010000124.1 GCA_026400845.1 Alphaproteobacteria bacterium
ACCGTGATCACGATCAGCAGATTGCCGATGCCCTCCACCCGATGGCTGCGCCCGGAGCGCGCGGCGAACAGCATTTGCCGCAGGGCGCGGATGTCCGACACATCCAGCGCGGTGGCGATGATGATGCCGGCCAGCACAGCGCCGGGCATCCGGCTCAGCAGCGGCAAGGCGAGCAGCGCCAGCAGCAGCAGAACCATGCAGCGCAGCAGCGCGGTGCGCCGCGCCTGGCGCAGCGGCGCGTGGGCGACGATGAGCGTCTCCTCCAGGCTGCCCGCCGCCGGCAGCGCGCCCACCAGCCCGCCGGTGAGATTGGCCAGCGCGACCGCCAGCAGGTCACGCCGCCCGCTGCCGCGCTGGCCGGTCTCGTTGTGCAGCGCCGAGGCGGCGGCGACCGTTTCCAGCAGACCGAGAAACACCATCGACAGTAGGGTCGGCAGCAGGGTTTCGCTCAGCACCGCGAACGGCAGCCGGGGGAGTGCGGCGAACCCCGCGCCGAGGTCCCGCAGCAGCACCGGTTCCGGCCGAGCCATCGCCATCAGCGGACCGACCGATCCCGTCATGTCGGGCAACACGGCCAGCACATGGTGCGTCACCATGCCGGCCACCAGCGCGCGCAGGATCGGCGGCACGGCGCGCAGCACCCGCAGCCGGACGAACATCGCCACCACCGTCACCACCGTCACCACCACGGCGCCCGGGTGGATCTCGGCGAAATGGAACCCGCCGTCATGCGCCTCTGCCATGCCCATCGCCGCATGCGCCTGCTCGAGGATCAGCAGCAGCGCGGTGCCGTTGCGCAACCCCGACAGCACCGGATACGGCATCAGCGCCGCCAGCCGCCCGATCCCGCAGACCGCGACCACGGCCATCAGCAGCCCCGCCGCCACCGTCAGCGTCATGCTGAGCGCGAGCGCGGTGCCGATATCCGCCGTGCCCATCAGTTGTCGCTGCAGCAGCGTCTGCAACACCGCCCCGATCATCAGCGCCAGGCCCAACGACGGCCCCCCGATCAGGCCGCGGCGATCGGCGAACCCCAGCGTCCACAGCCCGGCCAGGATCGCGCTCACGAAGGCCGCGACGATGCCGATGCCCGACATCGCCTCGCCCATCGGCGCGAAGGCGATCAGCCCGGCGACGACGAGGAATGGCATCGTCTCCAGCGCGCCCTCGGCGCCGGCGGCCAGTGCGGCGCCGATGCCCGCGCGATGCTGATTGCCCGCCTCGTGCATCACGCCGCTCCGCGTGGCAACGTGACGGTGAATTCGGTGAACAGCCCCGGCTCGCTGGCCACCGCGATCGTCCCGCCATGCTGTTTCACCACGATGTCGTGGCTGAGCGACAGACCGAGCCCGGTGCCCTCGCCGGCCGGCTTGGTCGTGAAGAACGGCTCGAAGATACGGGCCTTCACCGCGTCCGGCATGCCGGTTCCGTTGTCGCGCACCCGCACCACCACGGCGTCCCTGTGTGTTTCAGTGCTGACCGTGAGGGTCGGCTCGAAACCCTCCGGCGCCTCGGCCTTGCGTTTGGTGGCGGCATAGAAACCGTTGCCGATCAGGTTCAGCAGCACCCGGGTGAACTCCTGCGGATAAAGCGTGACGGCGCCGATCGCCGGATCATAGTCGCGCGCCAGCGTGATGTTGAAACCGGGCTTTTCCGCCCGCGCGCCGTGGTAGGCGAGGTTCAGCGCCTCCTCGACGGTGGCGTTGAAATCCACCTCGCGCCGCTCCCCGCCGGCCTCGCGCGAATGCAGCAGCATGTTCTTGACGATCCCGTCGGCCCGTTTGCCGTGGCTCACCACCTTGTCCAGATTGCCCTTCAGCATGGTGGTGAGTTCCGCGACCTCGTCGCGCGCCGCCGCCCCGATCGGCTCCGGGTCGATCACCGCGCGCAGTTCATCGAGCAGTTCCACCGAGAGGGCGGCGAAGTTGTTGACGAAGTTCAGCGGGTTCTTGATTTCATGCGCGATGCCGGCGGTGAGTGCGCCAAGCGAGGCGAGCTTCTCGGTCTGGATCAGCCGGTCCTGGGTGCGGCGCAGATCGGCCAGCGCCGCGTCGGAGGCTGCCTGCGCCCGTCGCGCCGCTTCGAACAGGCGGGCGTTTTCGATGGCGAGCACCGACTGGGCGGCGAAGGTCTGCATCAGCGCGATGGTGGCGGAAGTGAAGGCGCCCTCGCTGCGGCGGCGGATCACCAGGCCGCCGACCACGGTGTTTTCGCGCAGCAGCGGCACGGCGAGGACGGCGTGGATGCCTTGCAGCAGCGTGCGCGCCTCGGGGGTGGAGGTGTCGGCCTGCACGTCATCGACGGCGACCGGCGCCCGTTCGGCGGCGCTGCGGCCGAGATAGGTTTCGCCGATGCGGATGCGCCGCTCGCGCAATGCGGCGACGCGGTCCTCGCTCATGCCATAGGCCGCCTTGGGCACGAACACCTGCTCGGCGTCGGAGAATTCATAGATCAGCCCCTCCTCGGCCCCCGCCAGCGGAACGGCGTGGTTGATGACGGTCGCGAGTACGGTTTCCAGGTCGAGGGACGAATTGACGGCGCGCAGCACCTCCTCAAGCGCATGAAGCTCGGCGACGGAGCGGGTGAGTTCAGCGGTACGTTCGCGCAACTGGCGGTAGGTGGCAACCGAGCCGATGGCGATCACCGCCTGCTCGGCGAATGTCTTCAGCAGCTCGATCTGGCTGTCGGTGAACCCGCCGGGTTTCGAGTTCGCCAGAACAATCGACCCAATGGGCGTATCTTCGCGCAGCAATGGAACGGCAACCATCGATTGATGGCCCACGCCCCGTACTGCGTGATCCAGGTCCGGAGCCGTCTCGTGGTCCCGGACATGGATGATCGCCCGATCGAGTATGGCTTGGCTGGCGGTCGATTTCCGCGACAGAGGCATCGGCCAGAGGGCTGCATACGCGGCACCTCCGCGTCCGGTCGCATAGTACTCTGGGATAGAATTTGCGCTCGTACTGTTATATGAGCTAAAATGCAACAGTTCACCGTCGTATTCGTATAAGCCGGCTGCTTCGCTGTTGCACACCTCACGTGCGCGACGGACGATGAGGTTGAACACCGGCTGGGTGTCGTCCGGCGAGGCCGACATCACCTTCAGCACGTCGATGGTCGCCGCCTGCTGGTCGATGCGTTCGGCGAAATCGCTGTTGCGGGCGGCGAGTTCGGCGGTGCGGGATTCAAGGGCGCGGAAGGTTTCTGCACTGCGGATGGCGATAACCGCCTGTTCGGCGAAGGCGTGCACGAGGGCGATCTGGCTGTCGCGGAACGGTTCGGGGTTCCAGGAGGCGACATTTATGGTGCCAACTGCCTTGCCGTCGAGCAGCATCGGCACCGAAATCATGACGCGGTGGCCGAGCGCGCGCACCACCGGGCTGACGTCGGGATCGGCCTGCACGTCCGGCATGTAGATCGTGCGCGCCTCCAGGATGGCGCGCCCCCCGCCTGTATCGCGCCCGGGCGGCCGCGGGAACGAGGCGACATAGGCGTTGCGGGCGTCATCGGGCATCGCGCGGCTGCTGTCGTCGAAGCCGCGCAGATGCATCAGCACCCCGTCGTACTCCCAAACCCCGGCGGTCGCGACCGCGCCGAGAACGCGCACCTGTCGGGCTATAAGCTCGAGCACCGGCAGCGCGTCACCGGGGGACGCGGACATGGCCTTGAGGACGTCGATGGTGGCGGACTGGTGGTCTATCTGTTCGGCGAATTCGCTGTTGCGGGCGGCGAGTTCGGCGGTGCGGGCCTCGAGCGCGCGGAAGGTCTCGGCGCTGCGGATGGCGATGACAGCCTGTTCGGCGAAGGTTTGCAGCAGGGCGATCTGGGTGTCGGAGAAACCGGTATCGGCCTTGGTGTTCATGGAGATGGTACCGATGACGGCGCCATCACGAAAAAACGGAACCGCCACGACAGCCTTGACGTTGATGGAGCGGACCGTTCGATGCAGATCGGGGTTGGTGTCGGCGTCGCGCACGTGAATGAGCTGTCTGTCCAGCAGGGCACGCCCCGCGATCGTCTCGCGGCTTGGTGGCATCGGGAACTGCTTCTTGAAGGCAAGTAGGGCGGCGGTGTCGAAATCAGGTTCGGTGTCGGACGCGAGATAATCCATCACTTCGCCATCGAAGTCGAAGATCGCCGCGCCGTAGGCCGAGCAAAGCTGCCGGGCACGCCGCACGATCAGCTCGAGCACCGGCTGTGGATCACCGGGCGAGGCCGACATCGCCTTCAGCACATCGATAGTGGCGGCCTGGTGGTCGATCTGTTCGGCGAATTCGGTGTTGCGAGACGCCAGTTCCTCGGTGCGGGACTGCAACTCGCCGAGCAGCCGGGCATTCTCGACCGCGATCGCCGCCTGGGCGGCAAAGGCTTCGAGGAGGGCGATTTCCCTGTCGGCGAAGCCGCGCACCTCCCGGCGGTAAACCCAGAGCACCCCAAGCAACACCGTCTCCTTGACCAGCGGCACGGCCAGGAGCGTGCGAACGCCCTCGATGTCGGCGGCCCCACGCGTCAGAACGTTGCCTGTCTTGTAGCCATCGGACTCCCGTAGATCGAGGGTCTGGCGCGACCTGCCCGCTGCCAGAATATCGCCACTGCGAGGTCGCCACGGAATGTTCGCCATCTTGTGCGCCCGATACTCGTCGCGGACGCCGAGGAGGCAGGTGATGTTGCGCTGCTCGCCATCGAAGACGTCGATGAGCCCCGACGCCGCGCCGCACAGCCGCATCGCTTTTTCGAGTATGGTCTCGAACACCGGCACGAGAACCCCGGCCGAGGCGTTGATGACCTGCAACACATCGGCAACCGCCGTCTGCCGCTCCAGCGCCTCCCGCTGTTCGATCAGAAGGCGGGTGTTCTCGATGGCGATGAGCGCCTGGTCGGCGAAGATGCTGATGAGGTCGATCTGCCTGGGGGTAAAGAGTTCGACATGGCGGCGCCACAGCACGAACACGCCGAGCGCCTGGCCCGCCCGCAGCAGCGGAACGGCCAGCACCGTGCGCATGCCCGACCGGATATTGGCTTCATTATATCCCTCGACTTGTGTCGCATCCTCGATCTGCACTACGCGCCGCTCGCCCCAGGCACGCATGGAGGCCCCGGGTGCCTCGGGGCGATGCGCAAATGTGCCGAATGCCCGGTTCGCCTGCTCGCGCGCAAAGTCGGGTGGATACATGGCGCCGAACGACCAATGCGTCTCGTCGCCGTGCCACAAGGTAGTGTTTTCAGCGCCGCACAGCCGTCCGGCAGCCTCCACCAGCGTGTCCAGCACCGGTTGCAGGTCGAAGGTCGAGCGGCTGATGATTTTCAGCACGTCGGAGATCGCCGTCTGGTAGTCCAGCGATTCCTGGAGGTCGATCTCGCGCTGCTTGGCCACGGTGATGTCGACTGTGGTGCCGACCAGCCGGGTCACGCGGCCGGCGGCGTCGCGCTGGACGAGGCCCTGGTCGCGCACCCAGCGATATCGCCCATCGGCGGCGCGGAACCGGTAGGTCGTCTCGCGGCATTCGTCGGCGCTCTTGAAGAAGGCGACCGTCGCGGCGCGGTAGGCCGCGACGTCGTCGGGATACAGGTGATCGACGAAGCGCGGCATGGTCCAGTCGGCGGGATCGAAGCCGAAGAGGTCGACCAGGGCACGGGAGAAGCGCAGATGGTTCCGGTCGGGCTCCCACTCGTAGTAGGCCACGTTGGCCGCGCGGGTGACGAGCTCGAACATGTCGGGGGAGGGTGGGGGCGCAGCGGGGTCCGGCGTGGCGGCGCTCATGCGGATACTCCCTTGGCAATGATCCGCCGATCGATCTCGGCTTTCAGCGCCACGAAATCGATCGGCTTGGCGTAGACATCCTCGGCCCCGCCCTCGCGGGCCAGCCGCCGCGTCTCCGGGTCGCCATAGGCGGTGATCATGATCACCGGCAGGTCCGGCCGCAGCGCCTTCACCCGCGGCAGCAGTTCCAGGCCGGTCATGCCGGGCATGTTGATGTCCGACAGCAGCAGGATCAGCGCGCTGTCATCCGCGCTCTCGACCATGCTGAGCGCCGAGGGGGCGGAGGTGGCGAAATCCAGCGCGAAGCGGCCCGATCGCGTGTCGCGGCGGAACTGCTGCCGGAACAGGGCCTCGACGTCGGGTTCGTCGTCGACCACGAGGATGAGCAGGTTCATGCGGCGGTTCCTTGCGTGGTGCGGGGCAGGGTGACGGTGAATTCGGTGAACACGCCGGGCGCGCTGTCAACCGTGATGGTGCCGCCGTGCTGCTTGGTGACGACGTCGTAGCTGATGGAAAGCCCGAGCCCGGTGCCCTCGCCGGTGGGCTTGGTGGTGAAGAACGGCTGGAACAGCTTGTCCCGTATCTCCGGCGGGATGCCGGTGCCGTTGTCGCGCACCCGGATTTCGACGGCATCGCCGAGGTCCCGCGTCGTGACTTTCA
>JAPLOH010000173.1 GCA_026400845.1 Alphaproteobacteria bacterium
GCGCATTTTGGCGTTGGCGAGGATGGACCGCGCCTTCGCGGGGTCGGCGGCCGCGTGGATATAGGTGTGGCAGAGCCCCTCGGCATGGGCGAGCACGGGGACGCGCGCCTCGCGCTGCACCCGCTCGACGAGGGATTTGCCGCCGCGCGGGATGATCATGTCGATCAGCCCCGAGGCGCCGAGCATCGCGGCCACGTAGGCGCGATCGGTCTCGGGCGGGATCTGCACGGCGGCTTCCGGCAGCCCGGCGGCGCGCAGCCCGGCCTGCATGGCGGCATGGATGGCCCGCGCGGAGTGGAAACTGTCGGAGCCGCCGCGCAGGATGACGGCGCTGCCGGCCTTGAGGCACAGCCCGGCAGCATCGGCGCCGACATTGGGGCGGCTCTCGTAGATCATGCCGATGACGCCGAGCGGCTGCGGCACGCGGCGGATGAGGAGGCCGTTGGGGCGCGTCCATTCGCCGAGCGAACGGGCGAGCGGGTCCGGCAGGGCGGCGATATCGTCGAGCCCGCGCGCCATGGCGTCGACGCGGGCGGGGGTGAGCGCCAGGCGGTCGCGGAAGGCGGCGGTGCTGCCCGCGGCGTCGAACGCCTGGAGATCACGCGCATTGGCGGCGACGATTTCGTCACTCGCGGCGCGGAGCGCACTGGCGGCGGCGCGGAGTGCGGCGTTGCGGACGGCCTCGGGCGCACGGGCCAGCGCGCCGGAAGCGGCGCGGGCGGCGGTGGCGGCTTCATTGAGCCACGTGGCGATGCGGTCGGTTTCGATGTCCATGGCGTTTCCCTGCTCCGAGTTTGCCCGGTTCGGGCGTAGATGGCTACTGGCGCCGGGCCGCGCCGTGATGGTGGCGGGTTGCACCCGCCCTACAGCAGCACGAGGTCGTCGCGGTGGATCAGTTCATCGCGGCCGCGCCAGCCCAGCAGCGCCTCGATCTCCCCGCTTTTGTGCCCGATGATGCGCGCTGCGTCCGCGCTGCCGTAGGCGGAGAGGCCGCGGGCCAGCTCGGTGCCCGCGGCATCCCTCACCACCACCGCATCGCCGCGGACAAATTCGCCATCGAGCGCGCGCACCCCGGCCGGCAGCAGCGAGCGCCCCTGGGCCAGCGCGCGCGCGGCGCCGGCATCGACGGTGAGGCTGCCGGCGGGCTGGATGGTCCCGAGAATCCAGCGTTTGCGCGCCGTGCGCCCCTCGGGTGCGGGGAGAAACCAGGTGCAGCGGGCGCCGTCGGCGAGCGCGCGAAGGGGATGTTCGACATCGCCAACCGCGATCGCCATCGCCACCCCCGCCCCGGTGGCAATCCGCGCCGCCATCAGCTTGGTGCGCATGCCGCCCGACGAATAGCCCGGCAACGGCTCGCCCCCCATCGCCTCGATTTCCGGCGTGATCGCCTCCACGACAGGAATATGCGTCGCCGTGGGATCGCGGCGCGGATCGGCGGTGTAGAGCCCGTCAATGTCCGACAACAGGATCAGTTGATCGGCCGACACCATCTCGGCCACTCGCGCGGCGAGGCGGTCATTGTCGCCAAACCGGATTTCCGCCGTCGCCACGCTGTCATTCTCGTTGATCACCGGCACGCAGGCCAGCCCCAGCAGCGTCGTCAGCGTCGCCCGCGCGTTGAGATAGCGCCGCCGGTCCTCGCTGTCCTCCAACGTCAGCAGCAACTGCGCCGCCATCAGCCCATGCGCCTGCAACGCCTCCGTCCAGGCCTGCGCCAGCCGGATCTGCCCCACCGCCGCCGCGGCCTGCTTCTCCTCCAGCCGCAACGTCTTGCGCGTCAGCTTCAACGCGCGGCGCGCCAGCGCAATGGCACCGGACGACACCACGATCACATCCGTCCCCCGCGCCCGGAGCGCCGCAATGTCGGCCGCCACCCCATCGAGCCACGCCTTGCGGGGGACAGCCTTGGCGGCATCCACCACGAGGGCCGAGCCGATTTTCACCACCACCCGGCGGGCGGATGACAGTGCGGGGATCATGCCGCCGCCCTCATGCCGCCCTGGCCTTGCGGGCTTCGGTGATGTCGGTCCACACGGCGGCCAGCAGGTCGGGCAATCCCGCGCGGGTGACGCCGGAGATGACGTAGACGGGGGCGCCACTTGCTTTGCGCAGGGCGGCGCGGCGGGATGAAATCTCCCGCGCGGTCATCGCGTCCGCCTTGTTGAGCACCACGATTTCCGGCTTGTCCGCCAGTCCGCCGCCGTATTCGGCGAGTTCCTCGCGAATGGTGCGGTAGGCCTTCACCACGTTCCCAGCCGCGCCATCGATGAGATGCAGCAGCACGGCGCAGCGTTCGACATGGCCGAGGAAGCGATCGCCGAGTCCCGCGCCCTCATGGGCGCCTTCGATGAGGCCGGGGATGTCGGCGACGACGAATTCCTGCGTCATCGACAGCCGCACCACGCCGAGCTGCGGGTGGAGCGTGGTGAAGGGGTAGTCGGCGATCTTGGGTTTGGCGGCCGAGACCACGGAAAGCAGGGTGGATTTGCCGGCGTTGGGTAGGCCCACCAACCCGGCGTCGGCGATCAGCTTGAGGCGCAGCCAGATCCAGCGCTCCTCGCCCGGCCAGCCCGGATCGGCCCGGCGGGGGGCGCGGTTGGTGGAGCTTTTGAAATGCGCGTTGCCGTGGCCGCCATCGCCGCCACGGAGCAGCACCACGCGCTTGCCGGGCACGTCGAGGTCGACGAGCATGGTTTCGCGGTCGTCATCGAAAAGTTGGGTACCGACCGGCACCTTGATCACCACGTCCTCGGCGCCGCGCCCGGTCATGTCCGCGCCCGAGCCGTTGCCGCCCTTGGCGCCACGGAAATGCTGGACGTAGCGGAAATCGATGAGAGTGTTGAGGTTTTGCATCGCCTCGAAAATGATGTCGCCGCCCTTGCCGCCATTGCCGCCATCCGGCCCGCCGAACTCGATGAACCGCTCGCGGCGGAAGGCGATGACGCCGTTGCCGCCGTCACCGCTGCGGCAATAGATCTTGGCCTGATCGAGGAACTTCATGACCCTGGGTTTTTCATTGGGGTGGTCCAAAAATGCGAAAGGGGTCGGCTAGGCGCCGACCCCTTCACGCGTACAGCAGGGGCGCGGCGCGATTACTCGGCGGCGACCGGCAGCGGGGTGACGGAGACCTGCACGCGATCGTCGGCGCGGCGCTGGAATTCCACCTTGCCGTCGATCAGCGCGAAGATGGTGTGGTCACGCCCGAGGCCGACATTGCGGCCGGGCTTCACCTTGGTGCCGCGCTGGCGGATGATGATGTTGCCGGCAACGACAGCCTCGCCGCCGTATTTCTTGTCGCCGAGGCGCCGGCCTTCGGTATCGCGCCCGTTGCGGGACGAGCCACCGGCTTTCTTGTGTGCCATGGTTGGGTGCTCCTGCTCAGCCGGTGATGTCGGCGATGCGCAGCACGGTCACCGGTTGGCGGTGGCCGTTCTTGCGCCGGCTGTTCTGCCGGCGGCGCTTCTTGAAGATGATGACGGTGTCCAGACGGTCCTGCGCGACCACGGTGGCCGTCACGGTGGCGCCGGCCACGTTGGGGGTGCCGATGCGCATGCCGGCTTCGCCGCCAACCGCGAGCACGTCCGTGAACGTGATGGTGCTGCCGGCCTCGGCCTCCAGCTTCTCCACCTTGAGCACCGCATTGGGCGTCACGCGATACTGTTTCCCGCCGGTGCGGATGACTGCGAACATCGGACTCGATCCTGTATAAAGCCGGCCGTCTCAGGCCGGCGCACAAAAGCGCCGTGGCGGCCGGAACCCGGTCGCCAGGAAGACGCGGGTTATAGCGGCGGCCCCGCCGATGTCAACAAACCCGCACCCGCGCACCCATGCGGCGCAAGCATGGGCGAACCTCCCGCGTGCAACCGGCCCGCCGATGCGATAGAAACATGCCAGTCGGAGACCCGCCATGCCCAGCCCGATGGAAGTCAGCGTCACCCTGCCGCCCGAAATCGCCGAGTCCGTCGCCCGCAAGGTCGCCTCCGGCGCCTATGCCAGCGCGGCGGACGTGGTGCGCGCCGGGCTGCGCGCCCTCATCGAGCGCGATGACCTGGTGGAGCGCTGGCTGCACGAGGAGGTGGTGGCCGGGCACGCCGAATACCTGTCCGACCCCGCGCAGGCCGTGCCGGCCGAGGCGCTGCTCGCCCGCATCAAGGCCGCCCGCGGAGTCCATCTCGGACGGTAAGACTCGCCTGCTCCCTCTCCCACGTTCGTGGGAGAGGGCCGGGGTGAGGGCGTCGATGCCGAGAGGACGGTTCAGATTTCCGCGGAGCATGGCGGGCAGGACCTCGCCGGCGCCCTTGCCAATTCCGCGCCGCCCGGCACACCATCGCCGAACAATAAATAAAAGGCGAGGAAACCATGGCCGCCCCCATCTGCCCCGATGACGACCGCATCTCGGCCCTCCTGCAGGGCGCGGTGGATCTGCATTGCCACAGCGGCCCCTCGGTGATGCCGCGCATCCTCGACCATATCGATGCCGCCATGCAGGCCGAGGCTGCCGGCTTCAAGGCGCTCGTCACCAAGGACCACTACTACCCCGGCATGTCCCACGTGCAGATGATCCAGCGCGATCATCCCGAGCTGAAGGTGAAGCTGTTCTCCGGAGTCGCGCTCAACAACGCCGTCGGCGGGGTGAACCCCTACGCGGTCGAGCACTGCGTGAAGCTCGGCGGCAAGATTGTCTGGATGCCGACCTTCTCGGCGGCCAACCATCTGCGCGATGCCGCCAAGAAGGCCCACGGCGCCGGCGCCAGCAGCTTCCCCAAGACGGCCACCAAGATGCTCGAGCCCACGCCGCTCACGGTGCTGGACGCCAGCGGCAAGCTGCTCGATGCCGCCAAGCAATGCCTCGACCTCATCGCCGCCGCCGACATCATCCTGGCCGGCGGGCATCTCGATGCCAACGAGATCTTCCTGCTGTTCACCGAGGCAAAGCGCCGCGGCGTGCGGAAGTTGATGGTCAACCACCCCAGCTACATCGTCGGCTGCACCGACCAGGAAATCCGCGATCTCGTGGCGATGGGCGCCTATCACGAGCACTCCATCTGCATGTTCATCGATAATTCCCGCGTGAAGCACTGGGAACCGGAAGACCTCGCCCACCTCATCCGCGTCGCCGGCGTCGATCGCACCATCCTCGGCTCCGACCTCGGCCTGACCGACGCGCCGCTGCCGGTGGAAGGCTTCCGCACCATCGTGCGCCATCTGATCGACCTGCAATTCAGCGAGGCCGAAATTCGCACCCTGGTGAGTGCCAATGCGTCGGTGTTGCTGGGGGTGTAGGGGGCACGGAAATGGTTCCGTGATGCAGAGGGTGAGGATATGATGCGGCCATGAGCAAGATCGCCACGCGCCCGGTTCCCTCCGCGCTCCCGCCCTCCGCGGCGGAGCTTGCCGCCTGGCAATTCCTCATCCGGGACGAGCAGATCGCCCGCACACGCGACACGCTCCTCGCCCCCGAGGCCCGCCGCGTCAGCGAGGCAAGTATGGATGACGTGCTGATCGTGGGCCGGAAGCGAGTCGCACTTTAGAGGTGCGGTATGAGCGCGCCTCGGCAATTGATTTTCAGCGTCAAATTCAGGCGCATTGAGCCATGAGCACCTCAATGCCAGACGGCATCAATTTATCTACCGATCTCCCTGCATGGACAAGGTTGGCCATAGCAGATGCCGTCGTCCTCTTCGGACGCATCGAACAAGAGGTCATTGAAATTGCTTGGCTGTTGGCGGATGCTGGAATGAGGGAGCGCTTGAAGCTAGCCCGAGCTCCCGCGACCGAAAATTTCATTGCCATCATTGACTGCGCGGAGAGAGCACAGGGACATCAAGATCTCGGTACGTTGAAGTCCAGCTTCGTAATTCTAGCGAACGATAGAAATCTAATTGTTCACGGCGCATGGGCGATGGCTGACGGAAAGCCGTGGGTAGTCTGGCATAAATTTATCGAAGATACCGATAGCATTATTGGCGAATATTTCGAATCTCGGCGATTCGCCCGATTCCTGGAATTGGGCTCAACCATCCCCTCATTTCGATTTTGCAAACAGTCCATTAAATTGGCTGGCCTGTGACATGGCCTTGGCGAAGGCTGTCATGAGAGGGGCGAGCCTGTGCTCCGGCATGTTGGGGATAAGTTCGTAGAGCATGCAGCC
>JAPLOH010000088.1:0-5225 GCA_026400845.1 Alphaproteobacteria bacterium
CACCGCAAGGGACACATCGTCCACCGCGATCTTGACACCAAAGCGGCGAGTGAGGCCACGAATTTCGAGAGTTGCATCGCCAATCATCCCACCAGAATGCCCCGCCGCCGCACCACACCGCAACCCCGGACGGACTGGAAAGCAAGGCGAGGGGCGCTGCCCCCTCGACCCCCGCCAGGTCCGGAGCGCGCCTTCGCGCGACGTGCCGAGCACCTGGACCTCATGCATTGAAGGAATGGTTTGGAGTGAGAGAGGGGGCCTACTCGATGGTTGCAGCCACGGAGTAGGCCCCCTCTCTCACTCCAAACCCTCTTAACGCGTGGGGGTCTGGGGCCTCAGGCCCCAGCGGGGTCCAGGGGCTGCGCCCCTGGCCTTCTTTCCGATCCACCCGGAGCCGCGGTGCGGGTTCAGCGCCGCACGCGGCGCATCATGGCGAGGAGTATTAGGGTTGGCAGGGTTACCCAGGTCATCAGCAGGAAGTCGTTGTTGTAGGCGACGATGAGCGCCTGGCGGTTGATCATCTGGTCGAGTACGGCCGCCCCTTGGGTGGTCATGGGGTCGAGCGCGTGGGCCAGCGGGGTTGCCCCGTGCAGCAGTCGGTTGAAGGGGCTTGCCACCGCGCTCAGTACCTCGTGCACTGTCTGGGCGTTGCGGGTCAGGGCGATCGAGGTGATGGAGATGCCGACAGCGGCACCGATATTGCGGCCGAGTGCCAGGACACCGGCGGCGTCGGCGCGGTATTGCGGGCTGAGGGTGGCGTAGGCGATCACCGAGAGCGGGTTGAAGATCCAGCCCATGCCGAAGCCTTGCAGGATGAAGGTGCCGAGCAGCCGCTCGCGCGAGACGTCAGGCGTCCAGCCGCTCATCGAGTAGAGCGTGCCGGCCAGCACGAGTACGCCGACGGTCATGAACAGGCGCTGGTCGACACGTCCGCCATATTTGCCCGCCAGGATCATCGCCATCATGGTGCCGAGCCCGCGCGGAGCCATGACGATGCCCGCGGTTTCGACCGGGTAGCCCGCGAGATTCTGCAGATAGGGCGCGAGCAGGGCCGAACTCGCCATCAGCACCATGCCGGTCGTGCCCATGATCAGCATGGCGGAGGTGAGGTTGCGGTCCCTGAACATCGCCGGCGGCAGGAAGGGGCGCTCGGCGGTGAGCATGTGGATGGTGAACAGATAGGTGCCGAGCACGGCGAGCACCAGTTCGGCGACGATCTCGGTGGAGTTGAACCAGTCGAGCTCCTGGCCACGATCAAGCATGAGTTGCAGGCAGCCGATCGCCATGCCAAGAACGGCAAACCCGGTCCAGTCGAAGCGCAGCGCGCGGTTGGGCTCGGTCTTGGGCAGAAACAACGCCAGCCCGGTGACCGCGAGCACGCCGAAGGGCAGGTTGACGTAGAACACCCAGCGCCAGTTATAGGCCTCGGTGAGCCAGCCGCCGAGCGTGGGGCCGGAAATCGGCCCGACCATCACACCGAGCCCCCAGATCGCCATCGCCTGCGGGCGCTTCTCCACTGGGTAGATGTCGAGCATGATCGCTTGGCACAGCGGCACCAGCGCCGCGCCGAACGCGCCCTGGGCGACCCGGAACACCACCATCTGGGTCAGCGTTTGCGCCGCGCCGCACAGCATGGAGGTGAGCGTGAAGCCGACCAGGCAGATCAGGAACAGCCGCTTGCGCCCGAAGCGCGCGGCGAGCCAGCCGACCGGTGCCGTCATGATCGCCGAGGCGACGACATAGGAGGTCAGCACCCAGGTGATCTGGTCGAGCGTGCTGTTCAGGCTGCTCTGCATATAGGGCAGCGCGACATTGGCGATGGTGGAATCCAGCACCTGCATCAGCGTCGCGACCATCACGCAGACGGTGATCACCCCGCGATGGCGCGCAACCCCGCCGCCGCTCATATTCGGATGGCCATTGCGGCCGCTCAGGGCATCAGGTCGCGCCAGTGACGGGTGTGCTTGGTGTCGATCTCGACCACGGCGCTCATGCCGGCACGCAGCACCGGGTCGGCGTCCTTGCGGTCGCAGGAGACCCGCAGCGGAATGCGCTGCACCACTTTTACCCAGTTGCCCGAGGCGTTCTGCGCCGGCAACACCGAGAATTCGGCGCCCGAGGCCGGGGCGATCGACTGCACGGCGCAATTCCAGGTTCGCCCGGGATAGGTGTCGATGGTGACGTCGACATGGTTGCCGAGCTTGACGTGGGTGAGGTCGGTTTCTTTCGGGCTCGCGTCGATCCACACCCGCTCGCTGGAGATCAGGCCCAGGCCCGGGGTGGCGGCGGCGAGGAACATGCCGGGCTGCATGCTCTCCACCTGGGTCGCGATGCCGGCGAAGGGGGCGAGCACCTCGGTATGGACGAGCTGGCGGCGCAGTTCGTCCACCTGGGCCTTGGCCTGAAGGTATTGCGGCGCCGTCCGCACGTCGAGGTCAGGTTCACCGCCGATACGGGCGAGCTGAACGAAGGCCATGGTCTTGAGGCTCTCGACCATCGCCTGGTTGGCGGCGAGCTTGAAGCGGGCGTCATCGTATTCCGCGCGGGTGACGCCGCCCCCCTTCACCAACGCGGCGAAGCGGTCATTGCTCGCCTGATCGGCCTGCACCTGGGCTTGCTTGGCCTCGATGTCGCGCAGCATGCGCTGATAGTCACGCTTCATCGCCTCCAGCGACAGCGCAACCTGGGCGAGATTGGCCTCGGCCCCGGCCACGGCGATCTTGAACGGCGTGGAGTCGAGGCGGAACAGCAGGTCGCCCTTTTTGACCAACTGGCCTTCCTTGACCGCCACCTCGGCGACGATGCCTGACACGTCGGTCGCCACCGCGAGCTTGGCGGCGCGGACATAGGCGTTGTCGATCGAGACGATACGGCCGCCATGCAGCCAGTAGAAAAACGAGCCGACCGCGACGACCGCGATGCCGCCCAGCATGAGAATGGGGCGCAAAACGCGGGACCGCTCACGCTTGAGGGGGGTGGCACCCGGCATGGCGTGCGATCCGGGGGCCGTGGCGGCAGTCTGCGACATCAGGCGAGGTCCTTTTCGAGTGACTTGCTGCGCAAGGCGGCGGAGACGTTCGCCTTCATGCGGGCAAGTCCTGTCTTCAATATGGCGAGGGTCGCGGGATCGATCCCGCAGGCGACGGTATCGAGCATGTCGGTGCGCTCCTCCTGCAATTTGCGCAGCACGGGGAGCGCCGGAGGCAGCATGTGCAACCGCCAGATCCGCCGGTCGTTCGGGTCGGCCCGGCGCTCGACGAGGCCCGAGGCCTCCAGCCGGTCGATCAGCCGGCCGATGGTGATCGGCTCGACCTCGACGATCTCGGCGAGTTCCTTCTGCGAAAGCCCGGGCTGCTTGTCGAGCCAGTAGAGGATCACCCATTGCGCCCGGGTCAACCCATAGGCGCTGGCGCGCCGGTCGGCATCGAGCCGCAGATGGCGGGCGAGGTCGTGCAGCAGGAAAAGCAGGTCGGGGTTGTCGGGCACGGGGGCGATTATAAGCAGCGTTATATTAACCGAGCACCCCATCAGCCATGCAATGGGTGCACCGCAGCCGCGCCACCAATCCGGTGCCTACTGCGACACCGCGCCGCTTTCGTCCGCCTCCAGGCTGAAGGCGGCGGCCATCAGCGCCTGGGTGTAGGGGTGCACCGGACGGTCGAACACCGCATCCGCTGGGCCTTCTTCGACCACCAGCCCGCGCTTCAGCACGATCACCCGGTGCGCCAGCGCGCGGACCACCCGCAAATCATGGCTGATGAACAAATAGCCCAGCGCGTGGTCGCGCTGCAGCCGGCGCAACAACTCCACGATCTGTGCCTGCACCGACATGTCGAGCGCGCTGGTCGGCTCGTCGAGCACCAGGAAGCGCGGCCGCAACACGATGGCGCGCGCAATCGCGATGCGCTGGCGCTGGCCGCCGCTGAACTCGTGCGGGAAACGCTCGCCGATATCCGCGGGGAGACCCACCTCCCGCAGCGCCTCGGCAACGCGAGCCGCCCGCTTGTCCCGGCTCTCGCCCCGCGCATGCACCGCCAGCCCCTCGGCGATGATGTCACCCACCGACATGCGCGGCGACAAGCTGCCGAACGGGTCCTGAAACACGATCTGCATCTCCGCCCTGAGCCGGCGCATCCGCGCACGGTCGACACAGGGGATAGGTTCGCCGCGAAATGCGATCCGCCCGTCCGAATCCTGCAAGGCGGCGAGGGCATAGCCCATGGTCGATTTGCCCGAGCCGCTTTCGCCGACCAGCGCCACCGTCTCGCCGGCACGCACGCTCAGCGATACGCCGTCGACCGCCTTCACATGCCCGATCGTGCGCCGCAAAACGCCGCGGCGGATGGGGAAATGGACCTTCACATCCTCGGCGGTGCATAGCAGCTCCGCCCCCTCGGCGACCGGCTCCGGCCGGCCGCGCGGCTCGGCGGCCAGCAGTTCGCAGGTGTAGGAATGCTGCGGCATGCCGAATACCGCCGCCACAGTCCCTGCCTCGACGATCCGCCCGTGCCGCATCACCGCCACCCGATCGGCAAACCGGCGGACGATCGCCAGGTCATGGCTGATCAGCAGCAAGGCGAGGCCGCGCCGCGCCTTCTCGGCCGCCAGGAGCTTGAGGATCTGCGCCTGGATGGTGACATCGAGCGCCGTCGTCGGTTCGTCGGCAATCAGCAGCGGAGGGTCATTGGCCAAGGCGGCCGCGATCATCACCCGCTGGCGCTGGCCGCCCGAAAGCTGATGCGGGAAGGCATCCAGCCGGTCGGCGGCGTCGGCGAACCCGACCTCCTCCAGCAGCGCCACCACCCGTGCCCGCAGCATTGCGCCGGAAAGCGGCCGGTGCAGGGTGATCGCCTCCGCAATCTGCGCGCCAATGCGGGCCAACGGGTTGAGGCTGGTCATCGGCTCCTGGAACACCATCCCCGCCGTGCCACCGCGCAGCCGCCGCATCGCCGCCGCCGGGGCGCCGATCACCGCCTGCCCATCCAGCACCACCGCGCCACTGGCCGCGCCACCCGGCGGCAGCAACCCCAGCACCGACAACGCGGTCAACGACTTGCCGCTGCCGCTCTCCCCCACCAGCGCCAGCGTCTCGCCGCGATCGAGCGTGAAGGAGACGTCCTCCACCACCTTGCGCGCGCCGAAGGCGACGGTGAGGGCATCGACACGGAGCAACGTCATGCGGGCGACCCGAGTTCGATAAGCAAGACAGCGCTTCTTTTTGAAAA
>JAPLOH010000088.1:5263-6303 GCA_026400845.1 Alphaproteobacteria bacterium
AAAGAAGCAAAAACTTTTTATCCGTTTGCCGCGCTCTCTCCGCGGAGAGCGCGAAGCAAACGGGCAAAAGTTTTTTGGTTCTTTTTTTCAAAAAAGAACAACTGTCCTTCATTTCGGCGCCTTGCGCGGATCAAACGCATCCCGTGCCGCCTCGCCGATGAAAATCAGCATGCTCAGCAATCCGCCCAGCACCACGAACGCGGTGATGCCGAGCCACGGCGCCTGCAGGTTGTTCTTCCCCTGGCTCACCAACTCGCCCAGCGACGGTGAGCCCGGCGGCAAGCCGAACCCGAGGAAATCGAGGCTCGCCAAAATCGTCACCGAACCCGACAGCGTGAACGGCAGAAACGTCAGCGTCGCCACCATCGCGTTGGGCAGGATGTGCCGCCACATGACAGCGAGATCCGATACCCCCAGCGCCTTCGCCGCCCGCACATATTCCAGATTGCGCCCGCGCAGAAACTCCGCCCGCACCACCCCCGTCAGCGACATCCAACTGAACAGCAACAAAAACAACAACAGCACCCAAAACCCCGGCGTGATCATCGAGGACAAAATGATCAGCAAATACAACTGCGGCATGCCCGACCAGATCTCGATGAACCGCTGGCACAGCAAATCCGTCATCCCGCCGCGAAACCCCTGGATGGCGCCCGCCGCAACCCCTATGGCCGAGGAAATGATCGTCAGCGTGAACCCGAACAACACCGAAATCCGAAACCCGTAAATCACCCGCGCCAGCACATCCCGCGCCTGATCATCCGTGCCCAGCCAGTTCCGCGCCGACGGCGGCGCCGGCGCCGGAACCGGCAAATTCTTGCACAACGTGTTGTACCGGTATGGGATCACCGGCCAAATCATCCACCCGTCACGCTCAATCGTCCGCACCAGCATCGGATCGGTATAATCCGCCTCCACCGGCATGAACTCCACACCGAACGCATCCTCCGCATAGTTCTGCACCACCGGAAAAAACCACTGCCCCTCGAATCGAACCACCAAAGGCCGGTCATTGGCAATGAACTCGGCAAACAAACTCA
>JAPLOH010000206.1 GCA_026400845.1 Alphaproteobacteria bacterium
GCCGTCCGGCAGCGGCGGCAGGGCGCCGCCGATGGTGTTGATCAGCAGCCGCTCGATCCAGTCGCCGAAGCGGGCTTCGCCGGTGAACTGCATGAGGTAGCCGGAGAGCTTGAACCCGGCCCAGGCGCCGCAGGGCTCCTCGGCGTGATAGGTGCAGAGATCGAGCGAGCGGCCGAGGCTGCCATCGGCGGGCATCAGCCGCTCATCCGGGCCGAAGCCGCCGGTGGCGTAGCACTGGGTGGCCTGGATGAAGTCATGCCCGTTGATGCAGATATCGAGGAAGCGCCGCTCCCCCGTCACCGCATGCGCCATGGCGGCGGAGGCCAGGGAGTTGACGTGGCTATAGGCATGGGCGGGATGGATCATCGAGGGCGACGCAGTTTGCGCCAGCGGCCCCCAGAACGCATCGTAGTGCCATTCGGTGGCGAACTCCCGATAGAACGCATCGCCGGTAAGCGTGAAGGCGCGGTAGAGGTTCTCCGAGAGGGTGTACCACTCCGAGGTATCGCCCGGCCCGGCGCCCCAGAAATCATGCCCATCCGCCGGGGCGCGGGTGCGATCGAAGGTGCGGGCGGCCCAGGCGGCGGTCAGTCGCAGCGTGGGCAGCGCCTCGGGTTCGCCTGCGTATTCATGCAGGTCGAGCAGCCCGCCGAGCAGTTTCTCCCAGTCATAGAGCCGCATTTTCGCATTGCCGTCCGCGGGCAGGGTCTCGCGCCAGCCGGTGAACAGGGCGCGGGATTTGGCGATCAACGCGGCGTCGCCGATGGCGCGGCCGAGGCGCGCGAGCCCGCCCATGATCTGGCCGAACACAACGGAGGAACTCGCGGATGCCCACCCCTTGAGGTCCTCGCCCGGGGCGGGCAGCCCAGCGGCGCGGCGGAAGCCTTTCAGCAGGGAGTCGTTGTCGATCCCGCCGTAAAGCGCCGCGGCATGGGCGACCTGCGCCTGGTAGCGGCCCGGCAGCAGTTGAACCCGGCCGAATTCAAACGCCTGCAATCCGCCCAAGACACGCCTCGCTTCTCATGTGCGCCACAGTACTGCGGGAGGTCGTGCGGGTTTGCAATCGCCGGCGTTGACTCCCACCGACGTTCATCGCGAATCTGGCCCCATGCTCCCCGTGCTGATCACCGCGAGGCTAAAGCTCGATCCGCTGACGGAAACGGATGTGGACACGCTGTGGGCGATGTTGATCGACCCCGCGGTGCGGCGCTTCATGTGCGATGACGTTATTCTGCCACGTAGTTTCGCCGTCGATACTGTCATCGCCAATACGGGGCTGGCCGGGGAGGGGTTGGGGCTGCGGGCGATCCGGGTGGCGGGTGATTTCGCCGGCATTGTCGGGTTGAAGCCGGTCTCCGCTGTGATGGCCGGGTTCATCCCGGCGTTTGCCGACGACGTGGAACTCACCATCGCGATGGCGCCACATTGGTGGGGTAGAGGACTCGCCGCCGAATCCGTTGCTGCCGTCCTTGCCGAGCGCTTCAGGGCGCGGCCGGGGCGCCGTATCACCGCGGTGACCGACGAACCCAACCGACGCTCGCGCGGTCTGCTGGAACATCTCGGCTTTCGGTTCTTCGGCAGCTTTCCCGGGGTGGCCTACATTTCGCGCGCCTATACGCTGGAGCCGCCCTGAGCGATCACCGCCATGCGATGCATCGCCGCGCGCGACTCGCCCGGTGGGACCAGCAGCAGGCCGGGCTTGTCGCGGAAATCGCCGGCGAAATCGGCCGGGCTCGACATACCCTGCCAGGGTTCGAGGCACAGGAAATCGCCGCCCCGGCGCATCCAGAGGCCGAGTTGGGGGAAGTTCTCCCAGGCGAACATCAGCGTCGGCGCGCCGGGGGCGGAGTAGCGCAGCGAGGAGGAGGCGGGCTGGTCGAGGATGATGGCGTCCTCGGCGAACAGGCCTTCATGGAGGTCGAGCACATGGCCCTTGATCGGGGTCGGCAGGCGCTCCGGCCGCAGCAGCCCGTCGGGGCTGACGCGGCGGATCGGAAGCGCCTCGACATGCGAGAAGGTCAGCCGATGCACCTCCTTGGCGATGCCGGGCTTGATCGGCCAGTTGAACGCCGGATGCGCGCCCATGCTGGCCGGCAGTATCACATCGCCGGTGTTGGTGATGGTGTAGGTTATTTCGAGCCCATCCGTGCCGATCTGGTAGTCGACGTCGAAGCGGAAGGCGAAGGGATATTGCGCCCGCGTCGCCGCGTCATCCGACATGGTGAGGCGGCAATGATCGGCGCCGTGCGCGGCCCAGGCATAGCGGCGGGACTTGGCGAAGCCGTGCCGCTCCAGCTCGTAGCTCTGCCCGTCCACCGTGTAGTGGTTGTCCTTCACCGTGCCGACGATGGGGAACAGGATGGGCGAATGGCGCGGCCAGGCTGGCAGGGCCTGCCAAATCATCTCCGTGCCATCGGCGGTGACGAGCGAGCACAGCTCCGCCCCCTCCGCCATGATGCGGGCGGTCAAGCCGCCGCCGCTGATGCTATGGTGATCCATGATGTTTCTCTCCGCGATTCGCCGCAGGCCGGAGCATACACGCGATCCCCGTGCGTTTCCCTGGTCGGCTCCATGCAAGGTGCTGCCATGACGGTGACGATCCGTGACGTGCGCAAGGCGGACGGCGCGGCGATGGTGGCAGCCAATGTCGCGAGCGCGGAGTTGCACTTCCCCTGGGTGGAACCATTCCAGGATATCGCGGGATTCCGCGCCTGGTTCGCCGGCATCGCAAGCGGACGCCGGCGATCCTTCCTGATCGAGCAGGATGGGCGGCTCGCCGGCGTGATCAACCTCAACGAGATCGTGCGCGGCCCGTTTCTCAGCGCCTATCTCGGCTATTATGCGCTCGCCGGCGGGGCTGGCCGGGGGATGATGACATCCGGGCTCTCGCAAGTGATCGTCGAGGCCTTCGGGCCAATGGGGCTGCACCGGCTGGAGGCCAATATCCAACCCGCCAACGCCCGCTCCATCGCGCTGGTGCGCCGGCTCGGCTTCCGGCTGGAGGGATACTCGCCGCGTTATCTGAAGATCGCCGGCGACTGGCGCGACCATGAGCGCTGGGCGCGCCTCTGCGATGACGATGTTGCATCGGCGGTGGAAAGCTTCTAGCAGGGCGGTGGGCCACGCCCCCCCACCGGGGCGCCATTTCTCTGCAAGGGGAACTATCCGATGACCAGCGCCGTGACGCCGAACCTGCGTCCGCTCAACCCCAATTTCTCATCCGGCCCCTGCGCCAAGCGACCGGGCTTTACGCTCGATGCGCTGAACGGCGCCATGCTCGGCCGTTCCCATCGCGCCGCCGCGCCGAAAGCGCGCCTCGCCGAGGTGATCACCCGCTCGCGCGACATTCTCGGCATGCCCGCCGACTGGCGCCTCGGCATCGTGCCGGCGTCCGACACCGGGGCAATGGAGATGGCGCTGTGGTCGCTGCTCGGCGCCCGTCCGGTCGATATCCTCGCCCATGAGAGTTTTTCCGAGGGTTGGGCGACGGATGTGGTGAAGCAGTTGAAGCTCGCCGACGCCCGGGTGCTGACGGCGCCCTACGGGCAACTCCCCGATCTCACCCTGGTCGACCCGGCGCATGACGTGGTGCTCGCCTGGAACGGCACGACCTCCGGCGTGCGCTATGACAGCGCCGATTTCATCGCCGCGGATCGCGAGGGGCTGGTGATTTGCGACGCCACCTCGGCGGCGTTTGCGATGGAACTCCCCTGGGACAAACTCGATGTCGTCACCTGGTCCTGGCAGAAGGCGCTGGGCGGTGAGGCGGCGCATGGCATGCTGGCGCTGTCGCCGCGCGCCGTTGAACGGCTGCTGACATACAAGCCGGCCTGGCCGCTGCCGAAGATCTTCCGCCTCACCTCCGGCGGCAAGCTGATCGAGGGCATCTTCAAGGGCGAGACCATCAACACCCCCTCGATGCTCTGCGCCGAGGATGCGGTGGACGGGCTGCGCTGGGCCGAGAGCGTCGGCGGCCTCAAGGGAATGATCGCGCGCTCCGAGGCCTCGCTCGCCGCGGTCGCCGCCTGGGTTGCCGCCAGCGATTGGGCGGGCTTTCTGGCTGAGGTGCCGGCGCAGCGCTCCTGCACCTCGATCTGCCTGAAATTCACCACGCTCGCGAGCGAGCGGCAGGCGGATGTCGCCAAGAAAATGGCGGCGCTGCTGGAGAAGCACGGCGTCGCCTTCGATATCGGCGGCTACCGCGACGCGCCACCGGGCCTGCGCATTTGGGCCGGCGCCACCGTGGAACCCGGTGATGTCGCCGCACTGCTTCCCTGGCTCGACTGGGCTTATGCAACCGTGACGGCGGAGGGCTGATCCATGGTCAAGGTACTGATTTCCGACAAGCTTTCTCCCGCCGCCGTCGAGATTTTCCGCAATCGCGGCATCGAGGTCGACGTCAAGACCGGGCTCTCGCCGGCCGATCTGCGCGCCATCATCGCCGAGTATGACGGGCTCGCCGTGCGCTCCTCCACCAAGGTGACGCGGGAGTTGCTGGAGGTCGCCGAGAACCTCAAGGTGGTCGGCCGCGCCGGTATCGGCGTCGACAATGTGGACGTGAAATCCGCCACCGCGCGCGGCGTGGTGGTGATGAACACGCCCTACGGCAACGCCATCACCACGGCCGAGCACGCCATCGCCATGATGTTCGCCCTTGCCCGGCAGATCCCGGAGGCCTCCACCTCCACCAAGGCCGGCAAGTGGGAGAAGAACCGCTTCATGGGCGTCGAGCTCACCGGCAAGACGCTGGGGCTGATCGGCTGCGGCAATATCGGCTCCATCGTCGCCGATCGCGCCCAGGGCCTGAAGATGCGGGTGATCGCGTTCGATCCGTATCTCACCGAGAAGCGGGCGCTCGATCTCGGGGTGGAGAAGGTGGAGCTCGATGACCTCATCGCGCGCGCCGACCTCATCACGCTGCACACGCCGCTGACCGACTCCACCCGCAACATCCTCTCCCGTGAGGCGCTGGCGCGCACCAAGAAGGGCGTGCGCATCATCAACTGCGCCCGTGGCGGCCTGGTGGACGAGGCGGCGCTGGCGGATGCGCTGAAATCCGGCCACGTCGCCGGTGCCGCGCTCGATGTGTTCGAGACCGAGCCCGCCACCGACAGCCCGCTGTTCGGGCTCGACAACGTGGTCTGCACCCCCCATCTCGGCGCCGCCACCGCCGAGGCGCAGGAGAATGTGGCGTTGCAGGTGGCCGAGCAGATGAGCGACTTCCTGCTCACCGGCGCGGTCTCCAATGCCATCAACATGCCCTCGGTCACCGCCGAGGAGGCGCCGCGGCTGCGGCCCTATATGGAGCTATGCCGCCTGCTCGGCTCCATGGCCGGGCAGCTCACCCAGTCCCGCGACGGTACGTTGAAGCGGGTGACGATCGAGTATGAGGGCCTCGCCGCCAAGCTCAACCATCGCCCGCTCGATGCCGCGGTGCTGGCCGGGCTGATGGGGCCGATGAGCGAGGGCGCCAACATGGTCAACGCCCCGGTGCTCGCCCGCGAGCGTGGCATCGACGTCGCGACCGTCGTGCATGACCGGCCCAGCGAATACCAGACCCTCGTGCGCCTCACAGTGGCGACCGAGCAGGGCGAGCGCAGCCTCTCCGGCACGCTGTTCGCCGGCGCGCGGCCGCGCATCGTGGAGATCAAGGGCATTCGCGTGGAGGCGGATTTCGCGCGCCACATGCTCTACGTCACCAACCAGGACAAGCCCGGCTTCATCGGCCGCTTCGGCGCGACGCTGGCGGGCGCCGGCATCAACATCGCGACCTTCCATCTCGGCCGTGCCGATCAGGGGGGTGACGCGATCTGCATGGTCTCGGTGGACGAGAAGGTGCCGAAGGAGGTGCTGGCGATGGTGCGCACATTGCCGCTGGTGATGCAGGCAACCGCACTCAACTTTTGACAACACCAACGCCGCCGTCGCGAGGGTTTGGCCCTCGCGGCGGCGGCGCCGTAATCGGCTGATCAGCCGGCGTTGGACTTGTCGAGGGCCGGCTGGAACGCTTCGGTCGCCTTCTTCAGTTCGGTCGCGACATCCGCGCCACCAACGATGTTGGTGAGGCCGACGCCGATGGTGTCGCGGAATTCGGTGACGGGCACGATCACCGGCAGGCCCGAGCGGGCGAGCTTGAGGCTGGCAAGCGTGGTGTCGAACCATTCCTTGGGGAACTTGGCGTTCTGCTGGATGGCCGGGTCGTTATAAGCGCTGGCCCGCGGCGGGGTGCCGGAGCCGGAGCGCAGGATCTCCTTCATCGAATCCTTGCCCGCGACGAACTGCACGAAATACCAGGCGGCCTTCTTGTTCTTGGCGCCGGCGGGGATGCCGATGCCGTCGATGAAGGTGGCGGTATTATGGGCGTGCGGGCCGCGCGGCACCGAGGCGAAGCCGACCTTGTCGGTGATGCGGGATTTGGCGGGGTCGAGCAGCGGGGCGGAGAAGCCGATGCCGTCGAGCCACATGGCGGCGCGGCCCTGCATGAACGTCGTCTGCGCCTCGTTCCAGTTGAAACCGACCGAGCCCGGCGGGCCGCAATCGCGCATCAGCTTCTGATAGTAGAGCCCGGCCTCGATCGCCTTGGGGGTGTCGGTGAGCAGCTTCTTGCCGTCCGCCGTCACCGTCTCCTGGTCCCAACCGAGCAGGATCGTGTCGTAGAGCACGACGTTGGCGTTCTTGAGGCCGCGGCCGACGAAGCCGAACACGCCCTTGGCCGGGTCGGTCATTTTCTTGGCCATGGTGTAGAGTTCGTCATAGGTCCGCGGCGGCGCGGTGAAGCCGGCCTGGGCGAACAACTCCTTGTTGTAGAACAGGATGAAGAGGTCCTGGTTCAGCGCCAGCGCGGTGATTTTTCCGTTGGAGGCGGTGGCCACTTCCATCGCCGGCTTGGAGAAATCCGCGAGATCAAAATCGGGGTTGGTGAGGGACGCATCCTTGATGTAGGGGCCGAGATCCTCCATCCAGCCGGCCGCCTCGACCTGCTTTTTCTGCACATGCATGGCGACGTTCAGCACATCGAAGCTCGGCTTGCCCGACGACATTTCCAGCGCCGCCTTCGGGCGCTGCTGCTGCTCGGGAACCGACTCGAAGCCCGGGCGAATGCCGGTCAGCTCCTCGAACGCCTTGAGGCTGGCGCGCGCGACGTCGGCGCGCGGCGAGAGCTGGTAGTTGACCTCGATCTTCTGGCCCTTGAATTGCTTCCAGTCGAACGCGGTGGCAGCGCCGACCGATTCGACGAGGGCGGGGGCGGCGAGGACGCCGGCAGCGGAGGCTTTCAGCAGTTGGCGGCGGCGGATCATGGACGGTTCCTCCGGAATTTTTGGGCCTCGGGATGAGGCATTATTTGTAGTCTAGGCGCGGACGTTCGAAGGTGGAAGCGTCAGTCGTCGCGATGCACCCGCTCCATCCGCTCGTGGCGCTCCTGTGCCTCGATCGAGAGGGTGGCGATGGGCCGCGCCTCAAGGCGCTTCAGACCGATCGGTTCGCCGGATTCCTCGCATATGCCGTAGCTGCCATTCTCGACCCGCTGCAACGCCTGGTCGATTTTGGAGATCAGTTTGCGGGCACGGTCCCGGGTGCGCAGTTCGAGTGCCCGGTCGGTCTCCACGCTGGCCCGATCGGTGATGTCGGACTCGTGGATGCCGCCTTCGGACAGGCTGGCGAGGGTGCCGTCGGCCTCGCGGAGAAGCTCGGCACGCCAACGGAGGAGTTTTTGGCGGAAATA
>JAPLOH010000192.1:0-5885 GCA_026400845.1 Alphaproteobacteria bacterium
GCCTGGGCCGCGGAGCTTGCCTCCGCGCAAGGGGTGCGGCTATGCCTCGAGCCGATCAACCATCGGGACATGCCGGGCTTCCATCTCAACACCATGGCGCAGGCCGCCGCGGTGATCGCGGCGATCGGGGCCGAGAAGGTGGGGTTGCAGTTCGATATCTATCACTGCCAAACCACCGAGGGCGACATCACCAAGCGGATGGAGCTGCACTTGCCCATCATCGCCCATATGCAGCTCGCCGACGTGCCGCTGCGTCATGAGCCCGGCACTGGCGAGATCGGCTGGGACTTCGTCTTCCGCCGCATCGACGAGCTGGGCTACCAGGGCTGGATCGGCTGCGAATACCGCCCCGCCGGCGACACGGTGGCGGGGCTTGCCTGGCGCCAGCGCTACGGCGTTTGAACCATTTCCACACGGGAGAGTTGACATGAAGATCGGATTTATCGGCCTGGGCATCATGGGCCGCCCGATGGCGCTGAACCTCAAGGCCGCCGGGCATGAGCTGATCGTGCCGGACCGCAGCAGCCTGACCGACGAAATCCGCGCCGCCGCCCATGTGGTCGGCGATGCCGCGGCGGTGGCCGAAGCCGCCGAAATCATCATCTTGATGGTTCCCGATACCCCCGACGTCGAGGCGGTGCTGTTCGGCGCCCATGGCGTGGCAGACGCGCTAACGCCGGGCAAGCTGGTGATCGACATGTCCTCGATCTCGCCGACCGCCACCAAGGCCTTCGCCGCGCGGATCAACGCGCTGGGCTGCGACTACGTGGATGCGCCCGTCTCGGGCGGCGAGGTGGGCGCCAAGGCGGCCTCGCTCACCATCATGGCCGGCGGCACCGAGGCGGCATTCGCGCGCGCCAAGCCGCTGTTCGAGCTGATGGGCAAGAACATCACCCATATCGGCAATGAGGCCGGGGCGGGTCAGGTCTGCAAGGTGTGCAACCAGATCATCGTCGCACTCAACATCCAGGCTGTCTCGGAAGCCCTTACGTTTGCAAAAAAGGCGGGTGCCGATCCGGCCAAGGTTCGTCAGGCGCTCACGGGTGGTTTCGCCTCATCGCGCATCCTCGAAGTGCACGCCGAGCGGATGATCAACCGCACCTTCAACCCGGGATTCCGTATCCGCTTGCACCAGAAGGACCTCGCCCTCGCGCTGTCCTCGGCGAAGGAAATGGGCATGGCGCTGCCCAATACCGCCATCGCGCAGCAGATGTTCTCGGTGGTCACCGCGCTCGGTGGGGCGGAGCAGGATCATTCGGCCCTGGTGCGTGCGATTGAGACGATGGCGGGAATGGATGCGTCATAAAGACGTGAAACATCGTCTTAACCACTGAAGCAAGGTTGCGTTAACCTTTTCTCCTGCCATATTATGATGCTTGGGATAGATTCTGAGACGTCGGCGCCGATCTGGGCGTCGTCGTCCGGATCTTGGTAGGAGACTCGTCGATGCGCTTCACCGAAATCGGGCAGCAACTACGTGCCTATCGCCTGGAGTCCGGCCTGCGCGCGGAAGAAATCGCCGCGCGCCTCGGTGTTTCCCGCGCCGCCCTGTATCGCTACGAGAAGGGCGAGGTGATCAAGCTCGACACCATCAAGCGCCTCGCCGAACTCCTCAAGATTTCGCCGCTGTCGCTGCTCGGCATCGGTGTCGAATACTATAATCGCCCGGTCGGCTACCTCGAACGCATTCGCCAGATCGAGGAAACTGCCGACCAGATGCTGCTGGTCGACTCCGCGATATGCTACCTGACCACCACCGACGCCTACGACAACGCCCTCGCCACCGCCCTCGGCGAGACGACCGAGCAGTCCGGCGGTGACCGTGCGATCCAACGTGCCTCGGCGGAGCAGATCCTCGGAATCCTCAACGCGCGCAAGCGGGTCTACGCCTCGCGCAAGCCGGGCATCATCGCGATGATCCCGATCGGACGGATGCGCCTGTTCCTTGAACAGGGCGTCGGGTCCTCCCTGCCGCTGTCCGACCGCGCCCGCCGACTGTGCCGCCAGGCCGCCGCCACCGAACTCCTCCACATCGCCGACATGATGGAGGCCGAGCCGATGGGCCTGCAATTCGGCGTGCTGCCGGTGAGCGAACCGAGCGGGACATTTAAAATCCTCCGCGCGCGCGACCGCGCGACCCTCGCGATCAACCCCTTCCAGCCCGACACCCCGCCCGGCACAACAGTTGGCGTCGCCATGATCACCAGCGCCGACGAAGCGATCGCCGCGCATCAACGCGTCGCCGAATCCCTGTGGCGTGAGGCCGTGAAGGGCGCCACCTCCGCGGCGCGGGTGCGCGAACTGGTGCAGACCGCCCGCGTCGACTGAGGTACCCGCGTGGACTGAGGTGGCTGACTGAGAGACTTGCGCGCCACGCGGTGGGCATCGCCGCGTAGGCGCTCTATCCTGCCGCGCAATCGCGGAAGGACCCCGAATGACCGAACGGCTCTATATGGCGGACGCCTCGCTCGCCACCTGCACGGCGCGCGTTCTCGCCGCCGGCCCCGAAGGCATCCTGCTCGACCGCACCGTGTTCTACGCCCGCTCCGGCGGCCAGGCCGGTGACTCCGGCCGGCTGGACTGGGACGGTGGCAGCCTGGTGATCGCCGATACGCTGAAGGGCGAAGGCGATACCAATCTGCACGTCCCCGCCCCCGACAGCGCCCTGCCGCCGGTCGGTGCCGAGGTGACCGCGACGCTCGACTGGGCGCGCCGCCACGCGCTCATGCGCATGCACACCACGCTGCATCTGCTGTGTGCCGTGCTGCCCGGCATCGCGGTAACCGGCGGCGCGGTGAACGCCGATCGCTCGCGGCTCGATTTCAACCTGCCCGAACCGCCCGCCAAGGAGGACATCGAGGCCCGTCTCAACGATCTCATCGCCGGCGACCATCTCGTCAGCACTGAATGGGTCGATGAAAGCATCCTCGACACCAATCCCGGCCTGGTTCGCACCCTCTCGGTGCAGCCGCCGCGTGGCACCGGGCGGTTGCGCCTGGTGCGCATCGGCGCCGGCGATACGCCGGTCGACCTGCAGCCCTGCGGCGGCACCCATGTGTCGCGAACTTCGGAGATCGGCCGTATGGCGGTGCTCAAAATCGAGAACAAAGGCAAGCAGAACCGGCGCATCACCCTCGCGCCTTTCGCATAAAATCAATACTCTGGAGGAAATTGCCATGGTTCCGGCACTGGTATCCACCGCCTGGCTCGGCGATCATCTCGGCACGTCCGGTATCGCCGTGTTCGACACCACGAAATATCTGCCCACCGAGACCAAGGACGGGATGACGGAATTCCGCCTCGCCCATATCCCCAACGCGCGGTTCTTCGACATCGATGTTTTCGCCGATCAGGACACTGCGCTGCCGCACATGGTCCCCACCCCCGGCCGCTTTGCCAAGCTCGCGGGCGCGCTCGGGATTTCCAACGACACGCATTGCATCTTCTACGACCAGAAGGGCCTCGCCTCGGCCGCCCGCGGCTGGTGGCTGATGGGGCTGTTCGGGCACGACAAAGCCTCGGTGCTCGATGGCGGGCTGCCGAAATGGCTGAGCGAAGGCCGTGCGAGCGAGGCCGGCGACCCCATTGCCACCGAAGCCGCGACCTTCCTGCCCGCCTACCGCCCGCGGCGCCTGCGCGGGGTGGGCGATCTTATCGGCAATCTCATGAACAACACCGAACTCGTGCTCGATGCCCGGGCCGGCAACCGCTTCCGCGCCGAAGTGCCGGAAATCCGGCCGGGCATCCGCGCCGGCCACATCCCAGGCAGCGCCAACCTGCCATACAACACCCTGCTCGCCGCTGACCAGACGCTGCTGCCCCCCGCGACGTTGCGCGAGAAACTCGCCGCCGCCGGCGTCGATGGCTCGCGACAGGTGGTGACATCATGCGGATCCGGCGTCACCGCCTGCATCCTGACGCTGGCGATGATCCAGGCCGGCCTGCCCGCCGGCGCCGTCTATGACGGGTCCTGGACGGAATGGGGCGGACGCACCGACACTCCCGTGGAGACCGGCTGAAATGACCGACACGTCCAAGCATTCGATCTACACCCGCCTCTCCCACAAGGGTCGCGCCGGCACCCACGTGCATGGCTTCGTCAACCCGCCGGTGCATCGCGGCTCCACCGTGCTGGTGGAGACCATGCAGCAGCGGCGCGACAACGCCGCCAAGGCACCCACCGAGCGTGTGATGACCTACGGGCTCGGCGGCTCGGAAACCCATTGGGCGCTGGAGGACGTGGTCGCCGATATCGAAGGCGGCACGCGCTGCAAGATTGTCCCCTCCGGCCTTGCCGCCTGCACGGTGCCGCTGCTCGCTTATCTCGGCAGCGGCGAGCATGTGCTGGTGCCGGACTCCGTCTACGGCCCGGTCCGCAGCTTCTGCGACACCATGCTGAAGCGTATGGGCGTGGAAACCACATACTACGACCCCTGTATCACGCCCGCCGACATCGCCCCGTTGTTCCGCCCCAACACCAAGGTGCTCTACACCGAGAGCCCCGGCAGCCACACCTTCGAGGTGCAGGATGTCCCAGGCCTCGCCGCCGTGGCCCATGCGAAGGGCGCCAAGGTGCTGATGGACAACACCTGGGGCATCTTCCACTTCCAGCCCTTCACCAAAGGCGTCGACGTCTCGATGCAGGCGTTGACCAAGTATGTCGGCGGCCATTCCGACATCCTGTTGGGCTCGATCACCGTCAACACCCCCGAGGACTGGGCCGCCATTCGCGCCGCCAACGGACAGCTCGGCATGTTCGCCAGCCCCGATGACTGCTGGCTCGCGCTGCGCGGCGTGCGCACCATGGCAGTCCGGATGGAGCGCCAGGAGAAATCCGCCCTCGAAGTCGCCACCTGGATGCGCGGCCGGCCCGAGGTAAAGGAAGTGCTGCACCCCGCGCTGCCCGGCGCACGCGGCCATGATATCTGGAAGCGCGATTTCACCGGCGCCTGCTCGCTGTTCGGCGTGGTGTTCCACCCCGGCTTCGCGCCGGAGCGGATCGACGCGGTGGCCGAAGCGCTGCAACTCTTCGGCATGGGCGCCAGCTGGGGCGGCTTCGAAAGCCTCGCACTGCCCAGCGGCACCATGCCGCGCACCGCCGGAACCGGGGATTTCGGCGGACCGATGCTGCGACTCCACGTCGGCCTTGAATCGCCGGATGACCTGATCGCGGACCTCGATCAGGCCCTACGCAAGCTGCACGCAAACGAAGGCTGAGGGCGCGCCCCCACTGGCGATGTCCGATCAGACGAAGTTCGCCGCGGTCAGCCCGGTATAGCCGGCGAGCGTGATATGTGTGCCGTCCGACAGGACCATGCTTTCGCTTCCGCCAGAGATCACCGCGCCCGCCAGCGCGGCGACGGCCTCGCCGGCGGGGAAGCCGACCAGGCCGATCATGTCGAGTGCGGGGTTGAAGCCCATGATCACCGCGTTGCCGTGATTGCCATGGACGAAGGCGAAGGCTCCGCTGCCGGACCCGGCAACGATGGTTTCCGCCCCGCTTCCCGCCAGAACCTGGATCGGCATCCCGCCGGCGAGGATCAGCACGTCCCCCGCACCGGCGACGATGTAGGTCGTGCCGGTGGCCGTGGTCGCGTCGATGGTCTCGGAGCCAGCGCCCGCGATCACCGTATCGGCGCCCCCGGCGGTCAGCACATCGCCATCGCCACGCCCGACCAGCAACGCCGCGCCTGGGCCGGCGGTGATCCGGTTATGGCCGCTGATGGCGCCGACATAGATCCCGTTCCCGCCGATGACGCTTATGCCGGCAGCCCCGAGGCCGATCACGGTGGCCGCGCCGCCGAGCGCATTTATCGACGCCGCGCCATATGCCGCCACCAGTACCCCGCCCGCGCCGGCGGTCACGTTGGCGAGCCCCGCCCCGG
>JAPLOH010000192.1:5923-13304 GCA_026400845.1 Alphaproteobacteria bacterium
CCGCCCCGGTCGCCACCGTTGAGGTCCCGGTGCCGCCGAAAAACTACAGCGTGCCGCTGCCGCCGAACACCAGCGCATCGCCGCTCGGTGCGCTCACCGTCGCACTGCCGGTGCGCGCGGCGACGACGTCGCCCGATGCAACGGTGACGGTACTGCGAAAACTGCCAAGCCACAGCAGGCTGCCACCATGGGAGACGATGCTGTCATCGCCGCTACCGCCCACCACGGTGGCATAGCCACCCACCCCGGTGTTCACGCTGTTGTTGCTGGATCCGAGGAATATCAGCGGGCTGTTGGCGCCTGACATGATGGTCGCGGCGCCAGTGCCACCCTTGATCTGGTCCGTGCCGTTGGACTGCACCACAGCATCGCCGGTGTTGAGCAGCACGCGGTTCCGCCCAACGCCGGTTACGATGGTGTCGCTGCCGGTGCCGGCGAGCAGCTGATCGTCCCCGGAGTTGCCAACGAGCAGTGTATCGAGCCCGCCGGGATTGTACAGCGTGGCATCCGCACTCCCGCCGAGATAGGTGGCGACGACGCCGGCCGGCACCGCGTAGGCATGGCCAGCAACGGGCGCGAGGATGACCGCCTCGTTGATTGCACCGCCGACGGTCGGGGCCAGGCCAGGGGTATCCGGCGCGGCGGCGACCTTGATGCTGCCCTGCGCGGCATCCGCGAAGCCGAAGAGCTGCCGCGCTACGGTCACGCTGGTGCTCACCGCAGTGGTCCCACCAGGGCCGTTCACCGCGATGCTGAACATGGAGGTATCGAGCAGCACGCCCGTGGGCATTGCCGGGGTGAAGGATACCCCCGCGACGGCCGCGGCCATCGCGGCGGGTGTGCCGCTGAGCGTAATGATATATTCACCGGTTGGCCCAGAGAAACTGCGCATCCCCGGGACGCTGAGGGTGCCGCCGTAGCGGCTGGAGACCGATAGCGTGATGGTCTCGTTCACACCGGCAAACGGATCGGTGATCACCAGCCCGGCGAAGGGGGTCAGCGGTACGCCATCCGACGCCCCCTGGAAGAACCGCACCCCGGAGAGGGTCGGGGCAGTAGGGACAGCAAGATGCACCGCCGTCCCGCCGCCACCGTCATTGCCGGCAAGGACAGCAAGCCCGCTGGGCACTGGGCCGTCGAGCTGCAGGGTGACCGCCCCCGAAGTGCCCGTCACGGTGAGGCGGCGCGTCAGGCTGTCGAAGCTGACGGTGGCGTTGTTGCCGGAATCGTCAAGGCCGGTGAGATCAATGGTCTCGTGCAATCCGCTGAAGTTGCTGATGGGGCCGGGCAGGCTGATCGCGGAGGTGACAACCAGGGTAGCGTAGTTGTCGGCGCCTGGGGCAAAACCCGCAACATAGAAACCATGGGCATCGAGGTTGGCATAATCCACCGTCAGCGGAGCACCGGCACTTCCCTCGATAAGCAGGGCATTGCCACTGCCGGCCGCCATGATGCGTCCCGCAATGGCGAAGCCGGATTGCAGGATCACGGTGTTGCCACCGCCGGTCGCCAGGATGGCATCCCCCGACGGCGCTTCAATGGTGCCAGAATTGATCAGCGTGGCACCACCGCTCAGCATCACCCCGGAGCCATAACTGAAGATCACTCCGGCATTGTTGATCGTGCCGCCGCCGCCTAACAGGACGCCCCGGCCAGCATTTGGCTGTGTTGCGACGACGGTTCCATTGTTGGTGACCGTGGCCCGGCCGGTAGGATTTACGATGCCATCGCCGCCGGAGATATAGCCGCCGTTGCCGATCGTCCCGCCGGTCGCGTAGATCGCGGCCTCCGACGGGTTCGCCATGATGCTGCCGGAAGCCGTCAGCGTAAGCGGCGATTGGTAGATGCCGGCCGCCGTCAGTGTGATGCCATAAGAGATTGGCGAGGAAATTGTGGTCATGCTCGGGCCTCCGGGCTGGCCGCGTCCGATACCGCCATCGAACGCCCGGCCTGCCACCGCACAGCCCTCCTAGCGCGTGATGATTTCCGATTGGTGAAAACACCCGGCAGAAGCTGCACACGTCATCGGCACATTCATCCCAGTGCGGCGCCGGCCCTCTCCGCGGCGGCAAGCGCGGCCAGAGCGTCGCTCGCCGAGGCGCCTTGCGGCGGCCCGCCCCCGGCCCAGGCGGCGAAGGCCTCGGCCTGGCGGCGTAATGCGTCATGGAAGGTAGCGTCGGCGTCGGGGGGCCAAAGGAAGCGGGATTCGGCGGCGTCCCGGGTGCCGAAGACCTCGACGCGGCAGACGTCGCCGAGCGGGAAATGCTGACCGAGGGAGATCAGCGCGGTGGTGCCGCCGGAAAGAGTGGCGAGTGATTGCGCGCATTCCTCCGTGGCGAAGGTCGCACGGGTGGTGTGGATGCTGGTGATGTCCTGGCCGGTGAGCCAACGGATCTGGTCGAATTCATGCACGCCCATGTCAACGAAAATCCCGCCGCTGCCGGCGCGGAAATCGGCGGAGGGTGGGGCGGCATCCCATTGGTGGCAGGCGATGTGCAGTATCTCGCCGAGGACACCGGCGGCGATGCGGGCGCGGATATCTTGCAAGGCGGGGACGAAGCGGCGCCAGTAGGCGACCTGAAGCTTGATATCCGCAGCTTCGGCGATGCCGGCATGGCTGCGCGCCTGAGCGGCGGTGATGCCGCAGGGTTTCTCGCACAGGATCGGCAGCCCGGCGGCGGCAATGCGGGCGATGGCGGCGCCGTGCAGGGTGCTGGGCACGGCAATCAGGATGCCGTCAAGCGGCTCAGCGAGCAGGGCATCGAGATCGTCGTGCACCGTGACGCCTTGCCGTGCCAAGGCGGCAGCAGCGGGAGCTGGATCGGCGATCGCGGTAATGCGCACGGCGGCGCTGTTCTCCAGCGCCGCGATGTGCGTGCGCCCCATCCGGCCCGCGCCCAGCAGGCCGAGCCGGAATGGGGTCACTGTGCCTCGGCCTCAGGCGAGATCGAAGCGATCAAGGTTCATCACCTTGGTCCAGGCGGCCGCGAAATCCTGCACGAACTTCTTCTCCGAGCCCGCCTCGGCATAGACCTCAGCGATGGCGCGGAGCTGGGAGTTCCAACCGAAAACGAGGTCGACGCGGGTGCCGGTCCATTTGAGCACGCCGCTCGCACGTTCACGACCTTCGAGCATGCCAGGCGAAGCCGAAGCCGGTGCCCAGGTGGTGCTCATGTCGAGCAGGTTGACGAAGAAGTCGTTGGTCAGCATTCCCGGCCGCTTGGTGAGGACGCCATGCGAGGCCTGCCCGGCATTGGCGTTGAGCGCCCGGAGACCGCCGACCAGCACCGTCATCTCGGGGGCGGTCAACGTCAGGAGTTGAGCGCGATCGACCAGCATTTCCTCGGCCGGGGCGCTCAGATCGGTCTTGAGGTAGTTGCGGAACCCATCCGCCGCCGGCTCCAGCACCGTGAAGGACTCGACGTCGGTCTGTGCCTGGGAGGCATCCATGCGGCCTGGCGTGAAGGGAACCTCCACCGCATGCCCCGCGTTCTTCGCCGCCTGCTCGACGGCGGCGGAGCCGGCGAGGACGATGAGATCGGCGAGCGAAACCTTCTTGCCACCGGTCTGCGCGGCGTTGAAGGCGCCCTGGATCGCCTCAAGGGCGGCCAGAGTTCCCGCGAGCTTGGCTGGCTGGTTGACCTCCCAGTCCTTTTGCGGCGCGAGGCGGATGCGGGCACCATTCGCGCCGCCGCGCTTGTCCGAACCGCGGAACGTCGAGGCTGAGGCCCAGGCGGTGGCGACGAGGTCGGACAGTGCCACGCCGGAGGCGAGGATCTTCGCCTTGAGGGCGGCAACGTCGGCCGCATCGACCAGCTTGTGATCGACGGCGGGGATCGGGTCCTGCCAGATCAACTCCTCGGCGGGAACCTCCGGGCCGAGATAGCGGCAGCGCGGCCCCATGTCGCGATGGGTCAGCTTGTACCAGGCCCGCGCGAAGGCGTCGGCGAACTGGTCGGGGTTCGCGTGAAAGCGCCGGGAAATCGCTTCATAGGCGGGTTCGGCGCGCATGGAGATGTCGGTGGTGGCCATGATCGGCGCATGGCGCTTGGTCGGATCATGGGCATCGGGCACCGCGTCGGAAGCGGCGCCGTCCTTCGGGATCCACTGCCAGGCGCCGGCGGGGCTCTTGGTCAGCTCCCACTCGTAGCCGAACAGCGTATCGAAGTAGCCGTTGTCCCATTTGATGGGATTGGGGGTCCAGGCGCCTTCGAGGCCGCTGGTGATGGTGTGGACGCCTTTGCCGGTACCGAAGCTGTTCTTCCAGCCGAGGCCCTGCTCCTCGATGCTGGCGCCCTCGGGTTCGGCACCCACCTGGGCGGCGTCGCCGGCGCCATGGGTCTTGCCGAAGGTGTGGCCGCCGGCGATGAGGGCGACGGTTTCCTCGTCGTTCATCGCCATGCGGCGGAAGGTCTCGCGGATGTCCCGCGCGGCCGCGATGGGGTCAGGCTGCCCGTTGGGGCCTTGCGGGTTGACGTAGATGAGGCCCATCTGCACCGCGCCGAGGGGGTCTGCGAGGGCGCGATCACCGCTGTAGCGCTTGTCGCCGAGCCAGGTGTCCTCGGTGCCCCAATGCACGTCCTCCTCGGGCTCCCACACGTCCGCGCGGCCGCCGCCGAAGCCGAAGGTCTTGAAACCCATCGACTCCATCGCGGCATTGCCGGCGAGGATCATCAGATCGGCCCAGGAGATCGCGTTGCCGTATTTCTGCTTGATCGGCCACAGCAGGCGGCGCGCCTTGTCGAGGTTGCCGTTATCCGGCCAGCTGTTGAGCGGCGCGAAACGCTGCATCCCGGCGCCACCGCCGCCGCGGCCATCGGCGATGCGGTAGGTGCCGGCGCTGTGCCAGGTCATGCTGACGAACAGCGGCCCATAATGGCCGTAATCGGCCGGCCACCAATCCTGTGAGTCCGTCATCAGGGCGTAGAGATCCTGCTTGAGCGCCGCGTGGTCGAGCTTCCCGAACGCGGCGGCATAGCTGAAGCCGGCGCCCATAGGGTCGGAAAGAGAGGAGTTCTGGTGCAGAATCTTGAGGTTGAGCTGGTTCGGCCACCAGTCACGGTTCGATCTGCCGCCGTTGGTCGCGTGCGGGCGGGCGCCGTGCATTACCGGGCATTTGCTGGCGTTTTCCATGGTCTCTCCGATCCTATTCCATCCGTGTTGATCCCAGCCGAAGCAGCCGCATACCGGCCGGGATCATGCTAACGCCCTTATGATATCGAATGCCGGAGCGATCAAGACGCGCCGGCATTACCCGCACACCCGAGGTGTTGGCCCGTCAGGCGCCGAGGTGGAACAGGCAGTCGCCGCGGCTGGTGCGCCCGGGAACGCGCTTGCACAGCACGATGCCCTCGGCCTGGAAGCGGAGATACACTGGCGGCCTCCACGGGGTCTCGGGGGTGTAGATGCGGGCCGCTACCTGGTCCGCCGTCACGGTTTGGCCGAGTTCGACCAGCGGCTCCCATACGCCGCTTTCAGAGGCATAGACGAAGTGTTCGGGGCCTGCGACGGTGACAAATTTCGGTGGTGTCGGCGGCTCCATCCTCTCGGTCTCCGGCAGAATTCCGGCATGGACAAGCAGGTTGTTGACGCCTCGGCGCGCAACGCGCGCCGCGTGAGGTGTGACCGTGCCGCTGCCAGCAAGCTCAGTGCCGATGGCGGGAATACCGAGCCGCTCGGCGCCGCCCGAGAGGGTGTTGTCCTGCCCGGTGCCGGAGCCTCCGGTCGAGATGTAGTTCATCGGCGCCCCGAATGCCTCGAGCATGGCACGCTGGGCTTCGTCCCGCTTCGTGTTGCCCGACTTCTTCATCAATGCGCTCGGCAAGTACATCAGCGATGATCCGCCGGAATGCAGGTCGGCGACGAAATCAGCCTTGGGCAGCAGGGTGCTCTCGATCCAGTAGGCGATCTGCTGCGTCACCGTGCCGTCGGGGTCGCCGGGGAAGGCGCGGTTGAGGTTGACCTCGTCGATCGGCGAGGTGCGCCGGCCGGCCATCCCGGCCGCGAAATTGGCCATCGGCAGGATGATCACGCGGCCTTTGATCTTCTCGGGGTCGAGCGTGCGGGAAAGATCGCACAGCGCCACCTGTCCTTCGTACTCGTCACCGTGATTGCCGGACACCAGCACGACGGTCGGGCCTTCGCCGTTCTTCACCACCGTGATGGGGATGGGGATGAAGCCGTAGGCGGAGGCATGTACGGAATGGAACAGGCGGACGAAGCCGTTCTGCTTGCCGTCCTTGTCGAAATCCACTTCGCAGACAAGACGGCTTCTCTTCGGATCAAGCATGGCAGAGGGAGCCTTCGGTTCGGGTGCAACGGAGGTGGCGATCGCAGGATCGGCGGCAGTGCCAAGAAATTCCGCTCGGGCGGCGCGGGCCGCGTCACTGTCGGGCGCAGAGAGACCCAGGTTCGGCGTGCCCTGGCCTGGCTTCGCTTTGGCGTTGGCGGTGATATCCGCGCGGCGCGGCTGGTTGCCGCGCTGATCAACCGCCAGAAACTCCCCGACTGTCATGCCGCGACGGATCAGCGAATAGCGCGCGTGACCGGCCGCGCTCGATGGCTGTGCGTACCCCGGGTCGCCGGCGTCGCGCACTGAGATGAACACATAGTCGTCCGGTACTACCTTCGGCAGGTCACTCAAGCTCGCCTCCAGGTCAGATGGCAGAATCGCCCGCGAGATGGCACGCGACACTGTGCCCATCCGTCCCCCCACGCAAGGCCGGTGCCTCGCTGCGGCAGATCGGCATGACATGCGGGCAGCGGGTGTGGAAGCGGCAGCCGGTGGGCGGGTTGAGAGCGCTCGGGATGTCGCCGGCGAGGCGCTGGCGCTTGCCTCGGCCGCGGGCAGCGGGGTTGAGCGCGGGGACGGCGGCGATCAGGGCCTGGGTGTAGGGGTGTAGCGGGGAACGGTAAATGGTCCGCTTGTCGGCGATCTCGACGATCTTGCCGAGATACATCACCGCCACCCGGTCGGAGATATGCTTCACCACGCTGAGGTCATGGGCGATAAACAGCAAGGTGAGGCCGAGTTCGGATTGCAGGTCCTGCAACAGGTTGACGATTTGCGCCTGCACCGAGACGTCGAGTGCCGAGACCGGCTCGTCGCAGACGACGAGCCGTGGTTTCAGAACCAAAGCCCGGGCGATGCCGACGCGCTGGCGCTGGCCGCCGGAGAATTCATGCGGGAAGCGCTCGGCGGCGCGCGCGGGCAGGCCGACCAGGCGCAGCATGTCGGCCACCTTGGCGCGCGCGGCGGCATCGGGCTTCGTGCCATGGATCAGCAGCGGCTCCATGACGATATCTTCCACCGTCATGCGCGGGTTGAGCGCCCCGTAGGGGTCCTGGAAGATGATCTGCATCCCTGCCCGCACGCGGCGCA